>NZ_CP040887.1:1889150-2204008 GCF_006337125.1 Serinicoccus chungangensis
GAAGACCGGCTCCTTGTCCTCCTGGAGGTCGCGGTTGTAGGCGAGCGGCAGGCCCTTGAGCGTGGCCAGCAGCCCGGCGAGGTCACCGATGAGGCGGCCCGCCTTGCCGCGGGCCAGCTCGGCGACGTCGGGGTTCTTCTTCTGGGGCATGATGCTCGAGCCGGTCGAGAAGGCGTCGTCGAGCGTGACGAAGCCGAACTCCGCCGTCGCCCAGAGGATGACCTCCTCGGCGATGCGCGACAGGTCGACCGCCGTCATCGCCATGACGAAGGAGAACTCCGCCGCGAAGTCGCGCGAGGCGGTCCCGTCGATGGAGTTGTCGACGGCCCGCGGCATACCGAGGTCGTGGGCGACCGACTGCGGGTCGAGCCCCAGCGAGGACCCGGCGAGGGCGCCGGAGCCGTAGGGCGAGACCGCCGCGCGCTGGTCCCAGTCCACGAGCCGCTCGACGTCGCGCACCAGGGCCCAGGCGTGGGCCTGCAGGTGGTGCGCGAGGAGCACCGGCTGGGCGTGCTGCAGGTGGGTCCGCCCCGGCATGGCCACCTCGGGGTGGGTCGCGGCCTGGTCGACCAGCGCCTGCACCACCTCGAGCACCCGGGCGCCGAGCAGTCGGGCCTGGTCCCGGAGGTACATCCGGAACTGCGCCGCCACCTGGTCGTTGCGCGACCGGCCGGCCCGCAGCCGTCCGCCGACCTCCGGTCCCGCCCGCTCGATGAGCCCCCGCTCCAGCGCCGTGTGCACGTCCTCGTCGGTGTCGAGGGCGACGAACGCACCCGACCCGAGGTCGGCGAGCAACTGCCCCAGGGCCGCCAGCATCGCCGCGAGGTCGTCGTCGGACAGCAGCCCGGCACGGTGCAGGACGCGGGCGTGCGCCCGCGAGCCGGCCAGGTCGTAGGGGGCCAGCCTCCAGTCGAAGTGCGTGCTCTTGCTCAGGGCGGCCAAGGCGTCGCTGGGGCCGCCGGAGAAGCGGCCTCCCCACAGGCTCACGGTCATGGGCACCAGTGTGTCAGGTGCCGTCACGCTGCTCGGGCTCGGCCGCCAGCGTGAGGAGCCGGTGCGCGGTGTCCGGGCCGCCCGCGGGGTCCGCGGTGATGACGAGGATGGTGTCGTCCCCGGCGATCGTGCCGAGGATGTCCTCGGCGTCGCTGCGGTCGATCGCCGAGGCGAGGAACTGCGCGGCGCCGGGCGGCGTGCGCAGCACGACCTGGTTGCCGACCGACCGGGCACTGACGAGCAGCTCCTGGCAGAGGCGGGCGAGGCGGTGGCTGACCTCGAGCTGGTCCTGGGCGGGCCGCGGGGTGTGGTCGCCGCCCTCACCGGGCACGGCGTAGACGAGCTGCCGCCCGCGGCGCACCTTGACGGCGTCCAGCTCGACGAGGTCGCGGGAGAGGGTGGCCTGGGTGACCGAGATGCCGTCCTCCGACAGGAGGTCGAGCAGCTGCCCCTGGGAGCCCACCGCGTGCCGCTCCAGCAGGTCGCTGATGCGCTGGTGCCGCGCGGCGCGGGTCATGGGGATCGAGGTCACGGTGCACGAGTATACCGATGTCTGCATGAGTATGCACCCAGCGCCCCGCACCGGACGGCGCTAGCGTGCACCCATGGCGCACCCGCTCGTGGTGGACCCGCACAGCCCGGTGCTGGCCCGGGTGCGGGCGGTCTGCCTGGCGCTCCCGGCGTCCGCGGAGAAGACCAGCCACGGGCACCCGGCGTTCTTCACGGTGAAGGTGTTCGCCTACGTGGGCGCCTCGGTCAAGGTCGACGGGACGTATGCCCAGCACCCGGACGCGGTGGTCGTGAAGCCGCACCCCGACGAGGCGCGGGCCCTGCTGGAGCAGCCCCGGTGCTTCCGACCGGCCTACCTCGGCCCCGCCGGCTGGGTGGGCGTCGACCTCGACGACGACAGCGACTGGGTCGAGGTCGCCGAGCTCGTCGAGGAGTCCTACCGCGCGACCGCCCCCCGCGCCTTGGTCGCCCGGCTGGATGCGCCCCGGGGCTGACCCGAGGCCCCGCACGCAGCGGCGTGCTCAGGACCAGGCGCCACCCCCGAGCTCCTGCAGGAGCCGCACGGCGGCCTCGCCGCGGGAGCGCTGGAAGGCACGCAGGGTGGGCAGCCCCGGGGCCGCCGGGCGCCGGGCCGCGTCGAGCAGGTAGCCGCCCAGCCCGGCGACCACGCCGAGCACGTCCTCGCGCGTCGCGCCCAGCGCCAGGACCGGAGGCAGGTGCGGGCCGAGGTCGACCTCCCCGACCGCCCACACGTCGACGAGCAGCTAGCTGGCGTCGAACCACCCGGCCCCACGGCTCGCCCACGGCCAGTCGACGAGGCGCGCCCGCCCGTCGGCCTCGACCAGCAGGTTGTCCGCGCGGACGTCGAGGTGCACGACCGCGTCCCCCGCCAGCCGGTCCAGGGTGCGCGAGGACAGGTCGTGCAGCTCCCCCAGCCGCGGCACGAGCCAGGGGTCCAGGTCCGCCGGCGGGTCGTCGCGCAGCAGCGCCCAGCAGCCGAACGCGGCGCGGACCTCCCCGGGCAGGTCGGGCCAGGAGGCGGGCGCCCGGTGGTGGGCGAGCTCGGTCAGCGCGGCGAGGGTGCCCGCCAGCTCGGCCCCCGTCCACGGGGCGTGCGGGTGCCGGCCGTCGACCTCCTCGGTGAGCACGGCGACCCACCCGTCGTCGTCGAGGTCGGCGATCAGGGCGGGAGCGAGGTCCAGCCCCTCAGCGGCGAGGCTGCGCAGCACGCCGGCCTCGCGGCGGTGCAGCGCGGGTGAGTCCGGGTTCGGGTGCGGCCCGACCGCCTTGACGAAGGCGCGGCGGCCGGCCGCGGTCCGGACCCGGTCGGCCGAGCCCGGGGAGAAGCCGCCCGGCTGCGAGACCGCCTGCACGACGGGGCCACCGAGGACCTGCGCGACCCAGTCGTGCACCGGGACCGGCAGGTCCTCCCACCGCGTGCGGACACCGAAGCCCTCCACGTCAGGGGGCCAGCGGGTCGTCCTCGCCCCACGGCCGCAGCCGGAGCATGCGCGCCCCGTCCGGCAGCCCGCGGGCGGACCACGCGCGCAGCGTGTCGAGGTCGTCGGCGCCGGCCCGCACCATCCGGCCGGAGAAGCCGTCGAGCTCGCCCGAGGCGAACGCCAGGAGGAGGTCGGTCACCTCCTGCGGGGCGGTCCACTCGGTCCGGCCCTCGTGCATCTGCATCGAGTGGGTCATGTCGGTCTCGACGACCCCGGGCGCCAGGTCGAAGGCCAGGACCCCGTGCTCGGCCCCGGCCTGCGCCACCCCGCCGGTGATGCGGGCGAGGGCCGACTTGGAGCCGCAGTACGCCGTGAGGTCGCCCCGCTCCTTGGTGCCGGACCCGGAGTTGATGTTGACGACCCGGCCGCCGCCCGCCGCGATCATGTGCGGCACCACCGCCCGCGTGAGCAGGAAGGGGCCGCGCACGTTGGTCACCATGACCTGCCACCACTCGTCGACGTCGGCCTCCCAGAGCGGCACCTCGGCCTCGATGAGGCCGGCGTTGTTGACGAGCAGGTCGATGCGGCCGTGCCGCTCGACCACCGCGTCCACCACCGAGGCGACCTGGTCGGCGTCGGTGACGTCGCACGGCACGCCCTCGGCGCCGTCGGCCACCGTGCCGGACCGGGACACGCCGACGACGTGCCACCCGGCACCCAGCAGCGCCTCGACCGCGAGGGCGCCGATGCCGCGCGACGCCCCGGTCACCAGGGCCACCCGGGCGCTCACCGCTGCACCGCCCCGTGGTCCCGGGCGGCCCGTCCGACGGCCGCGTCCCGGGCCTCGTTGACCTCCTGCGTGGTCAGGGTCCGGTCCGGCGCCCGGAAGTGCATCCGGAAGGCCAGGGAGTGCCGGTCCTGGGCGACCTGGTCGCCGGCGTAGACGTCGAAGAGCTCCAGCCGCTCCAGGAGGTCACCCGCCCCCGCCCGCAGCGACTCCTCCACGGCGCTGAAGCGGACCCCGCGGGGCACCTCCAGCGCGACGTCGGAGGTCGCGAGCGGGTGGGTGGACAACGGGCTGGCCTGGGTCCGGTGGTCGCTGGCCACGACGAGCACGTCGAGGTTCAGCTCGGCGGCGCTGGTGCGCGGCGGCAGGCCCAGGCGCTGCACGACCGTGGGGTGCAGCTCGCCGGCCCAGCCCACCACGGTGCCGTCCGCCAGGGTGAGGTCGACGCAGCGGCCCGGGTGGAACGACGCCCGCTCGCTCTGCTCCCGGCGGACCTCCACCCCCAGGGCCTCGGCCACGGCGTGCGCCCAGCCGACGACGTCGACGACGTCGACGGGGCGACCACGGCCCCACCATCCGGACCGGTCGGCCTGCCCGGCGGCCATGAGCGCCACGTGCCAGGGCTGGGCGGGCACGGCGGCGCGGATCTGCGCCAGGACCTCGTCGTCGGGCTGCTCACCGACCCCGGGCACGGGGGCGATCGCCTCGCCCGCGGGCAGCGTGACGCTGTCGATCTCGAAGAGCGCGACGTCGCGGCTGCCCCGGGACACGTTGCGGCGCAGGGCCTCCGGCAGCGTCTGCAGCAGGGCGGTCCGCAGCAGCGGCGCCTCGTCCGACAGCGGGTTCGCGAGCCGGACCGCGTCACGGTGCGGGTCGTCCTGGTCCAGCCCGAGCTCGTCGAAGCGCTCGACGCCGACGAAGGGGTAGGTGAGGACCTCCTGGAGACCCTGGCCCGCCAGGGCCGTCGCGACCGCCCGCCGGGCCCGCTGGCCGTGGGTCAGTCCGCGGCCGCCCACCGCCCGGGGGACGACCGACGGGATCTTGTCGTAGCCGTCGATGCGGGCGACCTCCTCGACCAGCCCGGGGGCGTCGGTCAGGTCGGGGCGCCAGCTGGGCGGCCGGACGGCGACCACCCGGTCGCCGGCGCCCCCCTCCACCTCGCAGCCGATGAGCCGCAGGATCTCCTGCACCCGTGCCAGGTCGTAGGTGACGCCGACGTAGCGGCTCGCCAGCGTGAGGTCGAGGTCGACGGTGGGCCGCTGCGGCCGCTGGTCCTCGTCGGTGACGGCCGGGTCTGCGGTCCCTCCCCCGTGCTCGACGAGCAGGTCGACCGCCAGCTGAGCGGCCGCCGCCGTGACGTCGGGGTCCACCCCGCGCTCGAAGCGCTTGGCCGCCTCGCTGGAGAGCCGGTGGCGACGCGACGTGCGCCCCACGGACCGGGCGTCGAAGTGCGCGGACTCGATGAGCACGTCGGTCGTGACCCCGGGTGTCACCTCGCCGTCCTCGCCGCCCATCACGCCGGCCAGCGCGAGCACCCGCTCCCCGCCGTCGGTGATGAGGAGGTCCTCGGGGTCCAGGGCACGGTCCACGTCGTCGAGGGTGGTCAGCCGTTCGCCCGGGCGGGCGCGGCGGACCACGACGGGGCCCGACAGGGTCGCCAGGTCGAAGGCGTGCAACGGCTGCCCGAGCGCCAGCATGACGTAGTTGGTCACGTCGACCGCCAGGCCGATCGGGCGCATGCCGGCCTCGGTCAGCCGGCGCGCCATCCACTCCGGGGTGGTCCGGGTGAGGTCGATGCCGCGCACCACCCGGGCGAGGTAGCGGTCGCAGCCCGGGACTCCCTCGAGCGGCGCCTCGTCGGCGAGCCGCACGGCATACCCCTCCCCCTCGCCGGGGTCGACGGGGAGCGCGGCCGGGTCGGTGTAGGCCGCGCCGGTGGCGTGCGAGTACTCCCGGGCGATGCCCCGGATCGAGAAGCAGTATCCGCGGTCGGGGGTGACGTTGACCTCGACGGTCTCCCGGTCCAGCCCGAGCACCCCGACGAGGTCGTCCCCGGGGGCCAGCCGCGCGACGACCTCCGCGGGCAGCAGGCGCGGCAGCACCAGGATGCCGTCGTGGTCCTCGCCGATGCCGAGCTCGCGGACCGAGCAGATCATGCCGGCCGAGACGTGGCCGTAGGTCTTGCGGGCGCTGATGGTCAGCGGGCCCTGGGGGGTCGGCAGGCTGCCCCCGGGGAGGATCACCGCGACGAGGTCGCCGGCCGCGAAGTTGTGCGCCCCGCAGACGATGCCCTGGGGCTCGCCGCTGCCGTTGGCGTCGCCGACGTCGACCTGGCACCAGTTGATGGTCTTGCCGTTCTTCTGCTCCTCCGGCGTCATCTCGAGCACCCGGCCCACGACGAGGGGGCCGCCGACACCGCTGGTGTGCAGTCCCTCCTCCTCGAGCCCGACGGCCACGAGGTCGGCGGCGATCTGCTCGCCGGTGACGCCCTCGGGCAGCGTGACGTACTCGCCCAGCCAGTCGACCGGTACCCGCATCAGATCTCCATCCCGAACTGCGCGTTGAAGCGCACGTCTCCCTCGATGAGCTCCCGCATGTCCGCGATGCCGTGCCGGAACATCGCCGTGCGCTCCACCCCCATGCCGAAGGCGAAGCCCTGGTAGCGCTCCGGGTCGACCCCGCACGCGCGCAGGACGTTGTGGTGGACCATGCCGCAGCCGCCCCACTCGATCCACCCGGTGCCGCCGCACGTCCGGCAGGGGGTGGCGGTGGGCTCGCCGCGGCAGACGAAGCAGCGGAAGTCCATCTCCGCGCTGGGCTCGGTGAACGGGAAGTAGGCGGGCCGCAGCCGGCTCACGATCCCCGGCCCGAACATCGCCTCGGCGAGGCGGTCCAGGGTGCCCTTGAGGTGGGCCATCGTCAGGCCCTCGTCGATGGCCAGCCCCTCGAGCTGGTGGAAGACGGGGGTGTGCGTGGCGTCGAGCTCGTCGGTGCGGAAGGTCTTGCCCGGCACCGCGACGTAGAGCGGCACGCCGCGCTCGAGCAGCGACCGCGCCTGCACCGGCGAGGTGTGGGTGCGCAGCACCAGCCCGGCCTTGGCCGGCTCGACGAAGAAGGTGTCCTGCATCTGCCGGGCCGGGTGGTCCTTGTCGAAGTTCAGCGCGTCGAAGTTGAACCACTCGGCCTCGACCTGCGGCCCCTCGGCGATCTCCCACCCCATGCCGACCATCGCGTCCGCCATGCGCTCGGCGGTGACGGTCAGGACGTGACGACGGCCCAGCGGGCGGCGCCCGGGGGCGACGGTGAGATCCATGGCCTCCTCGACGAGGATGCGCTCGTCCCGCTCGGCCTCCAGCTCCTGCTGGCGCCGGGCGAGCGCCTGGTTGACCCTCCCCCGCGCCTGGCCGACGAGCTTGCCGGCCGCGGCCTTCTCCGGGCCCGGCAGCCCGCCGATGGCACGGTTGGCCAGCGCCAGCGGTGAACGGTCCCCGGCGTGGGCCAGCCGCGCCTCCTTGAGGCCGTCCAGGTCGGACGCCGCGGCGATGGCCTCCAGGGCCTGCGCGACGTGGCCCTCGACGCTCTCCGGGCTCAGCCCGGGCTCCGCCGACGCCGAGCCGCCCCCCTCGTGCGGCGACCCCTCCTGGTCGGTGCCTGCGGGCATACCGGCTGGACTGGTGTGACTGTTGGCTTCGGACACCTGCGCAAGTCTAGGTGCGCCCCGGGCGCCCCCACGACCGGGTTTCCCCGGCCGCCGCCGCGGAGGCGTGCAGGCAGACCGTCGCGGCCATCGCGAGGTTGAGCGACTCGGCCCGCTCGATGGGGATGGCCACGCCGGCGTCGCAGGCGGCGAGCACGTCGTCGGGCATCCCCCACGCCTCGTTGCCGAGGACCCACGCGTGCGGCCCGGCCAGGTCGGCGTCCGGCAACGCGACCTCCCCGCCGCCGTCGGCCGCGAGCAGCCGGATGCCACGCCCGCGG
Source organism: Serinicoccus chungangensis (assembly GCF_006337125.1). GTDB lineage: Bacteria > Actinomycetota > Actinomycetes > Actinomycetales > Dermatophilaceae > Ornithinicoccus > Ornithinicoccus chungangensis. The sequence continues at coordinate 1,896,861 of NZ_CP040887.1, forward strand.
CACGCGTCCAGCAGCTCCCCCACCGGCGTCCCCACGCTGACCGGCAGGTGGAACAGCGCGCCCACGGTGGAGCGCACGACCTTGGGGTGGTGCACGTCGACCGAGGCGGCGCTCACGAGCACCGCCGCGGCCCCGAAGGCGCTCGCCCCCCGGAGCACGGTCCCCGCGTTGCCGGGGTCGCGCACGTGGGTGAGCACCACGGCGAAGCCGCCCGGCCCCACGGCGTCCAGCGCCTCGTCGAGCGGCACGTCGACGTGCTCGGCGACGGCCAGCACCCCCTGCGGCGAGCCGGTGTCCGCCATCGCCGCGAGCACCTCCTCGGTGCAGGTCCAGGTCGGCACGTCCTCGCGCCCCGCCGCGTCGAGGATCTCGGGATGCCGCTCCCCCGCCGCCGCGGTGACGTAGAGCGCGCGGGCGTGCCCGGCGGCATACCGCAGCAGCTCGCGCACGGCCTGGGGCCCCTCCACGAGGAACCGGCCCGACCGCGCGCGGGCAGCACGACGCCCCAGCGCCGAGACCTCACGGACCCGTTCGCTGCGAGCGTTGCTCAGCAGCGGACGGTCGGATGCGCTCATGCGCTGGGGCGTCGGTGCGTCGTGCGCCGGCTCAGGCCGCGGACTCGGCCGCGGTGCCGACGGCCGGCACGTTGGCGCGGGAGAGCTCGACGAGCGCGGCGAACGCGGCCTCGTCGTGGACGGCGAGCTCGGCCAGCATGCGGCGGTCGACCTCGACACCGGCGGCCTTGAGGCCCTGGATGAACCGGTTGTAGGTCATGCCGTGGGCGCGGGCGCCCGCGTTGATGCGCTGGATCCAGAGGCGACGGAAGTCACCCTTGCGGGCGCGCCGGTCGTTGTAGCTGTAGACCAGGCTGTGGGTGACCTGCTCCTTGGCCTTGCGGTAGAGCCGGCTGCGCTGCCCGCGGTAACCGCTGGCGCGCTCCAGGACGACCCGACGCTTCTTGTGGGCGTTGACCGCCCGCTTCACGCGTGCCACGTGAGTACTCCTTGACTAGTGCTTCAGGGGGTGGGTTCGAGGGTGAGGTGCCCGGTCAGAGACCGAGCATCTTCTTGACCTTGCGGACGTCGCTGGGCGCGACCTCCTTGTCGTTCACCAGCCGGCGCGCGGCCTGGCTGGAGCGCTCCTGGAACTTGTGCACGTGGCGCGCGCGCTGGTGCATGAGCTTGCCGGAACCCGTCACGCGGAACCGCTTCTTGGCGCCGCTGTGGGTCTTCATCTTCGGCATGAGCCGATCTCCTTCGTCGTCATCGTCTCGCCCGGGGTGCCGGGCGTGGTTCTGTGGGTAGGCCGGTGGTCGCGGGCCGAGCCGTGCGCTCGCGCCCGCAGACTCACGGGGTGTCGCCGGCCAGGGCCGCCCCGTCGTCCGCCGGACCGGCGGGCTGCTCGCCCTGGGCGCGCTCGGCGTCGCGCCGCTTCGCCTGCCGGACCTGGGCCTTCTTGGCGGTGGGACCGAGCACCATGACCATGTTGCGGCCGTCCTGCTTGGGGGCGCTCTCGACGTGACCCAGCTCGATCACGTCCTCGGCCAGCCGCTGCAGCAGCCGGAAGCCCAGCTCGGGCCGGGACTGCTCGCGGCCGCGGAACATGATGGTCACCTTGACCTTGTCGCCCGCCTTGAGGAAGCGCACGACATGGCCCTTCTTGGTGCCGTAGTCGTGGTCGTCGATCTTCGGGCGGAGCTTGATCTCCTTGATGACCGTGTTGACCTGGTTCTTGCGTGCTTCCCTGGCCTTCATGGCGGCTTCGTACTTGTACTTGCCGTAGTCCATGAGCTTGGCGACCGGAGGGCGCGCCATCGGGGCGACCTCGACCAGGTCGAGGTCGGCCTCGGCCGCCAGCCGCAGCGCGTCCTCGACGCGCACGATGCCGACCTGTTCCCCGTTGGGGCCCACCAACCGCACTTCCGGGACCCGGATGCGGTCGTTGATGCGAGGCTCGCTGATGTGCCTGCTCCTTCGTCGTCGTGTCGTGACGACCCCGGGCACCAGAAAGGCCTCCTGGCACCGGGTGCGCAAGAGGCCGACGGCGACGAGCCGCGCGACGGATCGCGAGGACGTCACACCCGCCCGGTGCGGACACCGTGCGGGACCGGGACCCGGCGACCTGCTGGTCGACGCGGGTGGAGGCGGGGCCTCTCTTGCACGTCGGGCGCGCGAACGCCCGACTGGTCACCTCCCAGGCTAGCAGACGCCGGCGGCCCGCCCCGAGCGTTGTCGGGACGGGCCGCCTGGCGGAAGGGCTGCTGACCTCGCGGTCAGCCCCTGCTCAGCACCCGATCTTGCGGAGGGCGAAGTCCTCCGTCACGATCCGGCCCCGCGGCACCCGCACGTCGTCGACCGTCGGACGGTACCCGTCCTTGGCGACGATCGTCTGGTACCGGCCGGTGATCACCCAGTAGGCGTACGACCCGTCGCCCTCGGTGATGAGGCTGTAGCCCGGGTCGTCACCCTTGGTGGGGGTGAGATCCACGACAGCACCTCCGAGGCCGACCCGTGAGGTGTCGCACTCGATGCCCTCGACGGTGCCCTGCATCTTGCCCCAGGTGCGCGGAGGGGTCACATGCATCGTCACGTCGATCGGGTCGAAGCGCTGCGGGGTGTCGGTACGGATGCCGATCCCGGCCGTGTAGGTGCCCGGCTGGGCGACGTCCGCATCGGTGGTGACGGTGACCCGCAGCCGCTCGCCCGGCTCGAGGGTGAACTCCATCGGGTCCACCGTGAGCCAGTCGACGTCGGCAGCCGCCGCACCGCAGTCGTCGAAGCCGGGCAGCTGCTCGGCGACGTCGACCGGGGTGAAGCCACCGCTGGACCCGCCGACCTTGGCGATGCCGCAGGCGGCACCTCCGCGGTAGACGGCGGCGCTGCTGGCCGGCATCTCGACCCACGTCCCGCTCGCGCCGTCGAAGGCGAAGCTGGCGTTGGTCACCGCCCCGCCCTGGACCCCGCCGTTGACCACGAGGTGGCCGTTGGCGGCTGCCGACTGGGCGGCCCAGACGTCGGACGGCGCGTCCGGCAGCTCGGTCCAGGTGTCGGCGTCCGGGTCGTAGGCGTAGCTGTCCGCGATCCCACCAGCTCCGGGGTTGCCCCCCGTGCAGACGACCTGACCGTCCACCGCGCCGCAGGAGGCGAAGGCCACCGCGACCGGGTAGTCGGCCAGCTCGGTCCAGCTGTCGGCCGCCACGTCGTAGGCCATGACCGCCGACGTCATCGGTGTGCACGAGCTCGTCGTGCACCCACCGACGGAGTAGACCGTCCCGTCCATGACGGCGGTGCCTGCAGCGGAGACCGCGGCAGGCGCCTCCGCCCCGGAGGACCAGGAGTCGGCGGCGGGGTCGTACAGATGGGTGTCCGTGGACACCCCTGCGCCGACCCATCCGCCAGAGACCACGATCTGCCCCTCGGCCGAGCCTGCGGTGACGGCCGAGGCCGCCTCCGGCAACGGGGCAACGGCGGTCCACGCCATGGCCGCCGGGTCGTAGCGGTTGACGTCCGCGAAGGCCTCGGACCCGGTCGTGCCACCGAGGGTGTACCACGTGCCGTCGAGGTTGACGACGCGGTTGTCCATGGCCACCCGCGGGTAGTTGCCCAGAGGCGTCCAGGGATCTGCGGCGACCCGCATCGGGTCCTTCGCTCCCTGGGAACCCATGCCCGACGCGCCTGCGGCCAGGGAGGTGTCGACGTCCAGCCGGACGACCTCACCCCCCTCATCCTCGGTGGCCGCCAGGCCCATGGTGTCGGTCGAGCCGTCGACCCTGAGGATCTCGAACTCTCCGGCCTGCTCGCTCAGCGTGACCTCCGCCGCGCCCGTACCGGTGTTGTCGAAGGTGAGGCGGTGCCGTCGTTCCGACCCGAGGGGCTGGTAGACCTCGATGCTGTCGGTGTCCACCGTGACGAAGCCAGAGCCGAGGGTGAAGTCGGCGCGCACCGCGTCCGCGCCCAGCACCGTGACGTCCTGCGTCTGCGAGGAGTATCCACGGGCGCTGGCCTCGAAGGGATGCGTGCCCGGGTTGCCGGAGAACAGCCAGTAGAAGCCGTCGTCGAGGTTGTCGTCGGCCGGCGTCTCCTGCGTGAGCGCAGTCTCCTCCGGCACGTCGAGGTTGGTCACGGTCGCGCCGTTGACCGCCTCGCCGCTCTCTCCGGCGTAGACGTTGCCCACGACGTAGCCGCCCTCGCCGGTCGGCGAGCAGGCGCGGTTGCCCAGGAAGACGTCGTCCACCTGCCACCACCAGTCGTACTCCGCCTGGTAGTAGTGGAAGGCCACCCGCACGTCGTCCTCTCCGGCCGCTTCGGGCAGCGAGACGACCTGCTCGTCAGGCCCGCGGACCGACAGGTCCTGGGCGAGGACCGTCGTCCAGGTCTCGCCGCCGTCCGTGCTCATCTCGACGTCGGCCATGTCGTCACCGAGCGCACGCCAGTCCTGCTTGAACCCGACCACCGGGTTGGACAGCTCGCTCATGTCCACGGAAGGGCTCACCAGGGAGGTGTCCTGGACGCCGCCCGAACCGTAGAAGTCGGAGTCGACGATGGCGAAGTTGCCCTCACCACCGGTGAGGTTGCCCTGTGCGCCCGGGTCGTCGAAGGCCCAGACCTCACCGGATCCGGCGTGGTCCACGACCTCCCATCCCTCGGGCAGGGCGGTGGCGTCGAAGCCCTCCGTCACGCCGTCGACGACGTAGGCGTAACCGGGCGCCGTGCAGGTGTCCGCGTCGACGGGCACCGAGACGTCCAGCGGCTCGCCGCCCGAGCTCGCCTCCACCGTGGAGGTGAGGTAACCGGGGTACTGGACCTGGACGGTGAGCTCGAAGGTCTCGCCCTCCGGCAGGTCGAGGGAGAACTCGCCGGTCTCGGGGTCGGTGTAGGTCGCCACCGGCGTGCCCTCGGCCGCGACCCGGGCATACAGCGGGAAGCCGTAGCCGGACCCGTCCGTGACCGTCCCAGTGACGACGCCGCTCGGCACCGGCTCGAGCGCGGCGTCGACGGTCGTCGTGCCGCCCGCGGTGACGGTGGCGTTCGCCGTCTCGGTGGCGTAGCCGAACCTGCTCATCGTCAGGTCGTAGTCACCCGCGGACAGCGTCGCCGAGTAGTCGCCCGCCTCATCGGTGAGCAGGCTGCGCTCGATGGGGCCCTCGACGAGCACCGAGGCGTCGGCGAGCGGGTCGCCGCTGCTGGCGTCGGTCACCGTGCCCTCCAGCGTCCCCGCGTCACCGATCGGCGCCGAGGTCACCAGCTCCAGGGCATCCAGACGGCCCTCACCGAAGACGTTGTTGTCCTCGGCGGTGCCGCCGCACTGGAGGTCCTCGGTGTTCACCGCCGAACCGTTGAGCAGGTCGCGCGTGCCGGCGACGTCCCCGACCAGGGCCGGCGCACCGGACCAGGCGAGAGCCACGGCCCCGGCGACGTGCGGGCTCGCCATCGAGGTGCCGCTGTAGACGGCGTACCCGTTGCCGGGGACCGAGGAGCGCACCGCGCTGCCAGGAGCCGAGATGTTGGGCTTGATCTCGCCGTCCTGGCCCGTCCCACGACCCGAGGTGCCCGAGATTGTGTGGCTGCTGTTGTAGTTGCCGACGCTGTATGCCACGATCCGGCTGCCCGGCGACCCCGAGCTCTCGCACGAGGGGCCGGAGTTGCCGTTGGCGAAGACGCCGAACTGCCCGCTGGCCGCCCACGCCTCGATGATGTCCTCCATGAACGGCGCGTTCGAGGGCGCCGTCGTGCCCCAGCTGTTGTTGATGATGTGGGGGCGCTTGGTCACGTCGGGGTTGTTGCCCTCGAGGTCGGTCGGCTCCAGCATCCACTCGCCCGAGGCGATGAGCGCCGCGTCGCTGGGGCAGCAGCCGTTGGCGGCGATCCAGGTCGCCCCGGGTGCCACGCCGACCTGGTTGTCGCCGCCGTCGTCCCCGACCATGGTGCCGGTGACGTGGGTGCCGTGCCCGTTGAGGTCCGCCGGCGCGTCCGGCGAGGTGCCGGCGGCGTCGAACCAGTTGTAGTCGTGGTCGAAGGTGCCGTCGCCGTTGTTGCCGCGGTAGGAGTTCACCAGGGCCGGGTGGTCGTACTGCGCACCCGAGTCGATGGTGGCGACGACGACGCCCTCGCCCCGGATGCCGAGGTCGTTCCACACCTCGGGAGCGTTGACGTCGTCGACCCCCCACTCGACGGCGGCCGGCGCCATCTGCGGCTCCTCCACCTTGAGGGGCGGCAGCTCGATCTCCATCGGGGCGTAGATGCCCTCGACGCCCTGCTCGGACGCCATCGACGTCACGAGGTCGAGGTCGGCGGCGTCGACCCGGATCGAGTTGGTCGCCCAGAAGCTGCGGTACTCCACCCCCGCCTCGTCCAGCTCCTGCCGCAGGTCGGCCTGGCTGTCGGCCGCGGATGCCTGCAACGCATCCGCGACCGCCTGGCCTCGCTTGTCCCAGTCGGTGATCGAGGCGAACTGCTGCAGGTCGGGCCGGTCGGCGAAGCGGACCCACACGTCCGAGCGCCCCTGGCTCTCCAGCGCGGTGTCGACCGCTGCCTCGATCTTCTCCTCCGGGCCGGCCGACAGCGGCTCGGCGGACGCCGGGAGCGTGGCCGCGCCCGGGACGAGCAGGGCGCCGGTGGCCAGGGTGGCCCACCAGCGCCGTCGGGATTCTGCATGCATCTACGTGCCCTACTTCCTTGAGCGGTACGTCGTCGACGCGGCAGGTCTGCCGCCGTCGTCCAGCAGTCCAGTCAGGGCCGCGCTCCGCGGCCTACCACCCTTCCCCACATCCACCCTCGGCGGCGGAGGAGGAACTCCCCCGGCTCCCCCTCGACACTAGGGAGGCCGTTTCGCGTGAGGCAACGAAGTTGACCATGTCCATACCGAACCTTTGCGCCCCGCTGACCGGGGACGGCGCGGACGTCCACCCAACTTGAGTCGTTCAAGTTTTCGTGATCGGGTGGGGGTATGCCGACCACGCCCCCCTCCGCCGACGTCCTCCGGGACGCCGGTCTGCGGGTGACGACGCCCCGGCTGGCGGTCCTGGGCACGCTGCAGCGGCACGCGCACCTGGAGGCGGCGGACGTGGTGCGGCTCACCCGGGCGCAGCACCGCGGCGTCTCCGTCCAGGGGGTCTACGACGTGCTGCGCGTCCTCACCTCCGCCCGCCTGGTCCGCCGGATCCAGCCGGCGCACGCCGTCGCGCGCTACGAGCTGGACCTGGGGGACAACCACCACCACGTCGTGTGCCGCACCTGCGACGTGCTCGTCGACGTGCCCTGCGGCGTCGGCGCGGCTCCCTGCCTCGACCCGGCGGGCGCGAGCGCCCTCGGGTTCGAGGTCGACCAGGCCGAGGTCATCTACTGGGGCGTGTGCCCCGGGTGCCGCGACCGCGCCACCAGCCAGACCACCGATGTCCCATCCACCCATCCCAAGGAGCAGGTATGACCTACCCCGGATATGTCAACGCCGAGCACTCCGGCCAGGGCCCCGAGCCCACCGGCGGCACGACGTCCAACGGCGCCCCGCACGACTCCGACCGCAACAGCCTCTCGGTCGGGCCCGACGGGCCGCTCATGCTGCACGACGTCAGCCTCGTCGAGGCGCTGGCGCACTTCGACCGCGAGAAGGTCCCGGAGCGGCTGCCGCACGCCAAGGGCTCCGGCGCCTTCGGCACGTTCGAGACCACGGAGGACGTCTCCGCCTACACCAAGGCCGGCATCTTCCAGCAGGGCGCCAGCAGCGAGGTGATCTCCCGGTTCTCCACCGTCGCCGGTGAGCAGGGCTCGCCCGACACCTGGCGCGACGTGCGCGGCTTCTCGGTGCGGCTCTACACCGACGAGGGCAACCTGGACATCGTCGGCAACAACACCCCCGTCTTCTTCGTCCGCGACCCGCTGAAGTTCCCGAACTTCATCCGGTCCCAGCGCCGCACCCCGGACAGCGGGCTGCGCGACCCCAACATGCAGTGGGACTTCTGGACCGCCAACCCCGAGTCCTCGCACCAGGTGAGCTACGTCATGGGCGACCGTGGGCTGCCGCGGACGTGGCGCGAGATGAACGGCTACTCCTCGCACACCTACATGTGGGTCAACGAGCAGGGTGAGCGCTTCTGGGTGAAGTACCACTGGCACAGCGACCAGGGTGTCCACAACATCAGCAACGAGGAGGCGGACCGGCTCGCCGGCTCCGACGCCGACTACCACCGGCGCGACCTCTTCGAGGCGATCGACCGCGGCGACCACCCCAGCTGGACCCTCTTCGTGCAGGTCATGCCCTACGACGAGGCGAAGACGTACCGCTACAACCCGTTCGACCTGACCAAGGTGTGGCCGCACGCGGACTACCCGCTTGTCAAGGTGGGCCGGATGACGCTGAACCGCAACCCGGAGAACTGGTTCGCCCAGATCGAGCAGGTGGCGTTCTCGCCGTCCAACCAGGTGGTCGGTACGGGCGTCTCCCCCGACAAGATGCTGCTCGCCCGGGTGTTCTCCTACCCGGACGCCCAGCGGCACCGCATCGGCGCCAACTTCACCCACCTGCCGGTGAACCAGCCCAAGGTGCAGGTCAACGCCTACCAGTTCGACGGGCCGATGGCCTACCTGCACTCGGGGAGCCAGCCCACCTACGTCACGAACTCCTACGGGCGCCCGTGGTCGGACCGGACCGGCCCGGTGGAGAACGGCTGGGAGGCCGACGGCGAGCTGGTCCGCCAGGCCTACGACCTGCGCCAGGACGACAGCGACACCGGGCAGGCCGCGCTGCTCGTGGGCGAGGTCTACGACGACGCCCAGCGCGAGCGGCTCGCCCAGACGGTCGGCGGCATGATGGGCGCCTGCGACCCGATGATCCGCGAGCGGGTCTACGAGTACTGGCGGAACATCCACCAGGGCGTGGGTGAGCGGATCGAGCAGATCGCCACCGAGGCCGAGGTCAGGGAGAGCGACGGCGGCACGCCGCAGGTCGAGTCCCTGGGCGAGTCCCGGGAGGACCTGGTCGGCAGCCACCGCTGAGGCCGGGCCACCGCTCGGGCAGGCGTCCTCGGACACCGCCGGGCGACCCGGACGCGGGAGCGCCCCACCGCCGCTGCACGCGGCCGGTGGGGCGCTCCCGCGTGATGGGGGCGCGCCGTCGCGGGAGAGGGCGGCCGGCGGCCGTGCGTCTCAGGCCGTGCCCAGCCGGAAGGCCACCGCGTCGATGCGCTCCCGTGCCCCGGTGTCCAGCGCGATCCCCCTGCTGATCCGACCCACGACGCCCTCCAGCTCCGCACGGGTGAGACCCGGCCGCAGGGAGAGCGCCACGACCAGCTCACCTGCCTCTCCCCCGAGGTCGTGGCCACCCACGGCCTCCTCCCGCGCCACCACCTCCGCCACGGCCGCCACGACGTGCTCGTCGCGGTGGGCCGGTGCCCAGCCCCTCCCGGCGGCGAGCGCGCGCACCATGCTCCCGGACAGCGTCCAGGCGGCCGGTCCGGGGCTGGGCGGGAGGTCCAGGGTGACCACCTCGCAGCCCTCCTGCAGCGCGGCCCGGGCCGCCCGCTGCGCCGTCACCGGCACGGGACGGGCCGCGGGGTCCCACGCGGCGAGCGCGTGCGTGCTCGTGAAGGCCGGCAGCGCACGCTGCCCGTCCGGGGCGACCAGGGTGACCGAGGCCATGTCGCTGCGCGCGTCCACCGGTGTGCCGGAGCTGTCGTCGACCTCCGCGGCCACCGCGACGATCGGCACGACCAGCCTCGCCCGCGCGACCGCGTCGACGACGTCCGCCGGGTCACGGTCCTCGGCACCGAGCAACCCGGCCAGGACCGCGTCGGCCTCACCGGTGTCGCCGTCGAAGCCGGTGCCGGTCAGGGTGCGACCTGCCCAGGGCACGCCACCGGTGTCGGCGCCGTCCTGCGGGCGGTGCTGCGAGAAGCGGTCGGTCACCGGTATACCTCCAGGGCCTGGCCCAGCGTGAACGCCCCCTCGTGCAGCGCCGCACCCAGCACCACCTCGTCCACGTCGGGGCAGTCGCGCAGGGCCTGCAGGTCGGCCAGCGCGGCGACTCCGCCGGAGGCGGTCACCGCCGAGCCGACGAGCCCGGCGACCGAGCTGAAGAGAGCCACGTCGGCCCCCGTCCGCCGGCCGTCCCGGGACGCGTCCGCCACCAGCACCCGTGCTCTGCCGTCCCGCAGCACCGGGTGCCGCGCCACGACCTCGGCGACGGGACCCAGCCGCAGCGACGTGCCCCGGGCGACGACCTCGCCGTCGCGGACGTCCACCGCGACGACCAGCCGCCCTCCCAGGAGCTGCGCGGCCTCCTCGACGAGGTCCGGGTCGGCCAGGGCCGAGCTGGCGAGGACCACGCGGAAGGCCCCGGTGCCCGCCGCCCAGGTGAGGTCCTCCGACCCGGCGATGCCGCCGGAGAGCTGGACCGGGACCGGCAGCTGCTCGACCAGGCGCTCCATGAGGCCGGGGTCCCCGCCCCGACCGAAGGCGCGGTCGAGGTCCACGAGGTGGAGGAGCCCGGCACCGTCCTGCACGAGCGACCGGGCGACGTCCAGCGGTCGCGCCCCGGCGTCACCGGGGACCTGGGCCGCCCGACCGGCCGCGACGTCCACCGCGGGCAGGAGGGTCAGCTCGCTCGTCACGACAGGACGCCCAGCTCCCGGCGCAGGCGGACCGAGTCGCGGACGGCGTCCTGGAACCACTCGACCTGCTGCGGGTCGGGCTCGCTGCGGACCGCCCCCGGGAGCGCGTCCGCGTGGGCGGGGTCCTCCACCAGGCGGGTCCCGGGCAGCCCCAGGGTGGCCATGACCGCCTGCAGCATGCGGGCCGGCCGCACCCGGGTCTCGTGCAGCAGGTCCACGAGCTCGTCCCGCACGGCCGGGGCCGCACCCGCCAGGGCGACGATCTCGGCCGGCCCGGCCAGCTCCAGACCGGGAGGCCGCAGCAGGCCCTTCTCCGGCTCCCACACGACCCAGCGGACCCGACGGCGCCGACCCGGCTGGTGCAGGGTCATCAACGCCCTCCCGTCCACCTCGAAGAAACCCAGGCCGGGCGCGGCCTTCGCGGACAGCGCCCGGCAGGCGCTGAGCAGGCCCCCGTCCTCGTAGGGCGCCCCGGCGCGGGAGGGTCCCCGGGTGACGACGGCGACCCATCCCTGCAGCGGGACCACGGTGACCGGGACGATGCCGGCCCCCACCCAGGCCTCGACCTCGTGCCGGGGGCCGGACGCCAGGACGAGCCCCTGGGAGCGTCCGGACGTCGTCGGGTCGTCGGGTCGGCTCACGCCGCACATCCTACGGACCGGGGGGCGGCGCGCCGTCCCCGCCACGGCCACCTCGCGACGAGCGGTTGAACGGATCCCGGCGCGGCGGCGGGAAGCGGCCGGCGTCGCGCGGCGGTGAGGCGATGCGTGGTCGGCCGAAGCCGTCGGTGCGCCGGTCCCGGGACGGCGCGTCCGCCCGGGTCCGGGGCGGTGCACCGCCGACCCTTTCCGGGGACTCCCCCTCGGCGCCGGCGCGCGGGGGGTTGTTGCCGTAGAGCAGGCGCTCGACCACCTCGCGGGCGTGCCGGGCGGTCCGCCGCCAGTCCTGCGCGAGGGACGCGCCGCTGCCCGGGCCGCGGCGCATGACCCTCGCCATCCCCTCCGCGTCCCGCAGGTGGCTGGGCACGCTGTCGACCGGGCGCCCCCGCCACACGATGCCGGCGTCCCGCAGCTGCGAGGCGACGCACCACGCCCGGACCAGCGGCTCCCGGTCCTGGTCGGACAGCAGCCCGGCCTCCCCGGCGGCACCGAGGGCGTCGACGGTGCTCGTCGTCCGCAGCCCGGGGTGGTCGTGCGCGTGCTGCAGCTGGAGCAGCTGGGCCACCCACTCCACGTCCGACAGCCCGCCCATGCCCAGCTTGAGGTGGGTGCGCGGGTCGGCGCCCCGGGGCAGCCGCTCGGCCTCCATCCGCGCCTTGAGCTTGCGGATCTCCCGGACGGCCGCGTCGTCGATGCCTCCGTCGGGCCACCGCAGCGGACGGACCATCTCGGCGAAGGCCTCGGCCAGCCCGGGGTCCCCGGCCACGGGCCGTGCCCGCAGGAGGGCCTGGGACTCCCAGCCGGCCGACCATCGCTCGTAGTAGCTGCGGTACCCCTCCAGGCTGCGCACGAGCGGACCGGCCTTGCCCTCGGGACGCAGGCCGGCGTCCAGCTCGAGGACCGGGTCGGGACCCGGCCCGGTGAGCCCCTTGCGCAGCTCGGTGACGATCTCGGTCGCCTGCTCGGCCGCGAGGTCCGGCGGGGCCTCGGGGAGCGGGTCGTAGACGAACATGACGTCGGCGTCGCTGGCGTAGCCGACCTCGCGCCCTCCCAGACGCCCCATCCCGACGAGCAGCAGGACCGCGGCGGCCTCCTCCCCACGACGGGCCAGCACCCGTCGGGTCGCGACCCCGAGCGCCCCCTCGAGGTAGGCGTCGGTGAGGTCGCTGAGGGCCTGTCGCACCTGCGGGCCCTCCCACCCGGCCGCGAGGTCGCCCAGCACGATGCGCACCAGCTCCCTGGCCCGCACCGAGCGGACCGAGGCGAAGGCCTCCCCGGCGCTCTCCTGCCGGGTCGCCGCCGCCGTCATCCTGGCGACGAGGGCGTCCTTGTCGGGCGCCACGAGCTCCGCCTCGTCACCCAGCAGGGCCACCGTCTCCGGGCTGCGGATGAGGAGGTCGACGGCATACCGGCTGGAGGAGAGCACCCGGGCGAGCCGCTGCGCCGCGCTGCCCTCGTCGCGCAGCATCCCGAGATACCAGTGCGTGGTGCCGAGCGCGTCGCTGAGCCGCCGGAAGGCCAGCAGCCCGGCGTCCGGGTCGGCCCCGTCGGCGAACCACGACAGCATGACCGGGAGCAGGTGGCGCTGGATCGTCGCGCGCCGGCTCACCCCCTCGGTCAGGGCCTCCAGGTGGCGCATCGCGCCGGCCGGGTCGCGGAAGCCCAGCGCCGCCAGCCGGGCGCGGGCCGCCTCGGGCGACAGCCGCGCCTCGTCCGAGGACAGCCGGGCGACGGCGGACAGCAGCGGCCGGTAGAAGAGGCGCTCGTGCAGTCGTCGGACCTCGCGCCGCACCCCCTTCCAGCGCTGCAGGACCGCCCGGTCGGCGTCGCCCCGCTCCCCCAGGGCACGCCCCAGCCGCCGCAGGTCGGTCTCCGTGGTCGGCATGAGGTGGGTGCGCCGCATCCGGTGCAGCTGCACGCGGTGCTCCAGGCAGCGCAGCAGCCGGTACGCCTCGTCCAGCGCCTGCGCGTCCTCCCGCCCCACGTAGCCCCCGTCGCGGAGGGCGGCCAGCGCCTCCAGCGTGGTCCGCGAGCGCAGGGCGGGGTCGGCCCGGCCGTGCACGAGCTGCAGCAGCTGCACCGAGAACTCGATGTCCCGCAGCCCGCCCGGCCCGAGCTTGATCTGCCGGTCCACCTCGTCGCGGCGGACGTGCTGCTCGACGCGGCGGCGCATCGACTGCACCTCGTCGACGAAGTTCTCCCGGCCGGCCGCGTCCCACACCATGGGCTCGACGATCTCGAGCCAGCGGCGGCCGAGGTCGCCGTCGCCGGCCACGACCCGGGCCTTGAGCAGGGCCTGGAACTCCCAGGTCTTGGCCCAGCGCTGGTAGTACTCCCGGTGGGAGTCCAGGGAGCGCACCAGCGGGCCGTTCTTGCCCTCGGGCCGCAGGGCCGCGTCCACCTGCCAGAGGGTGCCCTCGGCGGTGGACTCCCCGCAGATGCGCATCACCGCGGTGGCCAGCCGGCCCCCCACCGCGAGGGCCGCGGACTCCTGCGCCCCGGCGCGCGGCGCGGCCAGGAAGATGACGTCCACGTCGGAGATGTAGTTGAGCTCGCGGCCACCGGTCTTGCCCATGGCGACGACGGTCAGGGCGCAGGTCTGCTCGTCCTCGACCTCGGCCCGGGCCAGCAGCAACGCACCCTCCAGCGCCGCCGAGGCGAGGTCGGCCAGGGCACCGCCGACCGCCGGCATGAGGGCGACGGGGTCCGCGGAGGTGAGGTCGGCGGTCGCGACCCGCAGCAGCTGGCGCCGGTAGGCGACCCGCAGGGCGTCCATCCCGGCGCGTCCCTGCTCCCCGCGCACCGCCTCGACGATGCTCCACGGCTCCGGGGAGAGATCCTGCGCGACGTCGTGCACGTGCTCGGGGTGCCGCAGCAGGGTCTCACCCAGCGCGACCGACCCGCCCAGGAGCGACAGCAACCGTCGACGGGGCGGCCCGCCCGCCCGCACCACCGGCAGCGCGACCTCGTCGCAGCGCCGCCCGTCGGCCCCGGTCGAGCGCGGGTCGAGCAGCCGCACCAGCAGCAGCAGGGCCGCGTCGGGGTCGGCGCTCGCCCCCAGGTCGGCGACCAGCCCCGGCACGTCCGGCTCCGGCTCGGCCCCGGCCTCGCCGAGCCGGCCGAGGACCTCCTCCAGCAGCTGGCCGGCCCGTCGGCTGTCCTGGAAGCCGCCCCGGGCGAGCCGGGCCGCCCCGAGCCGCTCCCCCTCGGGTCGCCCGCCGGTGCGGGGTCGTCCCGGACCGGCTCCGTCCGGGCGGGTGCTGTCCGGTGGTGGCACGGCATACCCTCCGGTCACAGGTGGAGCAGGTAGCGGTCCAGCTCGAACTGCGTGACCTGGGACCGGTAGTCGCCCCACTCCTGCCACTTGTTGCGCAGGTAGAAGTCGAAGACCTGCTCGCCCAGCACCTCGGCGGCGAGCTCGGAGTTCTCCATCACGGCGACCGCCTCGCCCAGGCTCTGCGGCAGCGGGTCGATCCCCATGGCCCGCCGCTCGGCGTCGGTGAGCACCCAGACGTCGTCCTCGGCCTCCGGGGGGAGGTCGTAGCCCTCCTTGATCCCGCGCAGGCCGGAGGCGAGGACGAGCGCGTAGGTGAGGTAGGGGTTGCACGCCGCGTCGATCGAGCGCACCTCGACCCGCCGGGAGTGTCCGCGGCCGACGGAGTACATCGGGACGCGGGCCAGGGCTGAGCGGTTGTTGTGACCCCAGCAGACGTGGGCCGGGGCCTCCCCGCCGCCCCACAGCCGCTTGTAGGAGTTGACCCACTGGTTGGTGACGGCGCAGATCTCCCGGCTGTGCGCCAGGACCCCCGCCATGAACCGCCGACCGGTCTGGGACAGCTCGTAGTCGGCACCCGGCTCGTAGAAGGCGTTGCTGTCCCCCTCGAAGAGCGAGACGTGCGTGTGCATGCCCGAGCCGGGGTGCTCGGCGAGCGGCTTGGGCATGAAGGTCGCGAACGCTTTCTCCTGCAGCGCCACCTCCCGCACCACGGTCCGGAAGGTCATGATGTTGTCCGCCATCGACAGGGCGTCGGCGTAGCGCAGGTCGATCTCCTGCTGCCCCGGCCCGCCCTCGTGGTGGCTGAACTCCACCGAGATCCCCATCTGCTCGAGCATCTCGATGGCGCCGCGGCGGAAGTCGTGGCCGTCGCCGCGCGCGACGTGGTCGAAGTAGCCCGCCTGGTCCACCGGCGCCGGCCCGAGGGTGCGGTCGTAGGGCTCCTTGAAGAGGTAGAACTCGATCTCGGGGTGGGTGTAGAAGGTGAACCCCTGCTCGCCCGCCGTGTCCAGGGTCCGGCGCAGGATCTGGCGCGAGTCGGTCGCCGCCGGGGTGCCGTCCGGCATGTTGATGTCGCAGAACATGCGAGCGGTGCGGTCGCGCCAGGGCAGCACCTGGAAGGTGTCGGCGTCCGGCTGGACGATCATGTCGGCCTCGTAGACGCGGGTGAAGCCCTCGATGACGCTGCCGTCGATGCCGATGCCCTCGGTGAAGGCCTGCTCCAGCTCGGCCGGCGCCACCGCCACCGACTTCAGGGTGCCCATGAGGTCGGTGAACCAGAGCCGGACGAACCGGATGTCCCTCTCCTCGATGGTGCGGAGGACGTACTCCTGCTGGCGGTTCATGGCCTCATCCTGCCCCATCGGTGAGGTCCGCCGTGGCCCGGGCGTAGTCCGCGGCGAGCGCGCTCAGGTCGGCCCGGTGGTCCGCGATCCGGCAGCCGCGACCGTTGGGCTTGACCCGGATCCCCTCCTCGTCCCAGTGCGGCCGGGCCCGGGCGAGCAGGTCGGCGTGGAAGTCGCCCGCGTGGCCGGTCACCCGCCACCAGGTGACGTTGTCGCCCCAGTGCCGCAGGATCGAGCCGACCTGGCGCGGGCCGATGCCGACGAGGGCGGCGAGGTCGCCGTAGCTCACCACCCGCCCGGCCGGCACCTGCTCGACCGCGCGCAGCACCCGCTCGACCAGCACCTCGTCCACCCGCAGCACGCTACCGGGGCCGGGGGTGACGGGGACGAGGCATACCCTGAGCAGCATGAGCGAACTCACGGTCGGGTATGCCGCGATGCTGGAGCAGTTCCACCCCTCCGAGGCGGTGGCGCTCACCGCCGCGGCCGAGGAGCACGGCTTCTCCGGGTGCATGGCCGCCGACCACTTCGCCCCGTGGGTCCCCTCGCAGGGGCAGTCGGCCTTCGTCTGGAACGTCCTGACCGCCGTGGGCGAGCGCACCACCGGGGACCTCGGGCCCGGGGTGGTCTGCCCGAGCTTCCGCTGGCACCCGGCCGTCGTCGCCCAGGCGGCCGCCACCCTGGAGGCGATGTATGCCGGGCGCACCTGGCTCGGCGTCGGCGCCGGCGAGGCGCTCAACGAGCACGTGCTGGGCGGCTACTGGCCGGAGGCCGGCGAGCGCTCGCGCCGGATGTTCGAGGCCGTCGACCTCATCACCCAGCTCTTCCGGGCGTCCCTGGAGGGCAAGGACACGAAGTTCGCCGGGGAGTTCTTCCGGATGGAGACCACCCGGCTGTGGACCATGCCGGACGAGGCGCCGCCGATCCTCGTCGCGACCGCGGGCCCGGTCAACGCGAAGAAGACCGGGCGGCACGCCGACGGGATCATCACCGTCGGCGCCCCGCCCGAGAAGATCGAGATGCTGCTGGGGAAGTTCGCCGAGGGGGCCCGGGAGGCCGGCAAGGACCCGGACACCATGCCCAAGGTGCTGCAGCTGCACCTGTCCTGGGCGCCGACCGACGAGGAGGCCCTCGACAACGCGGTGCGGGAGTGGCCCAACGGGGGGATGAAGTTCGGCAAGGCCGACATCCGCTCACCGCACGACTTCGCGGCCATGGCCCAGCTCGTGCGGCCCGAGGACTTCGAGGGCCGGATGGTCATCTCCTCCGACCCCGACGTGCACCGGGAGCACATCCAGAGCTTGCTCGACCTCGGCTTCGACCGGGTCTACCTGCACAACGTCGGGCGCAACCAGCAGGAGTGGCTCGAGGTCTTCGGCCGCGAGGTCCTGCCCCGGCTGCACCGCTGAGCCCGCCCTCTCCCCCGACGTCGGCCGCGTCGGGCGGTCAGCCCTCGTCGTTGAGCGGGTTGTTGTCCCAGTTGTCGTCCTCGCGCTCCTGCTCGTCCCAGCGCTCGGTCTTCTCGCGGGCGATCTCCAGGGCGCGGGAGGCCTCGTCCTCGCTGCCGTAGGGACCGAGCAGGTCCGCGCTGCGCGCGCGCCGGTCGTCGACCTCGGACTCCACCTGGCCGGTCTTGGTGTTGTACCAGTACTGCATCCGTCGCCTCCGTGCGGTCTCGACTCCGTGCCCCGGGCAGGGGCACGGCACCTAGACTGGACCCTATGCCCACCCTCGCCCCGATCGCCCCCGGACGCGTCAGCCCCCGTCGGCCGGTGCCCGCCTCCATCGCCCGTCCGGAGTACGTCGACCGGCCCGCCCCGGCGCCCTTCCGGGGCTCGGAGGTCAAGGACGCGCAGACCATCGAGGCGATGCGGCACGCCGGCCGGCTGGCCGCGCAGGCGCTGGAGCTCTGCGGCCAGATGGTCCGCCCCGGGGTGACGACCGACGCCATCGACCGGGCCGGCCACGAGTTCCTCCTCGACCACGGCGCCTACCCCTCGACCCTGGGCTACCGGGGCTTCCCCAAGTCGCTGTGCACCTCGGTCAACGAGGTCATCTGCCACGGCATCCCCGACGACCGCGAGCTGCGCGAGGGCGACATCTGCAACATCGACATCACGGCCTACGTCGGCGGGGTCCACGGCGACAACAACGCGACCTTCCTGTGCGGTGAGGTGGCCGAGGAGACCCGGCTGCTGGTCGAGCGCACCCAGGAGGCGCTGGCGCGCGCCATCCGCGCGGCGCGGCCCGGGCGCGAGATCAACGTCATCGGGCGGGTCATCGAGAGCTACGCCGGCCGGTTCGGCTACGGCGTGGTCCGCGACTACACCGGGCACGGCGTGGGCGAGGCCTTCCACTCCGGGCTGGTGATCCCCCACTACGACGCGGCCCCCGACTACGACACCCTCATCGAGCCGGGCATGACCTTCACCATCGAGCCGATGCTCAACCTGAGCACGCCCGACTGGACCGAGTGGGAGGACGGCTGGACCGTCCTCACCGCCGACGGCCGTCCGTCCGCGCAGTTCGAGCACACCCTGCTCATCACCGACGACGGCGCCGAGATCCTCACCCTGCCCTGACCCCCGCGCCGGTTCCCCCTGCCGCGCGGACGTGCGGCACGGCATACTCGGTGCTCCGTCACCACGTGGGAGGAAGCATGGGCAAGAAGCACGACGTCCTGGGGATCGACATCGGCGGCAGCGGCATCAAGGGGGCTCCCGTCGACCTCGAGGCCGGCGAGTTCGCCACCGAGCGCCAGCGGATCCCGACCCCGGAGGAGTCGACGCCGGACGCCGTCGCCGAGGTGGTCGCCGAGATCGTCACAACCTTCCACGACGACCTCGACAAGCACGCCCCGGTCGGCATCACCGTGCCCGCGGTCGTCCACCACGGCACCGTCCGGACCGCCGCCAACATCGACCCCTCCTGGATCGGGACCGACGCGGACAGCGTGTTCAGCAAGGCGGTGGGCCGCCGGGTGCACGTCATGAACGACGCCGACGCCGCGGGGGTCGCGGAGATGCACTACGGCGCCGGACGCGGCAACGACGGCGTGGTCCTGCTCACCACCCTGGGCACCGGCATCGGCACCGCGCTCTTCATGGACGGCGAGCTGCTGCCCAACACCGAGCTGGGGCACCTCGAGCTGGACGGCCACGACGCCGAGACCCGCGCCGCCAGCAGCGCCCGGGAGGACGAGGACCTGTCCTGGGAGGAGTGGGCCGAGCGGCTGCAGCGCTACTACTCCCACGTCGAGGACCTGCTCTGGCCCGACCTCATCATCGTGGGCGGGGGCGTGTCGAAGAAGGCCGACAAGTACCTCCCGCTCCTGCACACCCGGGCCCCCATCGTGCCCGCCATGCTCAAGAACGACGCCGGCATCATCGGCGCCGCCTGGCAGGCCAAGCACCTGGGCTGAGCCCGCCACGGGGTATGCCGCGCCCCGGCGCGGCGTCCCTCGTCCGGCCGGTCAGCTGTCGTCCGGGTCGTCAGCCGTCGTCCGGATCGTCATCCGTCGTCCTCGTCGAGGGGGCTGGTGGTTGACATGCCGGACGAGGGTCCGTGCCGCCAGCCGACGTTGTCCACAGATTCCGGTCGCGCGCCTCCGACCCAGCCGCGGACCTGCCAGCCTGACGGTCATGAAACCGGCCCTGGAGGGCTTCCTCCACACCCACCACTTCGCCATCACCACCGCCGAGGCCGCCTCCATCGGCATCTCGCGGGAGGTGCTCCGGCTGCTCGTGGCCCGCAAGGTCCTGACCCGCGTGGGCAGAGGCGCCTACGTGCAGACCAGCGCGCTGGAGCGCGAGCCCTACGACGCCGGTCGGCATGTGCTCCGGGTCCACGCGCTCGTGCGCAGCCGGCCCGAGGACTGGGCCGCCAGCCACCTGTCGGCGGCGTTGCTCTGGGGGCTGCCGGTCCCGCAGGTGCCCCTCGAGCGCCTGCACGTGTGCCACGCACGCCCGGTCGGGACCAGCCGCCGGCGCTCCGACTACAGCGTGCACCTGTGCCCCGGCGAGGAGCGGATCACCCGGGTCGAGGGCCTGCCGGTCGTCGCTGCCGCGACGGCGGTGGTCGGCACCGCGCTGCAGGTGCCGCACGGGCCGGCCGTGGCGGCGATGGACGCCGCCCTGCACCGCGGGCTGGTCTCCCCCGACGACCTCGTGGAACAGCTCCACGCGTGGGCGCACGTCCCCGAGGTCGTGGGAGCCAGGCTGGCCGTCGCGCGGGCCGACGGCCGCAGCGAGTCCCCGGGTGAGTCGCTCCTGAGGCTGATCCTCCTCGACCTGGGCCTCACCGTCATCCCGCAGTACGTGGTCCGCGACGGCGACGTCGTCGTGGCTCGCGTGGATCTCTACCTGCCCGAGCTGGGGGTGGTCCTGGAGTTCGACGGGCGGCTGAAGTACGCCGGGCAGGACGGCCGGCAGGCCCTGGCGGCCGAGAAGCACCGCGAGGACCGGATCAGGGCGCTCGGCTACGGGGTCGGACGGCTCACGTGGGAGTGCCTCACGCAGCCCGCCGTGGTGTCCGGGGTGGTCGCGCGGGCCGCTCGGAGCGCCCACCCGCACCTCATCGCCACCCGGGCCTCGTGACGCCCCGGTGCCGGGCGGCCGGTCGGCGGGGCTGTCCGTCGGCCGGGAGGTCGACCTTCGTCCTGGTAGTCAGCTGTCGTCCTCCTCGACGGGGCCGAAGGTTGACTAGGAGGACGAGGGATGACGAACCGGACGACAGCGGTCGGGCGAGCGGAGGTATGCCGCGGGCGCCGGATCACCAGGAGGTGTGCCGCGAACGCCGGGTCACCAGGAGGTGTGCCGCGGGCGCCCTTCGTCGTAGCCGGCGGCGCCCTGCAGGCCCACGACGGCGCGGGTGTGGAACTCCCCGATGGTGCGCGCCCCGGCGTAGGTGAAGGCTGAGCGCACCCCCGAGACGATCTGGTCGATGAGGTCCTCCACCCCGGGGCGGGCCGGGTCGACGAACATGCGCCCCGAGGAGATGCCCTCCTCGAAGAGGGCGGCCCGGGCCCGGTCGAAGGCCGACATGTCCCGGGTGCGGTGGCGGACCGCGCGGGCCGACGCCATACCGAAGGACTCCTTGTAGAGCCGGCCGTCGGCGTCGCGGATGAGGTCGCCGGGCGACTCCAGCGTCCCGGCGAACCACGAGCCCACCATCACCGACCCGGCTCCCGCCGCGAGGGCGAGGGCGACGTCCCGGGGGTACTTCACGCCACCGTCGGCCCAGACGTGCGCGCCGACCTCGCGGGCCGCGTCGGCACACTCGAGCACCGCCGAGAACTGCGGCCGCCCCACGCCGGTCATCATCCGGGTCGTGCACATCGCCCCGGGCCCGACGCCGACCTTGACGATGTCGGCTCCCGCCTCGACCAGCTCCAGCGTGCCGGTGCGGGAGACGACGTTGCCGGCCGCGATGGCCACCCGGACGCCGGTGGCCGCCTCGTGCTCGTCGCGCGCCCGGACCACGGCCGGGAGGACGTCGATCATCTTGTCCTGGTGGCCGTGGGCGGTGTCGACGACGAGCACGTCCGCGCCGGCGTCCAGCAGCTCGGTCGCCCGACCTGCGACGTCGCCGTTGATGCCGACGGCGGCCCCGACCCGCAGCCGGCCCGCGGCGTCCAGGGCGGGCGTGTAGATCCCCGACCGGACGATCCCGGTGCGCGTCAGCACGCCGGCCAGGCGCCCGTCGACGACCACGGGCGCCATCCCGGCGCGCGTCTCCTCCAGCAGGTCGAAGGCCGCGCGCGGCTCGACGCCCTCCTCGAGCACGACCCGCGGCGGCTGCATGACGTCCCGCACGGAGGAGAAGCGGTCCACGCCCTCGGTGTCGGACTCCAGGACGATCCCCACCGGGGAGCCGTCCTCGACGACGACCGCGGCCTGGTGCGCCCGCTTGGACATCACCGACAGCAGCTGGGCGACGGGTGCGCCGGGCTCGATGGTGATCGGCGTCTCGTAGAGCGGGTGGCTGTCCTTGACCGCCCCGATCGTCCCGCGCACCTGCGGCAGCGGAATGTCCTGCGGGAGGACGGCGACGCCGCCCCGGCGGGCGACCGTCTCGGCCATGCGCCGCCCCGCGACCGCGGTCATGTTGGCGACCACGAGGGGCAGGGTGGTGCCCGTGCCGTCGGCGGTCGACAGGTCGACGTCCAGCCGGGAGGTCACCGACGACCGGGACGGGACCATGAAGACGTCGTTGTAGGTCAGGTCGTGCACCGGCTCGGTGCCGTTGAGGAACTCCACGAGGAGCAAGGCTACGTGGCCACCCCTAGGGTGGCGGTATGCAGATCACCCACCTCGGACATGCCTGCCTCCTCGTGGAGATCGCCGACCAGCGGATCCTCGTCGACCCGGGGGTGTTCTCCTCGGTCGAGGACGTCACCGGGCTCACCGCCGTCGTCGTGACGCACCAGCACCCCGACCACCTGGACCCTGAGCGGACCGAGCCCCTGCTGGCCGCGAACCCGGACGCCCGGGTGCTCATGGAGGCCCAGACCGCGGAGTCGGTCGAGGACTCCGGGTATGCCGACCGCGTCGAGACGCTGGGGGCCGGCGAGTCCGTCGAGCTGGGCTCGGGGTCGGGCCTGGTGACGCTGACCGGGGTCGGTGAGAGGCACGCCGACATCCACCCCTACGTGCCGCGGATCGGCAACACCGGGGTCGTCGTCCGCGCCGAGGGCGAGCCGGTCCTCTACCACCCCGGTGACGCCCTGGACGGCGACCCGGGCCCCGTCGACCTGCTCGGCGTGCCGGTGAGCGCGCCGTGGGGCAAGGTCGCCGAGGCCATCGCCTTCGTGCGGCGGATCGCCCCCGCCCAGGGGGTCGTGCCCATCCACGACGGCCTGCTCAACGACCGCGGCCGCGGGATGTACGTGCAGCACATCGGTGACTTCGGCGCGGACGGCGGGGTGCCGGTCCACGACCTGCGCGACGCCGGTGCCACGACCTTCACGCGCTGAGGCCTCCCCACCGGACCCGCGGCAGGCCCGCACCCGACGCGCGGTGGGCCCGCCGGACCGTCCGGGTCAGCCGATGCCGGCCGCCCCGAAGGCCAGTCCGAGCAGGTAGGTCGCGACTGCGGCGCCGTACCCGATGAGCAGCTGGCGCACGCCCCGGCCCAGGGGGGAGGCGCCCGACAGCACCCCCACCACGCCACCGGTGACCAGCAGCGCGATCCCGACGGCGAGCATGGCGACGCCGGCCGCGGCATACCCCGTCAGACCGAGGAGGTAGGGCAGCACCGGGATGAGGGCTCCGGAGGCGAAGAAACCGAAGCTGGACAGCGCGGCCCCCCACGGGTTGAGGACGGCGTCCTGCTCGTCGGCGTCGGTGGCGGCCACCGGCACCGCGTCCTCGGGCGCCCGCCCGGCCTGCTGGACCTGGCCGAGGACCGTCGCGGCGCGCGACCGCGCGTGGTCCCGGTCCATGCCACGCGCCCGGTAGACCAGCTCCAGCTCGTTGGCCTGCAGGTCCAGGGCGCCCAGCGCCTCCTGGGTGCCCCTGGCCGGCTGCGAGGCGGCCAGCAGCTCGCGGGCCGAGCGCACCGAGATGTACTCCCCGGCGCCCATGGACAGCGCCCCGGCGAGCAGCCCGGCCATCCCCGCCGCCAGCACCACGGCCCCCGACACACCCGTCCCGGCCATGCCCATGATGAGGGCCAGGTTGGACACCAGCCCGTCGTTGGCCCCGAACACGGCGGCCCGGAAGTTGCCGGACAGCTGCAGGCGGCCGCGGGCGGCGAGGCCGCGCAGGACCTCCTCGTGCACCTGCTCGTCGGCGGCCATGGAGGAGGCGGCGTCGAGCTCACCGGCGTACTGGTTGTCCGACTTCGACCGCTGCAGCAGGGCGAGGACGAAGACCATCCCGAACCGGCGGGCCAGCCACGTCTGGGCCCGGTGGGCGAGGGTGGGATGGGGCGTGGGGTGCGCCCGCTCCCCCAGCAGCGTCACCCAGTGCTCGGCGTGCCGCTGCTCGGCGTCGGCGAGACCGGTGAGGATCGCCCGCTCCTCGCCCTGGCGGCGCGCCGCCAGGTCCCGGAACGCCCGCATGTTGGCGTGCTCGTCGGCCAGGTGTCGCCGCCAGCGACGCACGTCCGCGGCGGTGGGATCGGTGGTGGTCACGTCGGGCAAGTCTACGGGCCCACCCCCGCGCCGTCCGCGCCGCACGGCCGCGCACCGGGGTGCCCGGTGGCGGTGCCGGGTGGCGACGGAGGTTTCCCGGCGGTGCACGGTCCCGGCCCGGCAGTCGGCGAAGGGCCCCGCCCGGCAGGCGGCACCCGGAGCCTCCGCGAGGGCCGCTATCCTGACCGGTGTGGATGAGTCGGCCAGGCGGCCGCGTCGGGCACCTCCGGGTGACCCGCCGAGGAACGTCCGGGCTCCACAGGGCAAGGTGGTGGCCAACAGCCACCCGGGGCGACCCGCGGGACAGTGCCACAGAGAACAGACCGCCCACCGCCTCGGCGGTGGGTGAGGGTGAAACGGTGGTGTAAGAGACCACCAGCACGCCAGGTGACTGGCGTGGCTCGGTAAACCCCACCTGGAGCAAGACCAGACAGTGCGCGACCGAGGGCTGCCCGCCCGAGCGCACGGGTAGGTCGCTGGAGGTGCGCGGCAACGCGCACCCGAGATAGATGGTCGCCACCCTCGCGGTGCCGGTGACGGCGCGAGGGGACAGAACCCGGCGTACCGGCCGGCTCATCCACCCCCTCGGGGAGGCTCAGAGGTGCAGCGCGCCCGTCGCCAGGTCGACGAGGACGAAGATCGCGGTCACCACGAGCAGACCGATGATCAGGGCGGTCAGTCCGCCGCCGAAGCTGCCGCGTCGGGTGCTGGCCGGGGTGGTCTGGTCGGAGTCCGTCATAGCCCTGATCCTGTCATACCGCGCGGGCGTCCAGGAGCGCGGTGACGCTGCGCGCCACGCCGTCCTCGTCGTTGCTCGGCACCACCTCGTCGGCCAGCTCCAGGACCTTCGGGTGGGCGTTGGCGACGGCGTGGGCACGGCCCGCCCACTCCAGCATCGGTATGTCGTTGAGCATGTCCCCGAACGCCCACACCTCGTGCGGCGCCACCGGCGGGTCCTGCTCGGCGCACCAGGTCAGGAGCGCGAGCGCCTTGGTGACCCCCCGTCCGGTGATCTCCCCGAGCTGGACCGCCCCGGAGTCGGCCACCTCGGCGCGCTCCCCCACGACCTCCTTGACCCGGGTGCTGATCTGCTCGGTGGTCCAGTCGAGGTGCCGCACGAGGATCTTGCCGGCCGGCTCCTGGGCCAGCTGCCCGATCTCGCCGACCAGCCACTGGCCGTCGGTCCGGTCGTTGGCCCGGTGGAAGTGCGGCTCGCGGGCGAAGCCGCGCACCGACTCGGTGGCCAGCGCCACCCCCGGCATGGCCTCCTTGAGCTCGGCCAGCAGGGTGCCCACGAGCTCGCTGGGCATCAACCGGTGGCCGATGATCTCGCGCCGCGTGACGTCGTAGGTGAAGGCGCCGTTGCCGCACAGCGCCACCGCCTCGACCCCGAGGTCGCCGAGCTCGTCCATCCACCGGGGCGGGCGCGCCGTGACCAGCACCACCCGGACCCCCGCGGCCGCGCAGCGGTCGAGCACCGCGCGGGTGCGGTCCGAGACCGTGCCGTCCGAGCGCAGCAGGGTGCCGTCGCAGTCGGAGGCCACGACGCGCACCCCGTCGGGGCCGGGCGGGGTGTTGCTCATCCGTCCTGCCCCACGATGCGCAGGTCGACCTCGCCCGCGAGGACGTCGGCGCGCTCCACCCGCACGGTGACGGTGCTGCCCAGCCGGGCGGTGCCGGAGGCGACGTCGCTGACGGGTGGGTCCAGCAGCTGCACCTGCATCCGGTCGCCGTTGACGCCGTCGACGACGACCGCCTCGAAGTCCTCCCCCACCCGGTCGCGCAGCACGGCCGCCTCGACCGCCGTCAGGCAGGCCCGGTCGACGGCCCGGGCCCGCCGACCGGTCTCCTCCATGACGGCGGGCAGCCCCGGCAGGGCCTCCCGCGCCCAGGCGGGCACGTCCCTGCCGGCGCAGAGCGCCTCGCACACCGCCAGCCCGAACCGGTCGACCAGGCGACGCAACGGCGCGGTCACGTGGGCGTACGGCGCCGCGACGGCGGCCTGGACGCGGTCCTCCTCCGGCGGCAGCTCGCCATCGAAGGCGGTGTAGCCGGCTCCGCGGAAGAGGAAGGTCGCGGCGTTGACGATCGCGAGGTGCCGGCTGTCGGCCCGGTCGAGGGTGCGCAGGAACTCGCCGTAGGGCATGCCGTCCGGCCAGTGGGCGCCGAGCGCCTCGACCTCCCGGCGGAAGCGCGCGACCGCGCCGTCCTCGGGCTGCGGCATGGTCCGCAGGATGCCCACCCCGCCCTCGAGCATCATGCGGGCGGCGACCATCCCCGTGAGCAGCGAGATCTGCGCGTTCCAGTCCTCGGCCGGCAGCAGCGGGCGCAGGCGCAGCGTGTAGTCGCACCCCTCCTCGTCGCCGGTCCCGACCTCCTGCTCCGGCATCGGCAGGCTCGCGCCGCCGCGCGCGACCTCGCGGGCGGCGCGCAGCTCCCCCACCTCCTTGAGCAGCAGCAGCGTCTGCTCCGCCTCCCCGCCGTCGACGAGCTCCTGCACCTGCTCGTAGGTGTAGCGGCGGCGGGAGCGCACCATCGCCCGGTAGATCTCGGCGGTGTCGCGCGTGCCGTCGGCGGTGAGCCGGATGTCCCAGACGTATGCCGGTCGCACGGCGTCGGGGAGCAGGCTGGCCGCCTCCTCGCTGAGGGCCGGCGGGTGCAGCGGCACGCGCGTGTCCGGGCAGTAGATCGTCTGGCCGCGCAGCCGCGTCTCCGCGTCGAGCGCGCCGCCCTCGGCGAGGAACGCGGGGACGTCGGCGATGGCGTAGCGGACGCGGAAGCCCGCGCCGTCGCGCTCCAGGTGCATGGCCTGGTCGAGGTCCATGGACCCCGGCGGGTCGACGGTGACCAGCTCGACCGCGGTCTCGTCGCGCTCGGGCAGGTCCGGGGCGGCCACCGCCTGCTCGACCTCGGCCAGCGCCGCCTCCGGGAAGGTCTGGCGCACCTCGAGGTCGTCGCGGACCTGCTGGAACGCCCGCGCCAGCAGCCGGCCGGTCTCGGACGCGGTCGGGTCGCAGGCCAGGCTCGTCGCACGCTCCACCATGAGGCCCACCCTACGTCGGGGCACCGACACCTGACCTAGGCTGACGCGGTGCTCATCCTGCTCCCGCCGTCCGAGTCCAAGCAGACGCGCACGCGTGGCTCCGCGCTCCGCCCGGAGGGCCTCTCCGCCCCCGGGCTGACGCCGGCACGGGACCGGGTGCTCACGGCGTTGTCGCAGGTCAGCGAGCGCACGGACGCCGCGGCCGTGCTCGGGGTCAGCCCGAACCTCACCGCCGAGATCGCCCGGAACACCCGGGTGCGCAGCGCGCCGACGCTCCCGGCCAGGGAGCTCTACTCGGGGGTGCTCTACGACGCGCTGGACCTGGCCTCGCTGGACGCCGGCGCCTCGCGGCGCGCCACGGCCCGGCTGCGGGTGGTCTCCGCGCTCTACGGCGTCGTGCGGATGACCGACCGGCTCGCGCCCTACCGCCTGTCCATGGCCGTCAACCTGCCCGGGGTCGGCCCGCTCGCCGGGTTCTGGCGACCGCACCTGGATCCGGTGCTCACCGGGGCGGCGGGCCGCGGTCTGGTCGTGGACTGCCGCTCCAGCACCTACGCCGCGGCCTGGACCCCCGCCGCCACCTCCGACCTGGCGCGGCGCTGGGTGCACGTGCGGGTGCCCGGCGCCACGCACATGGCCAAGCACACCCGGGGCCTGGTCGCCCGGGCCTTGTGCCAGGACCCGGCCGACCCGCGGACCCCCCGGGCCCTGGCGGAGCTGCTCGCGGGCGCCTTCGACGTCGAGCTGCACGACCCGCGCCGGGCCGGCGCGCCGTGGGTCCTCGACGCGCTCCCCGGCTGACCGGACCGCGGTCGCGTCCTGGGCAGGGCGCTGCGGGTGCCTCAGCCCCCGGGGCGGCGCGCCACCACGCTCAGCGCCACCGGCACCTGCGAGCGCCACGGCTCGGGCAGCACCCACTCCCCGCCCTCGAGGGTCATCGCGGGGTGCGCCGGCCAGGGCAGGTCCTGGTGCTCGCCGACGTGCTCGATCCGCAGCCCGGCGCCGAGCAGCGCCCCGAGGATCTCGCCGACCGGGTGGGGCCACTCCACGTTGCGCGGCTGGGTGATGAGCGCGCTGTCGCCGTCGGTGTAGGTCGCGCCGTCGGCGTAGGTGAAGCCCTCGCCGGGCGGCAGCGGGAAGTAGGAGTACGCCGGGGTCATCGTGGACGCGTCGGTGTCCCCCATGACGTTGATCATGGGGTGGCTGTCGCGCAGCAGGAAGGTGCCGCCCGGGCGCAGCAGCGCGGCGACCTGGGCGCCCCAGGTGGCCAGGTCCTGCAGCCAGCACAGGGTCCCGATCGAGGTGTGCACGTGGTCGAAGGTCCGTCCCACGGCGGCCGCGGCGTCCAGCACGTTGGCCTCGACCCACCGGATGTCCTGCCCGGCCCGGGTCGCGAGGTCGCGGGCGACCCGCAGGGACGCCGGCGACAGGTCGACGCCGGTGCAGCGGGCGCCGCGGCGCGCCAGGCCGAGGGTGTCGGTCCCGAGGTGGCACTGCAGGTGGCAGACGTCCAGCCCGTCGAGGCGGGGTATGCCGTCACCCCCGTCCCGCAGCGCCGGCGGCAGGTGCGGCGCCAGGATCTGCAGGTCGCGGCGGACGACCGAGCCCACCCGGGTGGGGTCGGCGACCCAGCCCTCGAGGTCGTAGTGCGCGCTGGCGGCGTGCACCTGCGCCCGGCCGTCCCAGTTGTCCCGGTTGAGGGCGTAGCCCTCCTCCGCGGCCACCGGGGCGCGCTCCATCGGGGTGAGGTCCTCGGGCACCGTGCTCATGCCGTCATCCCTCGTCCAGGTCGCGCAGGTGGTGGGTGTCGTTGACGAAGCTCACCTGCACCCCGCCGTCGGGCCACATCTCGACGGCGCTCACCGAGGCAGGTCCGGTGGCGATGCTCCAGCCCCGGTCGTGCCGCACCCCCAGGACGCGGCACAGGACGGACATGATGGCGACCCGGTGGGTGGCGACGACGACCGTGCCCCCCGAGGCGACCGCCCGCCCCAGCGCCGCGGCCACCCGGTCGTCGAGGTCCCGACGGGACTCGCCACCGGGGCGGGCGTAGTCCACGTCGGCGCGCAGCCGCGCGAGCTCCCGGGGATCCCGCGCCGCGAGCTCCGGCATGGCCCGGCCGTCCCAGTCGCCGAAGCCCTGCTCGTCCCAGTCCCGGTCCTCCTCGCGCTCGACCCCGAGACGGTCGGCCAGCAGCTGGCCGGTCTCCCGCGCCCGCGCCAGCGAGGAGGAGACGACGCGGACCGGTGCGGGCTCCGAGCGCGCGAGGAGCTCGGCGACGGCACCGGCGGCGGCCCGCGCCTGCAGCCGCCCGGTGGCGTTGAGCGCCGGGTCGGCCCCACCCCGCCCGTCCATCCGGCGCGCCTGGGTGAAGTCGGTGACGCCGTGGCGCACCAGCACCAGCCGGGTGCTGCCCTCGAGGACGGGCAGGGTCTCGTCGGACAGGTACGTCTCGGCCGGGTCCTCGACCGCCCGCTCCCCGGGCTCCTCGTGCGCGGGCGCCGGACCGCTCCCGGGGGTCGGCGCCCCACCGGTCACAGGCCGGACTCCGCCGTCCGGACCAGGATGCGGCCGCACTCCTCGCAGCGCACGACCTCGTCCTCGGCGGCCGACCGGATGCGCACGAGGTCGACGGCGTTGAGCTCGAGCCGGCAGCCGCCGCAGCGGCGCTGCTGCAGGGGCGCCGCGCCGGCGCCGGTCTGGGCCCGCAGCCGCTCGTACAGCGCCAGCAGCTCGTCCGACACGTCGGCGACGATGGCGTCGCGGCCCGCGGCCACCTCGTCCCGCTCGGCGACGACGGCAGCGACCTTCTCGTCCCGCGCCGCGCGCAGCTCACCGAGCCGGGCCTCGTGCCCCTGCAGGGCGGTCTCGGCGCCCTGCAGGGCCTCCTGGGCCTGCTCGACGCGTTCCATCACCTCGAGCTCCTCGTCCTCCAGGACGCCCTGCCGCCGGGCCAGCGACTCCAGCTCGTGCTGCAGGCCCTGGAGGTCCTTGGAGCTGCCGGTGCCGGCCTCCAGGCGCTGGCGGTCCCGCGCCGCCCGGTCGCGGACGAGCTGGACGGCCGCCTCGGCCCGGGCCACCTCCCGCTCCAGGTCGCTGACCTCGGTGCTGGTCCGGACCACCTCGGCCTCCAGGCCGGGCTGCTCCCGCTCCATGCGGGCGATGTCGATGAGCTCGGGGACCGAGCGCAGCCGGTGCTCCAGCTGCGAGATGCGGGTGTCCAGGTCCTGCAGCTCGAGCAGCCTGGCCTGCATCTGGGCGGGTGCCTTCACGGGTGGTCTCCTTCGTCGGGGTGGTCGGTCGTGCGGTCCTGGTCCGGCCGGGCACCGACGACGAGGTCCCAGGGGTCGGTGCAGACGGTCGAGATCTCGACCTCGACGTCGAGGCGGCTGAGGAGGAGCTCGCGCAGCCCGGGCAGCCACAGCCACTCGGTGGCGTAGTGGCCGGCGTCGAGGAGGTAGGGCGTCGCGGCGCCACCGGAGCGGGCCGCGGCCCGGGCCTCCTCGCGGGCCTCGAGCGCCGGGTGGTGCCGCAGGTCGGAGGTGACGTAGACGTCGGCGCCCGCGCGCCGCACCGCCTCGAACTCGCCGTCCCCGGCACCGCCGAGCACCGCGACCCGGCGCACCGGCGCCTCCGGGTCACCGCTGACCCGCACCCACCCGCCGTGGGCGGCAGCGCCGCCGCGAGGCGCCCGGCCAGGGTCGCCAGCGTGACCGCCTCGGGCAGCTCGCCGACGCGGCCCAACTCCTGGCCCTCCGCCAGGGTGAGCGCCTGCGTGGCGGCCAGGCCGCACGCGGCCGCGAGCGCCTGGCCGACCCCCGGGTCGGCGACGTCCGCGTTGGTGTGCGCGCAGTAGAGGGCGACGTCGTTGACCACCAGCTCGGTGATCGTCGCCCCCTTCGCCGACGTCGTGGCCACCGAGTGGATGCCACGCAGCAGCAGGGGGTGGTGGGTGATGACGAGGTCCGCCCCGGTGCCCACGGCCTCGGCCACGACCTCCAGCGTCGGGTCGACCGCGAGCAGCACCCGGTGCACGCGCTGCTCCGGGTCGCCGGCGACCAGACCCACGCGGTCCCACGACTGCGCGGTCGCGGCGGGGTAGAGCTCCTCGAGGGCGGCGACGACGTCGGCCAGGGCGACACCGGTCTGCTGCGTGCTGGGGTTCACGTGGGCCCGGCCGGGCTCGAACCGACGACCTACGCGGTGTAAACGCGGCGCTCTACCAGCTGAGCTACAGGCCCCTCACTTGGGTGTGACGTCATTGTTGCAGGTCGCGTACCGCCTCGTGCAGCGCACCGATCTGCCGCGCCTCGCCCGGTCCGTGCACGAGCGACCAGCGCACCCGCATGTCGGGGTCGACGAGGAAGGTGCCGCGCACCGCCATACCGGACTCCTCGTCGAAGACGCCGTAGTCGCGCGCCACCTGGCCGTGCGGCCAGAAGTCGGACAGCAGCGGGAAGCGGTAGCCCTCGTGGGCCGCCCACGCCCGCAGCGTCGGTGCGGGGTCGCAGGACACCCCGAGGACCTGGACCCGGTCGTTGACGAACTCGTCGATGTTGAGCTGGATCTCCAGCAGCTCCCCGGTGCAGATCGAGGAGAAGGCGAAGGGGTAGAAGACGAGCAGGGCGTGCCGGTCGGCCACGGCGCCGGAGAGGGTGTGCCGCTCCCCCGCCTGGTCCAGGAGCGCGAGGTCGGGAGCGCGCCGACCCACCTCCAGCGGTGCGGGTCGGGCAGCGCTCACTTGCGCCCCACCAGGCGCTGGCCCAGCCACTCCCCGAGGTTGACCGCGCCGGAGGCGGTCATCGAGCAGGTCGTGCAGGCGTCCTGCACGTCCGCGGCGGGCACCCGGTCCTCGCGGCCGGCGCCGGGGGTGAGCAGCACGATGCAGCCGCCCTCCTCCATGGTCGTCAGGGCGTCCATGAGCTCGTCCGCCAGGTCGCCCTCGCCGTCCCGCCACCACAGCAGCACGACGTCGACGACGCCGTCGTAGTCGTCCGCCTCCAGGGGCGCCCCGCTCACCGCGGCGGCGGCCTCGCGCACGGCCTCCTCGACGTCCTCGTCGTAGCCGTACTCGACGACGATCTGTCCCTGGCGCAGCCCCAGTTTGCGCACCATTCCCGCGAGGGGTGCCTCCCCCTGCGCGTCGTCGGTCACGTCCTGCTGCTCCGTCCTCTTCTGCCCGTCCATGGTGGGACTAGACAAGCAGAGTCGCGCGGGTGACGTAAAGGCGGGCCCCGGGTCGGCCACCGCGGACGCGGCGTCAGGGACGTGACAGACTGGGCCGGACACCCCCTTGCAGGAAGGATCAACCCTGATGGCCCAGGAGCGCTCCACCGGCCCCATCCTGAACGGTCTGCCGAGCCAGGTCCCCGACACGGACCCCGAGGAGACGCAGGAGTGGCTGGAATCGCTGGACTCCGCGATCAGCACCGGCGGGCGTCAGCGCGCCCGGTACCTCATGCTGCGCATGCTGGAGCGGGCCAGGGACAACCAGGTCGGCATCCCGTCGCTGACGACCACCGACTACATCAACACCATCTCGCCCGAGCAGGAGCCGTGGTTCCCCGGTGACGAGGACATGGAGCGCCGCTACCGAGCCTGGATCCGGTGGAACGCCGCGGTCATGGTGCACCGCGCGCAGCACCCGGACATCGCGGTCGGCGGGCACATCTCGACGTATGCCTCGCAGGCCACCCTCACCGAGGTCGGCTTCAACCACTTCTGGCGCGGTCGTGACCACGAGGGCGGTGGCGACCAGGTCTTCTTCCAGGGCCACGCCTCCCCGGGGATCTACGCCCGGGCCTACCTCGAGGGCCGGTTGAGCGAGACCGAGCTCGACGGCTTCCGGCAGGAGAAGAGCAAGGGCCTCCAGGACGACGTCACGGCCGTCCCGTCCTACCCGCACCCCCGGTCGATGCCGGACTTCTGGCAGTTCCCGACCGTGTCGATGGGCATCGGGCCGATGAACGCCATCTACCAGGCGTCGTTCAACAAGTACCTCCACAACCGCGGTCTCAAGGACACCAGCCAGCAGCACGTGTGGGCCTTCCTCGGCGACGGCGAGATGGACGAGCCGGAGTCGCGGGGCCTGCTGCAGGTGGCGGCCAACGAGGAGCTCGACAACCTCACCTTCGTCGTCAACTGCAACCTGCAGCGCCTGGACGGCCCGGTGCGCGGCAACGGCAAGATCGTCCAGGAGCTGGAGAGCTTCTTCCGCGGCGCGGGGTGGAACGTCGTCAAGGTCCTGTGGGGCCGCGGCTGGGACGACCTCATCTCCCAGGACACCTCCGGCGCCCTGGTGAACCTCTTCAACACCACCCCGGACGGGGACTTCCAGACCTTCCGCGCCAACGACGGCGCGTGGATCCGTGACCACTTCTTCGGGCGCGACCCGCGCACCAAGGAGCTGGTGAAGGACTGGAGCGACGACGACATCTGGTGGAAGCTCAAGCGCGGCGGGCACGACTACCGCAAGGTGTTCGCGGCGTACCAGGCCGCGATGAACCACACGGGCCAGCCGACGGTGATCCTGGCGCACACCATCAAGGGCTACTCCCTCGGCAAGAGCTTCGCCGGGCGCAACGCGACCCACCAGATGAAGAAGCTCACGCTGGACGACCTCAAGGCGTTCCGCGACAGCCTGCAGATCCCCATCTCGGACGAGCAGCTCGAGGCCGACCCCTACGCCCCGCCGTACTTCCACCCGGGCGAGGACGACCCGGCGATCCAGTACCTCAAGGAGCGCCGACGCACGCTGGGGGGCTACCTGCCCAAGCGCCAGCCGGGCGGCACCTCGCTGAAGCTGCCGGACACCAAGGTCTACGACGTGGCCAAGAAGGGCTCCGGCAAGCAGGGGGTCGCCACCACGATGGCCCTGGTGCGCATCTTCAAGGAGTGGATGCGCGACAAGGAGTTCGGCAAGCACGTCGTGCCGATCATCCCGGACGAGGCCCGGACCTTCGGCATGGACAGCTTCTTCCCCACGGCGAAGATCTACAACGTCCACGGGCAGAACTACACCTCGGTCGACGCCGACCTCATGCTGGCCTACAAGGAGTCCGAGCAGGGTCAGATCCTGCACGTCGGGATCAACGAGGCCGGCTCGGTCGGTGCGTTCAGCGCCGCCGGCACGTCCTACGACACCCACCAGGTGCCGATGGTGCCGTTCTACATCTTCTACTCGATGTTCGGCTTCCAGCGCACCGGTGACAGCATCTGGGCCGCGGCGGACCAGCTCGCCCGCGGTTTCATGATCGGCGCGACGGCCGGGCGCACGACGCTCGCCGGTGAGGGCCTGCAGCACGCCGACGGGCACTCCCCCCTGCTCGCCTCGACCAACCCGGCGGTCGTCGCCTACGACCCGGCGTACGCCTACGAGATGGCGCACATCCTGCCGCGCGCCCTGGAGCGGATGTACGGCGAGGACCCGGAGAACGTCATCTACTACCTCACCGTCTACAACGAGCCGATGCGCCAGCCCGCGCAGCCGGACGACGTCGACGCCGAGGGGATCCTCCAGGGGATGCACCGGATCGCCACCGGCGAGCAGCAGGACGGCAAGCACGTGCGCCTGCTCGCCTCGGGGGTCGGGGTGCCGTGGGCGCTCGAGGCGGCCGACCTCCTGCGGGAGGACTGGGGCGTCAGCTCGGACGTGTGGTCGGTGACGTCGTGGTCGGAGCTGCGCCGCGAGGCGATGGCGTGCGACACCGACGCCTTCCTGCACCCCGAGCAGGAGCGCCGGGTGCCCTACGTCACTCGCCGCCTCTCCGAGGGCGACGGGCCCATCGTGGCCACGAGCGACTACATGCGCGCCGTCCAGGACCAGATCGCCCCCTGGGTCCCGGAGGACTACTACGCCCTGGGTGCGGACGGCTTCGGCTTCGCGGACACCCGCCCGGCCGCGCGCCGCTTCTTCCACATCGACGGCCCGTCGATGGCGGTCAAGGCCCTGCAGATGCTGGCCGACCGCGGTGAGCTGGACCCGCAGGTGCCGCGGGACGCGGCGGAGAAGTACCGCCTGCTCGACGTCACCGCCGGCACGTCCGGCACGACCGGCGGGGACGCCTGAGGGTCAGCCCACCTCGGGCGTGCCCTCGCGCAGGGCCTGCACCACGAGGTCGGGGTGGTCGGTGAAGATGCCGTCCACCCCGGCCGCCAGGTGGGCCCGCACCTCCGCCGCGAGGTCCCCGTGGGCCGCCGGCTCCGGGTCGTCGCCGCGGCCGGCGCCCTGCTCCGCGTCCGCGTCGCGACCACGGCGCAAGGACGGTGGCAGGAACGGGTTCTCCGCCCGGAAGGTCCAGGCGTGCACGACCATGCCGGCCGCGTGCGCGTCCCCCACCAGCGACGTCGGCTCCCCCAGGGTCCCGTCCGGCGCCCACGGCAGCACCATCTGCTTGCGCGGACCGACCCCGTCGACGACGCCCGCCAGGGTCTCGAGCCCCGCGGGCGAGAGCAGCTCGGCGTAGGTCCGCGGCTGCGCGGCGGCCCGCAGGTCGGCGGGCACGTCCTCGTGCGCGGTCGCCAGCAGCACGTGGCGCAGCGGGCAGCCCAGCTCCTCGCGCAGCCGCCGCAGGCTGCCCGGCTCGAAGCACTGGACGAAGACCGGCGCGTCCCGGGACACCAGTCCCGCGGCCTCCAGGTCGGCGAGCATCCGCTCCTCCAGCGGCAGCCCCAGCCCGGAGAAGTGGGTGGGGTGCTTGAGCTCGACGTAGAGCCCCAGCTCGCGCCCCAGCTCCTCGCTGAGCGCCGCCCGCAGCGCGATGATCTCGGGGAAGGTCGGGACGGGCCACCGCCCGTCCCGGTCGGTCCCCCGCAGGTGCGGCAGCCGCTCCCGCGCGCGCAGGGTCCGCAGCTCGTCGAGGTCGAGGTCCTCGGTGAAGACCCCCTCCACCGGGGTGCCGTCGACCACCTCCCGGCGCCGCCGCCCGGCGAGGGCGGGGTGGTCGGCCACGTCGGTCGTCCCCGAGATGTCGTTCTCGTGCCGGGCCACCAGGGTGCCGTCCCTGGTCGCCACGAGGTCGAGCTCGAGGTAGTCGGCGCCCTGGCGCGCCGCGAGCTCGTAGGCGGCCAGGGTGTGCTCGGGCAGCCGCCCGGAGGCTCCGCGGTGGGCGAGGACGAGCGGGGAGGCGGTCGGCATACCTCGATCCTGTCAGCCGCCGACTAGGCTGGCGAGGGTGCCCGACCGCGACCTCTCCCGCCACGCCGCCGACCTGGCGGGACGGGCGGCCGCGCGGATGGAGGCCGAGCACGCGTGGTTCCGCGAGCTGGGGGCCGCCGACCGCGCCTGGGTGCGGCTCGTCGCGCAGGCGGGCATCGGTGCCCTGCTGACCTGGTATGCCGCGGGCGCCCGCCCGGGACCCCCGCCCGGGCAGATCTTCGCGGCGGCACCCCCGAGCCTGGCGGCGACGATCACCCTGCGCCAGACCCTGGACCTCACCCGGACGGCGATCGCCACGGTCGAGGAGGCGGTGCCCGAGCTGGTCGAGGGGCCCGAGACGCCGGCCCTGCGGGAGGCGGTGCTGCGCTACTCCCGGGACCTCGCCTTCGCGGCCGCCGACGTCTACGCCCGGTCGGCCGACCACCGCGGCGGCTGGGACAGCCGGTTGGAGACCCTCGTCGTCCACGCCGTCGTCCGGGGGGAGGCCAACGACGCGATGGCCTCCCGCGCCGCCGAGCTCGGGTGGGAGGGGGTGACCGACGTGACCGTGGTGGCCGGACTGCTGCCCGAGGGGGACCAGACCACGGCCGTGGAGGCGCTGCGGACCGCAGCCCGCACCCTGGGCCGCTCCGCGCTCGGGGCCGCGCACGACCGACGCCTGGTCTGCGTCCTCGGGGGCAGCACCGACCCGCTCGGCGACGCCGGGGCCCTGGCCGACTGCTTCGGCGAGGGGCCGGTGGTCGTCGGGCCGCGGGTGCCCCACCTCTTCGCGGCCGGGCGGTCCGCCCGGGCCGCGCTCTCCGGGGTGGACGCCGCGCCGGCCTGGGGCGACGCACCCCGGCCGGTGGCCGCCGACGAGCTCCTGGCCGAGCGCTCGCTGCTGGGCGAGGGACCGGCCCGCCGGATGCTGGTGGACCGCGTCTACGCCCCGCTGCGCGAGCACCCCTCCGCGCTGCTGGACACCGTGCAGGCCTACCTCGACCACGGGATGGTCCTCGAGGCGACCGCGCGGCTGCTCTTCCTGCACCCCAACACCGTGCGCTACCGCCTGCGGCGGGTCAGCGAGGTCGTCGGGCTGGACCCGCACGACGCGCGCGACGCCTGGGTGCTGCAGGTGGCGCTGGCCCTGGGCCGGATGGGGACCGGGCCGCGCCTGTGGCGCGGGAGCCGCTGACGCGACGCCCGGCGCGAACGCCTGCGCAGGCCGCCCAGACGCCCCGGTTGTAGGGATCCTACGAAGATCGTCGCCGATTGTCGTGCGTCGCGCAGTCGCATCCTGGAGGGTCTCACCGGCACAGTAGGAGCGTGCTCGTCATCGTCGCGCCCGGACAGGGCTCCCAGACCCCTGGTTTCCTCGCCCCCTGGCTCGAGGAGCCGGCCGTGCGGCAGCGGCTCGAGGCGCTGGCCGCAGCCGCGTCGCTCGACCTGGTCACCCACGGCACCACCTCGGACGCCGAGACCATCAAGGACACCGCCGTCGCGCAGCCGCTCATCGTCGGCTCCGGCCTGGCGACGCTGCCGCTGCTGCTCGACCAGGAGACGGTGCCGCAGCACGTGTCGGCCACCGCGGGGCACTCCGTGGGCGAGGTCACCGCCGCCGCCGTCGCCGGGGTGCTCGCGCCGGACGAGGCGATGGGCTTCGTCCGCGAGCGCGGGCTCGGCATGGCCGAGGCGGCCGCGCTCACCCCGACCGGCATGTCGGCCGTCGTGGGCGGTGACCCGACCGAGGTCGCCGAGGCCCTGGAGCGGCACGGCCTCACCCCGGCCAACATGAACGGCGCGGGGCAGGTCGTGGCGGCCGGGACGATGGACCAGCTGGCCGCCCTGGAGCAGGAGCCGCCGACGCGCGCGCGGGTCCTCCCGCTGCCCGTCGCCGGCGCCTTCCACACCCACCACATGCAGCCGGCCGTCGACCGGCTCACCCGACACGCCGAGTCGCTGGCGCCCCAGGACCCGCGGGTCCCGCTGCTGTCCAACGCGGACGGGCAGGTCGTCGCCGACGGCGGCGAGGTCCTGCGGCGGCTCATCGCGCAGGTCGCCGGCCCGGTGCGGTGGGACCTCACGATGGAGGCGCTCCTCGCCATGGGCGTGACCGGGCTCATCGAGCTCCCGCCGGCGGGCACCCTGGTGGGGCTCGCCAAGCGGGGCCTGCGGGGCGTGGAGACCCTGGCGCTGAAGACCCCGGACGACCTGGACGCCGCGGCGCGCATGGTGCGCGAGCACGGCGCCGCCTGACCCACCTTCCCGTGACCCGTCCCCGCCCATCTCAGGAGGCCCGCCCGTGAGCACGCGACCCGCCCTCTCGGCACCCACCACGCTGCGCCACGCCCGGATCCTGGGCCTGGGGGCCTACCGACCCGAGCGCGTGGTGACCAACGAGGAGATCATCCAGCACATCGACTCCAGCGACGAGTGGATCCGGCAGCGCTCGGGCATCGTCACCCGGCGCTTCGCCCGGGAGGACGAGACGGTCGTCGACATGGCCGAGGCCGCCTCGCGCCAGGCCCTGGAGCGCGCCGGGATCGAGACCGGCCAGGTCGACGCCGTCATCATGGCGACCGTCACGCACCCCTTCCAGACGCCGGCTGCCGCGCCCGTCCTGGCGCACCGTCTCGGCATGGAGGACCCGGCCGCCTTCGACATCTCGGCGGCCTGCGCGGGCTACTGCTACGCCATCGCGCAGGCCAACGACATGATCCGCGCCGGCAGCGCCGACACCGTCCTGGTCGTCGGGGTGGAGAAGCTCTCGGACTTCACCGACAAGCACGACCGCGGGTCGGCCTTCATCTTCGGCGACGGGGCCGGGGCGGCCGTGGTGGGGGTCGCCGACCGGCCCGGCATCGGCCCCACGATCTGGGGCAGCCTGGGCGAGCGCGCCGACGCCATCACCCAGCGCGAGTCCTGGACCGACCTGCGCCCGGCCATGGAGACGAGCGGGCGCGCCGAGCCGCTGCACTGGCCGGCCTTCACCATGCAGGGCCAGACCGTCTTCCGCTGGGCGGTCTTCTCCATGGCCCCGGTCGCGCGCCGGGCCGTCGAGGCCGCCGGCATCACCCCGGCCGACCTGGACGCCTTCGTCCCCCACCAGGCCAACATGCGCATCACGGACGCGATGGTGAAGGCCCTGGAGCTGCCCGAGCACGTGCCGGTCGCGCGCGACATCGCCGAGACGGGCAACACCTCCGCGGCCTCGATCCCGCTGGCGATGAGCCGCATGCTCGAGGAGGGCGAGGCGCCGCACGGCGGCCTGGCCCTGCAGATCGGCTTCGGCGCCGGGCTGGTCTACGCCGCCCAGGTCGTCGAGATGCCCTGAGCGCGCCCACGATGACTCCCGTGACCCGGCGGGCGAGCAGGATCCCGGGTCGGCAACTGTTGTCCACGCTAGGAGAGAACGCACCATGGCACTGAGCGAGCAGGAGATCCTCGCGGGTCTGGCCGAGATCGTCAACGAGGAGACCGGGCTGGAGGCGGAGGAGGTCCAGATGGACAAGTCCTTCACCGAGGACCTCGACATCGACTCCCTGTCGATGATGACGATCGTCGTCAACGCCGAGGACAAGTTCGGCGTCCGCATCCCCGACGACGAGGTCAAGAACCTCACCCACGTCAAGGACGCGGTGTCCTACATCGCCAACAACCAGGGCTGACCCCGCCCCGGCCCGGTGCCCCGCGGACCGCGACGCACCGGGCCGGCCCCAGCCCGACGGCATACCCTGATGTCGTCGACCTGACCACGCACGTCCCGTCCCAGGAGGCCGCCACCCATGACCGACACCACCCAGACCTCGCGCCGCGTCGTCGTGACCGGCCTCGGCGCCACGACCCCCGTCGGGGGCACGGCGCCGGAGACGTGGGAGGCGATCGTGGCCGGCCGCAGCGGTGTCCGGACCCTGGAGCAGGACTGGGTCGCCGAGCACGAGCTGCCGGTGACCTTCGCCGCGCCGATCCACACCGACCCGCTCGAGGTGCTCAAGAAGGTCGAGGTGCGCCGCAACGACCCCTCGGGGCAGTACGCCCTCATCGCCGCCCGTGAGGCCTGGGCCGACGCCGGGGCACCGGAGGTCGAGCCCGAGCGGCTCGGCGTCGCCATCGGCTCCGGCATCGGCGGGGTCCACACGCTGCTGAGCCAGTGGGACGTCCTCAAGGAGAAGGGGCCGCGCCGCGTCTTCCCCCTGACCGTGCCGATGCTCATGCCCAACGGCCCGGCGGCGGCCGTCTCGCTCGACCTCGGGGCCCGGGCCGGGGCGCACTGCCCGGTCAGCGCCTGCGCCTCGGGCGCCGAGGGGATGGGCCAGGCCCTCAGCATGATCCGGGCCGGCCGCGCCGACGTCGTCGTCGCCGGCGGCACCGAGGCGGCCATCCACCCGGTGTGCATCGCCGCCTTCGCCGCGATGACCGCCCTGTCGGGGCGCAACGACGACCCGCAGGCCGCCTCGCGGCCCTACGACGTGGACCGCGACGGCTTCGTCATGGGTGAGGGCGCCGCCGTCATGGTCCTGGAGTCCGAGGAGCACGCGCGGGCCCGGGGGGCGCGGATCTACGCCTACCTCGACGGGCTCGGCATGTCCTCCGACGCCTACCACATCACCGCCGGTGAGCCCGAGGGCGCCGGGGCCGCCCGGGCCATGGAGGAGGCCATCGCCGACGCCGGCCTCGCCACCACCGACATCGCCCACATCAACGCGCACGCGACCTCCACCCCGGTCGGGGACGTCGCGGAGACGCGGGCGATCCACCGGGCCTTCGGCGCGCACACCGGCGAGATCGCGGTGACCGCGACCAAGTCGATGACCGGTCACCTGCTGGGTGCGGCCGGTGCGCTGGAAGCCCTGCTCACCGTGCTGGCGCTGCACCACCGCCAGGTGCCCCCGACGCTCAACCTGGATCAGCAGGACCCCGAGATCGACCTCGACGTCGTCACCGGCACGGCGCGCGCGCTGCCCGAGGGCCAGCTGGCGGCGGTCAACAACGCCTTCGGGTTCGGCGGCGTCAACGTCGCGCTGACCTTCACCTCGGCCTCCTGAGCCGCGGCCCGGCCGCCGGGTAGGCTCGCCCCCTCATGCACATCCTGCGCGTCGCCAACTTCGTCAGCCCGACGTCCGGCGGCATCAAGACCGCGCTGCGCCACTGGGGCGAGCACTACCAGGAGGCCGGCCACCGGGCCTCGCTCATCGTCCCGGGCCCCGGGCAGGAGATCGCCGAGGAGAGCCAGGGGCTGGTCTACCGCGTGCCCGCGACCCCGGTGCCCGGGACCGGCTACTCGCTCATGTGGAGCAGGGTGGGGCTGTCCCGGCTCATGGACGCCATCGCCCCGGACGTCATCGAGGTGTCCGACCGGTCCACGACCCGGTGGATGGGCCGCTGGGCGCGCCGCCGCGGGATCGGGTCGGTGATGATCAGCCACGAGAACATGACCGGCATCCTGGTCCGGCGCACCCCGCTGCCGGAGCGGCCGGCCCACTGGGCCGCGGACGGCATCAACCGGCTGAGCGCCGCCGACTACGACGCCATCGTCTGCCCGAGCGCGTTCGCGGCGCAGGAGTTCCACCGCAACGGCCTGGCCGCGGACGTCGTGCCGTTGGGGGTGGACCTCGACACCTTCGTGCCGACCCGTGACCTCGCCGACGGACCGGCGCCCGGTGCCGACCGCCCCCTGCGCCTCGCGCACTGCAGCCGGCTGTCGCCGGAGAAGAACCCGGCGCTGTCCGTCGAGACCGTGCGCGAGCTCGTCCGGCGCGGGCACGACGTCGAGCTGACGGTCTTCGGGGCGGGACCGATGCTGGAGGACCTCGTGCGCCGGGCCCAGAACCTCCCGGTCACCTTCCACTCCTACGTCACCGACCGCCGCGAGCTCGCGGTCGAGCTCGGTCGCGCCGACCTCGCGATCTCCCCCGGGCCGCTGGAGACCTTCGGGCTGGCGGCG
This sequence comes from Serinicoccus chungangensis, assembly GCF_006337125.1. Taxonomy (GTDB): domain Bacteria; phylum Actinomycetota; class Actinomycetes; order Actinomycetales; family Dermatophilaceae; genus Ornithinicoccus; species Ornithinicoccus chungangensis. The sequence goes on from NZ_CP040887.1 coordinate 1,939,000, forward strand.
CTGGAGCTGCTGGCGTGCGGCATACCCGTCGTCTGCTGCGACGAGGGAGCGCTGCAGGAGGTCGTCGGGGACGGCGGGGTCGTCGCCGCCTCCACGCCTACGGCGTTCGCCGACGGGATCGAGGAGCTGCTGCGACGACGCTCCGCCCGCGCGCGGGCCCGGGCTGCCGCCGAGCGGTTCAGCTGGCCGGTGAGCGCCCGACGGATGCTCGACGTGCACGAGCGCGTCGCCGCGCAGGCCACCGCACGATGACGCGAGCCGCCGGCCTCACAGGTGACCGGCGGTCCGCGTCAGGTCAGCCGACCTTGTGCAGCCAGGTCGCCGGAGCGCCCTCGCCGGCGTGCCGGTAGACCTCCAGCTCGGCGTCCCACGCCGCACCGAGCGCGCGGTCCAGCTCGACGGTCAGCGTGGCCGCCGAGCCCGCCGCGGACTCCATGATCTGCCGCAGCCGGTCCTCGTTGACCACGACGTCGCCGTTGGCCGACAGCCGGGCGGTGTGGATCCCGAGACCGGGGGTGTGCGTCCACCGCACGCCGTCGCTCCCGCGGCTGGCTTCCTCGACGACCTCGTACCGCAGGCCGTCCCAGCCGCGCATCGCGCTGGCGATCGTGGCACCCGTGCCGGCCTCGCCGGTCCAGGCGAACTCGGTGCGCATGGTGCCGGGCTCGGCCGGCTGGCCGACCCAGTCCAGCGACACCCGGGTGTCGAGGACACCCTCGAGCGCCCAGGCGATGTGCGGGCACAGCGCAGTCGGGGTGGAGTGAATGAACACCACCCCGCGAGTCATGACTCGTGGCATGACGACGGACATCCTGGCCTCCTGTGTGGTGAGGGACGTCTTCCCCAACGACCTCGACCTACCCAGGCGACCGCGGTATGCCGCGCGCTCGGTCTCATTGTGCTCTCTCGTCCCGCAGGGAGCAAGTGTCACGCCAAACTTTCTGCATCCCACCAGCCCCAGAGGTCACCGGCGTCCTGGTGAGACGCCCCGGCAGGACACGTGACGCGACGTCAGGTGTCTGCTAGTTTCGCGCCATGCGCGTCGCCGACCTCATCAGGAAGAAGGGCAGCACGGTCTCGACCCTGCCCGCCACGGCCACGCTCGCCGAGCTGCTGGAGACGCTCGACGACCAGAAGATCGGTGCCGTCGTGGTGCTGGACGGCGAGACCGTGGCCGGCATCGTGTCCGAGCGCGACGTCGTGCACCACCTGCGCGCCGGTGCCGGGGGCGAGGCGCCGCTGAGCGACCTCATGACGACCTCGGTGCAGACCTGCACGCTGGCCGACGACCTCACCCACCTGGCGACCACGATGACGCAGGGCCGCTTCCGCCACCTCCCCGTGGTCGAGGACGGCCGCCTGCTCGGCATCATCTCCATCGGCGACGTCGTCAAGGCGCGGCTCGACGCCCTCGAGGCCGAGCGCGACCACCTGGAGTCCTACCTGCGGCAGTGAGCACCCCACGGCCTCACTAGACTCGGCCCCCGCGGGCCAGTAGCTCAGCCGGTCAGAGCAGCGGACTCATAATCCGTCGGTCGTGGGTTCAAGCCCCACCTGGCCCACTCCCCCGGACCGGTCGTCCGCGTGCCTCGCGCCCGACCCGCGGCGCCGCGCCGAAGGTCACAAGTCGGTGACAACACCCCGAACTTGCTGCCCGGTGGCGGCATACCCGTCTAGGGTGCGCGACATGACCGACACCCGTGAGTCGCCCGGCACCGGCCTGGGCGCGCCGCTGGTCGTGCTCGAGGACGTCAACAAGCACTTCGGCGACCTGCACGTCCTCAAGGACATCAACCTCACCGTGCACGAGGGCGAGGTGGTCGTCGTCATCGGGCCGTCCGGGTCCGGCAAGTCGACGCTGTGCCGCACCATCAACCGGCTCGAGTCCTACGAGTCCGGCACCATCACCATCCACGGGGACGAGCTGCCCAGCGAGGGCAAGGCGCTGGCCCGGCTGCGGGCCGACGTCGGGATGGTCTTCCAGAGCTTCAACCTCTTCAGCCACAAGACGATCCTCGAGAACGTCACCCTGGGGCCGATCAAGGTGCGCCGGAAGAAGGCTGCGGAGGCCAAGCAGCGCGCGATGGAGCTCCTCCAGCGGGTGGGCGTCGACCACCAGGCGGAGAAGTACCCCGCCCAGCTCTCCGGCGGCCAGCAGCAGCGCGTCGCGATCGCGCGCTCCCTGGCCATGGACCCGACCGTCATGCTCTTCGACGAGCCGACCTCGGCCCTCGACCCGGAGATGATCAACGAGGTCCTCGACGTCATGACCAGCCTGGCCAAGAGCGGCATGACGATGATCGTCGTCACCCACGAGATGGGTTTCGCCCGCAAGGCGGCCGACCGGGTGGTCTTCATGTCCGACGGCGCGATCGTCGAGGAGAACACCCCCGAGGAGTTCTTCACCAACCCGCAGTCCGACCGCGCCAAGGACTTCCTCGGCAAGCTTCTGACCCACTGACCAGTTACGACAAAGGAGAACCCCATGCGTTCCACCACCTTCCGGATCGCCGCGCTCGCGGCCGCCACCGCCCTGACCCTCACCGCCTGCGGCGGTGACGACGGCGGGGAGGCCGACGCCGGCGGCGAGGGCGAGTCCAGCGAGGAGAGCGCCGCCGAGGGCGGCACCGACGGCGAGACCGTCACCATCGGCATCAAGTTCGACCAGCCGGGTCTGGGCCTCAACGAGGGCGGCGACCCGACCGGTATGGACGTCGACGTCGCCAAGGCGGTCGCCGAGGAGCTGGGTTACACCGAGGACCAGATCGAGTGGAAGGAGGCGATCTCCGCGCAGCGCGAGGACCTGCTGGAGTCCGACCAGGTCGACATGATCTTCGCCACCTACTCGATCACCGACGAGCGCAAGGAGCGGGTCCAGTTCGCCGGCCCGTACTTCGTCGCCGGCCAGGACCTCCTCGTGCCGACCGACAGCGACATCGAGGGCCCCGACTCCATGGGCGACGCCATCCTGTGCTCGGTGACCGGGTCGACCTCGGCCGCCCGGGTCAACGAGGAGTACGGCGTGGCGCTGCAGGAGTACGGCAGCTACTCCGAGTGCATGGAGGCCATGGCCTCCGGCCAGATCGGCGCCCTGACCACCGACGACACGATCCTCGCCGGCTTCGCCGCCCAGGACGAGTACGCCGGCCAGTTCCGGGTCGTCGGCAACACCTTCTCCGAGGAGAACTACGGTGTCGGCCTGCCCCAGGACTCCGACCGGTGCGAGGAGATCAACGAGATCCTCAACGGCCTCTGGGAGGACGGCACCATGGACCAGATCATCGAGGACAACCTCGGCGCCGCGGACTACACGCCCAACGCCGACCTCAACCCGCCGGAGGCCGGCGGTCACTGCGCCTGAGTGCCTGACTGACTGACCCGTCTCGCTGCGCCGGGGCCGAGGCCCGTCTGGGCCCCGGCGCAGCCACCACCCTGGAGGGAGCTGCCCGTGCTGGAGCTCATCGAGCAGTTCAACGTCATCGGGGCGTTCTGGCTCAACATCCGGCTCGCGGCCGTGTCCTTCGTGCTGGCCATGGTCGTGGGGACCGTCGTGGCCATCCTCCGCCTGGCGCCCGTGTCGGTCCTCAACTGGTTCGGTGCCACCTACGTCACGCTCCTGCGCAACACCCCGCTGACCCTCATCATCGTCTTCGCCAACCTGGGGCTGTGGCTGCAGCTGGGGATCGAGTTCGTGCCCCGCGAGGGCAACCCCAACTTCATCCTGGAGAACAACTTCTGGCTCGCCGTCCTGGGGCTGACCGTCTACCACGCGGCGTTCATCTGCGAGGCGATCCGCTCCGGAGTCAACACCATCCCCGTGGGCCAGAGCGAGGCCGCTCGCTCGATCGGGCTCGGCTTCGGCCAGAGCCTGCGTGAGGTGATCCTGCCCCAGGCGTTCCGAGGTGGCATCACCCCCATCGGCAACGTGCTCATCGCCCTCATCAAGAACACCACCGTGGCGGTGGCCATCGGCAACCGGGAGATCGCCTACCAGATGCGCAACATGATGGAGTTCCGGCCGGACGCCGGCATCCTCATCTTCCTCATCGTCGCCATCGGCTTCGTCATCCTCACCCTGCCGGTCGGGCTCGGCACGAGCTGGCTCTCCGCCAAGCTGGCGGTGAAGCGATGAGCGCGCAGCAGGTCCTCTTCGACATCCCCGGGCCCAAGGCGCGGGCCCGCCACCTCCTCTACGGCGTGCTGGGCACCCTCGTGCTCCTGGGGCTGCTGGTGCTCGTCCTCATCCGGATGGCCAACAGGGGCCAGTTCGAGGCGGCCAAGTGGACGCCGTTCCTCGAGAGCAACACCTGGACCTTCTACCTGCTCCCCGGGCTGCTGGCCACTCTGCAGGCGGCCGCGGTGGCCGTCGTGCTGTCCATGGTGTTCGGCATCGCCCTGGCCATGCTGCGCATGTCCGACATCACGCCGGTGCGCTGGGCCAGCGGCGTCTTCGTCGAGTTCTTCCGGGCCGTCCCGGTGCTCATCATGATGATCTTCACCTGGCAGATGCTGGTGAAGAACCCCACGATGGTCCGCCTCATGGACTCCCTCGGGCTCACCGGCGCGAACGCGACGTTCATCGCCGTCGTGGTCGGGCTGGTCCTCTACAACGCCTCGGTGATCTGCGAGATCGTCCGCAACGGCGTGGGCTCGCTGCCGGGCGGCCAGCGCGAGGCCGGGCTGTCCATCGGACTGAGCTCGGCCCAGGTGCGCCGCTCGATCCTCGTGCCGCAGGCCCTGACGTCGATGCTCCCGGCTCTCATCAGCCAGATCGTCGTCATCACCAAGGACTCGGCGCTGGGCTACATCATCACCTACCCCGAGCTGCTGAGCCGGACCCGCCAGCTGGGCTCGGCCAACGCCAACACCCTGGCCGCGTACCTCGTCGCGGCCGTCATCTTCATCCTCATCAACTACGCCATCACCAAGCTCGCCGAGTGGATCGAGGGCCGGCAGCGCCGCAAGCGCCGCGGCACCCCCGGCGGTGGCGCGCCGACCGAGGACGAGGAGCAGGCCGGCCAGCGCGCGGCCGGTGCCGCGCTGGGAGCCCAGGCCAGAGCCGGCGGCTGACCCCCGGCCCCTGCCCGCACAGGGCGCACGAACAGCACGCACCAGACGTGCGGTCGGAATGTACCGGACGCGCGCTGCACATACCCGGACGCCCGTAGCCCGTACCGGCACCCGGACCGAGTCCGCTGACGCGTCCCTCGTCGTCGCGCCGACCAGGATCGGCGCCCCCATCCGCGTCGAGAGCGGCGTGGACAGCTGCGTCCTGCTCACGGCGAGCCTCGTGGGCGGACGTCGCGCGGTCAGTGCGAGCTGGCGCGCGTCCGGTGTGTGCTGAGCACGCGTCCGGTGTGTGCTGAGCACGCGTCCGGTGTGTGCTGAGCGCGCGTCCGGTGCGGCGGTCGGGCGAGGGCGGGACGACGAAGGCCCGGAGCGGTGTGCTCCGGGCCTTCTCGGTCTGTCGTGAAGCTCCCCCGACTGGACTCGAACCAGTAACACAGACTCCTGAGGTGACTTGACCTGACCTGCGCGTGCAGCCCTGGGCCTAGACGACAGCACGTAGGAGCCATCGTGGCGGAGGTGCCGGCACGAGGGTGGCCGCCTGCGCGACGTCGGCTCGCACCCGGTCCAGGTCGTGCTGGGCGGCCTCGAGGAATCGGCCACACATCGCGGCCGCCTCGGCCAGGCCGCCAGGCTCATCCCCGGCCGTGCGCAGTGTGTGAGCTGCCGCCTCCAGGCACGAGGTGAGCGAGGCGGCGTGCGTGATCGCGGCGTGCAGGGTCTCGGTGACCAGGGTGGGTGTTCCCGTGGTGCCACTGTCGACCCGGCAGGCCCAGTACAGCTGGCCCAGGACCGTGGAGCACAGCTGGTGGTCCTGCGCGACCCGGCCGGACAGCTCGACCCACCCAGCCGGGGTGGCGGCGACTTCATGGCGCTGGTGCAGCGGAGACAGGCGTGCCTCGACCCGCGCGAGGGCGGCCCAGCGTGCCAGCAGCCGGTCGTGACAGGTAGACAGTTCCAACCCGGCGTTGGCCAGCAGCGTTGCCAGCTCCCCTCCCCGGACGGATCGTGGGGGCATCTCGCTGTGGCTCATCGGTGTACCCCGGGGGGCGCGTTGTAAGCCCTGGGGTGTGCGGTGGTCTGGGCCGCGCGCAGTCTCGCGGTGGCGGCTACGGTCTGGGCCTGCGCTGCGGCACTATGGACGCTGACCTTGGCCACCTCGACCGGACCGTCCAACCCGAGGGCGACGGTGCGCGACCTGCCCACGTCCTCGGTCATGCCGAGCACTTCTGCCGGGTCGCTGTGGGCGCGGTCTCGGCCCACGGTGGCGAGCTCGCCCGTGGCCCCAGTCCAGTCCCGCAGGTCCTCGGCCACCGGTAGGCGCTGGACGATCGCGTCGTGCAGTCGCTGCAGACGGGTGTGCATCGCGTCCTGGTCCACCCGTTCCTGCTCCGTGTCCGGTGCCGGCATCCCCGCCAGAAGCACCTGCCCGGCCGCCAAGGCACCGCGGGCGTGCCCCAGGTGCTCGCGCACGTCGCCGGCGTCACGGGAGGCCTGCTCCGAGCCGCGCCGCAGGTCCTTGCGCGCTTCCTGGAGACGAACGGCTGACCGACCCCACGTTCGCCCTTGCGGACCTCGATATCGACATCGCCCAGGGCCACCAGAGAACGGGAGACGTCTTGGTGGACCGCGGCCAGACTGTCCCGGGCCATCCGGATCCGGTGATCCGCCTGACCCAGCACCCACGCCAGCTCCTTCGCTGAGGCGGCGTACGCGCTGGCCGCGTCTCGCGTCGCGTTCACCGGCCCGTTTCCTCATCAGCTTCGATGCGCCCACGGGCGACCGGGGGCACCTGGTCCAGCCGGCCCTGCAGCTCGCCCAGATGCTCCATGGACACCTGCCTCACCTGACCGGGGCTCCACCCGACGCGGCCCTGCGAGGGAGAGAGCACTGGGCTGCGCCGGCGATGAACGATTGACCGCCCACACCCTCCACAAGCCGCTGCATTGTCACGGGCGTTCAGGGCGTGAGGCCCATGTCATGGATTGGCGCAGGCTCCCGACAAGCCTCGCCCCGCCCGTCGTGCGGCGCGCTCCGCGGCCACGTACGACGCCGGCGCCCCCATGTCGGCCCGGGCCGCGCCGGGCGCCACCATCTCGCGGCCGATGTCGACGCCGGCTATCCGAACGGAACTCAGGAGCCAACCGTACCGGTCGCGATCTCGGCCTGACCCCGGCGGCACCAGGGATGACCTGGGCGCCCACTGTGGGGCAGCAACGGGTGCAGCACCTCCACCAGATGCTCTGGCCAAATCAGCCCGCGGCTCCGCACTGGTCCAGTCATCTCGGTGCTCACCGGCGCCACGTCGGTCGACTTGAATGAGGTCAGGCACCGCCGCCGTCGGGCCAGCAGACCCGCTCCAGCATCGCTCCGCCGGGCTGCACCGCCCGTCGGTAGGCGCCTTGACATCTTGGTAACGAGAGTACAGAATACAGAAGCGCGCGGCGGCTGGTCGCGCTTTACAGGGAGGCATGTACATGGCTGACCAGCAACTGACGAGCGTCCGATTCGACGTCGAGACCTTGCATGTGTTGAAAGATCTCGCTGTCGTAAACGGCACGAGCGTTGCGGCCGAGATTCGTGAGGCTGTTGAGTCGCACATACGGGAGGTAGCCTCCAGGCCGGACTTTGTGCACAGAGTGGATGCGCGTCGTCAGCAGATGGAGGCCGAGGCGACTGAGTTTGCTGCGAAAATTCGCCAACTCGCTGTCGACGGCTCGCGGGTCAGCAAGGAGTCAGAAGGTCGCGGCACTGCGGAACTCTGACGCGCCCGACCACACTTTTGAGGGAACCCTTGGGGGAGTCTGGCCACCGCTGACCGTGTCCCAACTTCGTGGCGCCACGGCCCCACAGCCGCGACTAGCCAGTGGTCGCCCAGTCAGATGTAGTACTCACCGTCCGGAATGCAGGGGCGACACTTTACGGCTTTGCGAAGACATCTCCGAAGGTCAGAGAAACCCACCTCGGTAGAGGCACCCCTCTTGATCCCGCCACGGCGTCCGGTCGTTGCCTGCTGCCCCCACCACTGCGGCCCTCTACACGCACTTGGCGGTGAGGGGCCCGAAGTAGACGACGTCGAACGTCGATAAGGGCGTTCACTGATTGCGATCATCTACCCGAGGAACGGGTCAAGAGTTGCTCCCTCAGCGCCGACGAGGAAGTCCGCTTCCCCGCCCAACGAGACACTGTCGTGGAGGCCCTCCCTAACAGTGGGCCTGCTGCCCTGTGCCGACCAACGGCCCCGGGGACGACGTCAGAAGTGCCATGGTCGGGTCTCACATTCTTGGTCCTTCCCGATCTAGGGCCCCTACGCCTAGATGTACTGACCGGGGACGTTGGTTGAGTGGGTGTGATCCGCTGATCTGCTCAGTGACAGATGAGGGCCTCCTGCGGTGGAGTTGAACTGCCTAGGTATCCGCTCCGAAACAGGAGGCCCTCATGTCCCACGCTAACGCTGCGCTGACCCCGCGGGCACGGTTGCGCGTTGCCCGGCTCGTCGTCGACCAGCACGTCCCGGTCGTCGAGGTCGCAGCACGGTTCCAGTGCTCCTGGCCCACCGTCAAGCGGTGTGCGACCCGCTACGCGGCCGGGGAGAGCATGATCGACTGCCCCCGCCGGCCCTGGTCGATGCCGGCCAAGACCTGCCCAGCCACGACGAAGCGGATCGTGTCGCTGCGGCTGCGCAAGCGGATCGGGCCGGTCCAGCTGGCCGCGGCGGTCGGGGTCGCACCCTCGACTGCGCACCGCGTCCTGGTGCGGTGTCGACTGAACCGGTTGTCGCACGTGGACCGGGCCACCGGGGAGCCGGTGCGCCGCTACGAACACGAGCACCCGGGTGACCTGCTGCACGTGGACGTCAAGAAGTTCGGCAACATCCCCGACGGCGGCGGATGGCGCTTCGTCGGCCGTGAGCAGGGCCGACGGAACAGGTCAGCCACCCCGGACAAGCCCAAGAACCGGCCCTACAACCCCAAGATGGGCCACGCGTTCGTGCATACCGTCGTCGATGACCACTCCCGTGGGCTACGCCGAGGTCCACAACGACGAGACCGCGGCCACCGCGGTCGGTGTCCTGGCCCGGGCCGTGGCCTGGTTCGCCGCCCGTGGCATCACCGTCCACCGAGTCCTCTCGGACAACGGCTCGCCCTATGTTTCCCACCTGTGTCGCGACACATGCACCGAGCTGGGCATCAAGCACTCCCGCACCGGCCCCGCCGCCCACAGACCAACGGCAAGGTCGAACGCTTCCACCGCACCCTGGCCGACGGGTGGGGATACGCCCGCTGCTACACCTCGGAGAACGAACGCCGCCAAGCCCTGCCACGATGGCTCCACGAGTACAACCACCACCGACCCCACACCGCCTGCGGGAACCAGCCACCCATCACCCGCTTAACCAACCTGTCCGATCAGTACACCTAGATCCCCACATAGACCGGCCAGGTGAGCCTGACACTCACTCCCGCCGGAGCTGCGGAGCCCCATTCCAGGTGGCTCTACACACTTCACCATGTCCTGGCAACCCAACCCCGGCTGGCCGGCACATACCCTGAGCCTCCAGGTCGCGTCACAGCGACCTCACATCAAAAACGTGCTGGCTACCCTCTCACTAGTTCTGACAGCTCCCAACGCAAGCTCGGACTCGCTCGTTGACTACATCGCCGAGCATGACGATACACTCCGAACACCGACCGTCGGCACACAGAAGGGGCTACACAATGACCTCACCGAAGTCGAGTCTTGTAGCAGATGTGCTGAGATATGCCGCGCAAGAAACGCTGAGGCATCTTGAGACGAGCGACGCGTGGGAAGCGTTCACACTAGAAGAAGGGCAAATACACACGGGAGATGACCCTATCCAGGCCGACGAAAACGCCCAGCTTGCGTTTGAGAAAGCAACGGAGTCACATCTAGCGTTTGATCAACTAAATATACATGCGTTTTCCGGTGAAGAACGTTTGAAGCCAATATCGGGCGATTACAAGCGAGGGTCAAGAATCATCTTCGTAGATCCGCTTGACGGCTCATCTTTATGGAGCATATTCCGGCAGGGCTACTGCGTTGGAGCCATGTCACTAGTAGCCGACGGTAATGGACGTTGGGATTTCGAATGCGGACTGGTCGCTACTCCGGTGCACACATTTACCTTGCTTGACGAACAACTGATGTTTGGGGCAACGTTCAGCCCCTCCCGCTTAGACACCTACCTAGCATCTGCCGAACCCGAGAATCAATACCGCGGCCCGTCACTGGCAATGAGTGGATATAAGGCTCGGGACCGCGACTGGGTGATTGCGCTGATGGGCGCATTGCCTGATTGGGACATCATAACACTTTCGGGCAACACTGCGACTCCCTACGTTGCTGCCGGAAGCCTCACCGCGGCTTTGAGCCATCGCCCTCAAACCACTTGGGACGCACTTGGCGTTTTGGCCGTGGCAACTACTGATGCAGTCGTGGGAGACATTGAAGGCACAGTGGTCCACGGGCCATCATTTCGCAACCGATTTAGCAAGCTCCCTGACCTAGATAAGAACACCAGGACTGTTCCGCCCACAATCGTCGCGAAGACGGAAGAAAGGTTCGTAGAGGTCGCCAATGCTGTCGAAGTGGCCGACGCGCAGAGCCCAAGGCCAATGGGCCTAGATCCGTTTTAACGGTCGTGCCACCTCTTGACGTGGGAGCCTCGCTCAAGATTGCCGGTGCAGGGGTTTCGCTAACCCGATCAGTTGCTTCATGGCTGGCCAAGGTGGGGCCCTCACGCCGTCAGTCATCGCTCCTAGGCAGTCTCTTCGGAGTCGAACTAGCAAATTCTCATAGCTACCGAGTCGGGATGCTTCATCCGACAGCATCTGTTGGAAATACACACCCTGATGACCGTATTGCGCTCGGTTCACTCGCCGGCCCAGCCCTTCGACAATCGCTCGAGAGACAATGGAGAGAAGAGGACTTCGTCCCCGTCAACTTTGAAGAAAATCTCGTATTGATAGGGTCTGCTGGCCCCGAAGGGTTGTCTAGACTGATTTTTGGATACCGCAACAACGGGAAGTTCCTCGAGTATGTAGGGACGCCGCTTGACCTGCCTTACCATTGGGTCGAGGACGAACGTGAAGTCCGGTCCGAGTGCCTGCGCTATCAATCGGGCGGCGCGGTTACGACGCGTCCTAATTGGGGTGTTCGGTCCCTCAAGGGGGCTGCTGGTGCAACACGATTTCCCGAACTTGACAGACAGCACTTTCTCGCGAGTGATCTTTTGCTTGTGTCGCGGATACCAAACTTTCTTTCTGTCACGAGGTCTGGTTCAACACTGATCAGCGTGGGGGGTACTCACGGGGTGGGCACGCGTGCCGTGTCATTAGTCACCAAGGACCGGGACGTGGTTTCACAAATACTTGAGACATTGCGCGAGAGTGGAACTGACTATTTCCAGGCCTTATTGAGTGCCGAGAAGATACATCACCATGAAGGAAGCGGTTCTGTCGCGACGACGGTTCGTCTGCTCGACGTTGTGCCATTGCATTTCACAGACCTGCAACTAGAGAAGGCGTTCGACTCTGCCGCATCGGCTTACACCGGTTGGGTGTCGGAAACATCGACTCGTGCGAACCAAAAGCCGTTCTCTACTAGTCCGAATAGGATTATTCGACCATGGTTTGGCTATGGTCCTTTTGAGGGACCCGAGTAGTCCGTCGGTTTGCGCAGCTAGAGACATCCATCGCCTACCACGCTCAAGTCGCGACCGTGCATATATTGGGATAGACAACCGACCGGTAAGGACCTTCCTGCTACCGCTGGCGCGGCCTGAACAACTCTTGACGCCTTGTGCCGTACATCGGCTGTTGACTCCGCGGATGCCGCATACCCGGGCAACCGTCGAACATCAGGTGGCTCGTCGGCCTGACCCCCCCCCCCCCCCCCCTAGTTCGAAGCCCCGATGCAGCACCGGGCCGTGGATCTCACTTGGACGAAATCGACAGGTAGGCGAGAATCTTTGGCCTATCTAGCGCTTGGACGAGGTCCAGGAGTTTTCGGTGGGCAAGCCGTGTTCCGTGCTAAGTACTACAGGCGGCGGGACCTCGGCCGCGAAGCGATCGCACACCATGAGGGCACGATCTGTCCTCGGCGCCCCCGGACGCTTTGGACCTCGCGAACTTTGGCCGCCACGACGCCCTTCGCAACGCAACTGGCAGGTTGTTGGAGCTGCTGAGCAAGTGATGGCTGCGGTGCCCAGGCCCGCTGTCGACTCTGACGCGGGTCCGCTAGGACGCACCCGGCCCCGCTGCCTCGTGTACACGGGTCCTCCGTGTTTCAGGACACCCACGGATGCACACCGTCGCACATTCGTCGGCGATCATCGACTTCGAGAGTGCGCGACTCGTGGGGAACGATCTACGAGGGGACTCGATGGGCGCGGCGGTCGCCAGACGTAGTGGGCGCGTTCAGCCGATCACCTGCGATTCTATTCATTATGGAAGGTAATAGAAAGAAACGCATGGCAGCGCCAGGGGCCGCACCAGCCAGCACTCACTCACACCCGTAGAACGGTTCGCCGTCCCTGGTGATCGTCGCCCCGTCCTTCAGCTGGGACGTCTTGAGCCCGGTGATCGATGTTCTCCGTCCGCGAACGCACGTCGCCAAACAGGCAACCCTCAGGGATGACGAACCGGTGGTTCTCCGCGAAAGCGGCGAACTCGTGGTCGCCGCCGGAGCTCTCCAGCGACTGCCCGTACTCTTCCAGGTACACGTCGCTAACGCGCTTGAAGAAGAGCAGCGGGAAGATGTACGCCTTGAAGTCGGCCTGGTCGACGCTTCCCCGGAGGAGGTCGGCCGCCCGGGCGAGGTGCCCCTCCAACTCAGTCAGCGTCATCGGCGGACCGGTGGGCACGAGAGCACGCGCTGCACCCTTAGCCTCATCCTCGTTCAACATGACGTCCCCCGTGACCGCTTGCTTCGCTACTCATCCTCCCCAACCTATATCGGGTGTCCGACGGAGCAGCGGAGGGACAGTCGGACCGATCGGACACCACCTCCGATAGTCGTGCCTGCGATCAGCGGCGATCCCTCTTGATCTCACCCCCATCTCACGCGCCGTGGCCCAGCCAGGCACACCGTCTGCTATGACGCGCCGCGTCTGCCTACCGCAGTAGCCCGAACACCCAACTCAAGGCGGAGTGGTCACGGCAAAGGTCACCGTGCTTCTACCTTCACGCCGCAGCCTGCCACGGCTACTGGCCGGCCATCCCACCATCTGCCACCTGGCCGATCCCGCAGTCGCCTTCCTGGCTTGGCGGGGCTAGACAACACCCCTCTGCTGCGTCTCGCGGGGGCGCGAGGACACCCAGCCCCGATGCCGACCGCCTTGCGGAGACGCATTCAAGCGCGGGCATGGCTTCGCAGAGCCTGATCGACGCCGGCCGGCGTCGGCGCTGCCATCCTGCCGTTGGTGCCTCAAGATGCACGCAAGATGCACGATGGACCACCTGGTGGGAGTGAAAGGGGGCCCAAACTTGCCTTCTAGCAGTTCAGAGGTTTGGACGATCGCCAGTGACTAGGTGGACGTGAAGGGACTCGAAGCTCTCACGTCCCGGCGGCGGTACGCCGCGAGCCCGGACCACCAGACTGCTAAATCGTGCCGGCTCCCGTCAGCACACGGACACGTGGTCGCATTTCCCCCTCAGCCACATACGTCATACCGCCCAGAATGGGTCACCGTCGCGTCCGGAGGTTTCGCGCACCCTCAGGGCCTCCGCGACACGCGAGGGTCGTGACATCGCGACTCGCCGAGATTCGGACGAGGCGCCTGCATCTTTCCGGTCCTGGGACTTCGTCCGTAGCCGACAGCACCGAGTGCGGACGCCGCCCGGTCCGATTTCTTGTCTCGCTGACGACGAAATCGCGCTTGGGCTCAGACGCTGGGCTGAGATCCTATGAGCCTTGCTGGGGTCCATGGCCGCCTCGCTGCCGACAGTCGCTCCGGGGCTGACGGCTACGGTCGGGGGCGCGCCCTCGTCCTTGTTGGCCGGGTACCCATTGGCACGACGCCGCGGCGGGCCTTCAGCAGGCTCTCGTCCTTGATGTTCTCGCGCACCGCTAGCCGGCTCAGGATCCGCTGCTGCGTCTCTGGAGTCCAGAAGATCCCGAGCCGTCGTCGTGCTCGGGTGATCGCCGTATAAAAGATGTTGTGCGAGATCCGTTCCTCGTTCGCATCGGTGATCACGACCTTGACCGAGTCGTATTCGAGGCCCTGCGCCTTATGGATCGACACCGCGTATGCGATCTGAAACGGGATAAGCGTGTTGAGCATGTCGTCGTCCTCGTCGCTGCTCGCGCGCTCGAAGACATCGAATTGGACCGTCGACTCCCCTACCCAGCGGAGCTCCGTAAAGGCCACCTCGCTTTCGGTGACCTGCTGCTCGAGGTCGACATCGAAGGTGATACGCCCGGGAGCGCGATCAATGGCGACGATCTTGCCCTTCATGTTGTTGAAGATGACGGGCCGGAACCGGTCAGTCTCGTTGAACAGCACAGGATCGCCGACCTTGTAGGTCGACTCACCCCAGCCGACCGCTGGGCTGGGGTTGCCCGCCTGCAGGAAGCGGTTCACGTTGTTGATGCCGTACAGGCCGTCGTAGTTGAGGCAAAGGACGATCTCGTCATCGCGCCAGCGCGTGAACAGTTCCTCGCCTAGTTCCATCGAGTAGCCATTTTTCGAAAGCGACTCCTCGATGCGGTCGTCGAGACTGCGCACTCGGTCCCAGAGCGTGAGCAGCGCGTCATCTTCGGTCCGGAACGGCTTAGTGAGCTCGAACTTGGAGCCTTCGGGGATGTAGGAGCGGGCTAGGCTGAACCAGTTGCCGAACTGGATCGACTGGATCTGGTAGACGTCGCCGACGAGCACGAGCAGGTCAAACTCGGTGCAGCCCAGCACCTTGAGCAGGCTCGCGTTGTCGACGGTGCTGCACTCGTCGATGACCACCACGTCGTACCTCGAGCCAAAGTCCTGAGCCTTGAAAATGTGACCGGTGATGGTTCGAAACTCCGTGTTCGGCGCGTCGACGCGGCGCTTTAGGTTGTCGACGGCTGGGTTCGTGTGCGCAAGGAATAGCTTGCTACTGCCTGCAAAGTAGTTGGCGATGTGGTTGACCATCGTCGATTTCCCGGTGCCGGCCGCTCCCATGACGAGCGCGACGTTCGACTGTTCAAAGAGAGCCTTCAGGGCCTCCGCCTTCGAGGAATCGTCGATCCGGCCAGGGTTCGCATGCAGCCAGTCCTGCACGTCATCGGCATGCCCGTTGAGACCCTCGCCAGCGATCTCCTGCAGCTTCTCGATGATCGCGACCGTGTCGTCCTCGTAGCCGACAATAAAGACGTGCCGATTCTCGTGCTTGAGCTTCCGAGGCGCGTGCCGGTCGGTCGGCGGCAGGAGTCGGTTGTGCCTGGCGATCAGCTCGTCCACGTCGCCGAGATCTTCGCACTCTGTAGCCGGGGTGTAGATAGCGCCATGCTGCTCGACGTTGTTCCTCACGCGCCGTGCCAGCAGTTCGTGCTCTCGGCCGCTCGCGTCCAGACTCTCCGCGAGATCTCCGAACCGTGGAACGTGCCCGCTCGGAGCGGTGCAGAACGGCATCTTGTCGAACGGGCTGCTTCGTGAGGTAAGCCGGAGTCCCCATAGCCAACCGTTCGGCTCCGGGTCGTACTGGGCCTTGATGACACGGTTGCGCATCTGGAGCATCAGGTACCGCAGCACCCGGGACCCCGGTCGGTTTGCGCGGATAACCTTCCGGGCCTCGTCGAGTGCGGGGAAGATCACCGCTGAGCGGCGCGAGTCCTGGAGGGCCCAGTCGCGGATCTGGCTGTAGCTCGCATCCGTCATGTCGACTAAGTCGAGGAGGCTGGAGCGGGTCGTCGTCAGGTAGCGCATCAGGTTGCGGTACTCGGCGTGACTCGACTGGACTTGCGACGCCGGACCGAAGATGCGGGCGAAGTGCTCGAGCTCGCACGGGCGGATCGAGACCTCCCAGGCACGGATAATCAGGATCGGCATGGTCTGGCCGAGCACCGTGATCGACTCGCTCGACAGGTCCAGGTACGCCGCGTACTTGTCGGTCATGTCGACGTCGGTGAACGCGATCATGCGATCGAACTTGCTGGTCCAGTCGTGGGCGTGCGAGAACGTCACCTCGTAGTAGATCCGGCCACCGACGAAGAACGGCCGCGAACTGTGGACGTAGTAGCGCTCGCGGCGTGGCTCCGTCGGCGTCGCCCGGGCATCCTCGATGCGCGAGGCGATCTTCGCGTGGTACTCGCGGAGAGACGGGTCAAGATCGACCGGGAACAACTCCAGGTTGCCGAGGATGGCGATGCCGAACTCCCTCAGCGCGAAGTCACGCGCGCGGAGCAGGTACTCGTAGTACTTGAGCATCAGCCGCTCGGAAGGGTCCTCATCCAGCGTGTAGTGCGAAGTGCTGGCTTGGAGCAGGTTGTGGAACCGGCTCAACAGCCGGAACTTGGCCGTTGCCTTGACTGCCTCCAGCGCGGGGCCCACCCGGTTGTAGTGAAACTCGGCGGACGGGTCGCCGAGGTGCGACCAGACGATAAGCCCCTCAACCAGATTCCGGAGTTGGGCGAGAAGGTTCTGCGATAGGAACCCGCGGTCATCGGCGTAGCGCTCGATGTTGTGGCGGATAGCGCTGTCCGTGCTGCGCACCTGCTGCACTACGGACGCCACCGGTCAGCCCTGGCCGTTCACGAGCCGCAAGACCGGGCGCTCGTCGGCGTCGCCCAGCAGGTCGCGCACCTGCGCCGGGCTGAGCTTCAGCGCCTCAGCGAGGGCCGGGAGTCCCGCTCCGTTATCGCCGGCAAGAGCCGCGGCCTTCTTCAGCAGCGACGGTATCTCTCCCGGGTACGCGTTGGTAGGGTCGGCCCGCGGGTCGTCGGTTATAGAGAGGCGCTGGTAGGCCCGCCGTGCCGACGACTCGCTGGTCCGGCCGCGCTCGACCATTCGGCGCACGAGCGACTTTGGCGAGACTCCCCAAGTCCGTCCCAGCCGGTCCAGGGCCGCCAAGTCGAGCCGCTGCGGGAGCGCCGCGTCCATAGCGGCCGCCGGAGTCAGGAACGCAGCGGCGAATTCGTCGGCCTCCTGCTCGACCGTCGCGCTGTGCTCGCCAGAGTCGCCGTGCAGCAGCAGGTGTCCGATCTCGTGGGCGACTGAGAACCTGTGGCGGAAGACGTTTTCGCTGCGGCGCGGGGTAGTCATAATGACCGGTCGATCGACGATGACCGCCGAGAAGGCGTCGACTGCGTCGATCTCGTGCAGGGGGCGCACAACTACCACAATCCCGCGAGACTCCGCCGTGGCGACCAGGTGCTTCACGGGCCCGTCCAGCAGGCCCCAATACCGCCGCAGCACCGCGGCGGCCTCGGTTGGCCTCGTCCCGGGCGGGAGTGAAGGGAGATCCGCCTCGGGCAGCCGTACGTACCGCTCGAGCGCGAACGTCAGCTCCCACACGAAGGTGGCGGTGGCCAGCGCCTTCTGGCGGTCGCTGACACGAGCTGACCTCAAACTGCGGAAGTGCGCGCTGACCGCGTCAATGCGAGCCATGGGACGGCCGGCGCCAAAGAACTGGGGGGGGACCTTGAGAGCCTCTGCCAGCCTGTCGAGGACCTCCGGGCGCGGCGAGTTCACTCCGGCCTCGTATTGGCCGATCGCCGCGGCCGAGACGCCGACGAAGGTGGCCAGATCGGCCTTGCTGATGCCGCGACGCGCCCGCACCTGGGTCAGCCGTGCTGGCTCGAACCGGCCGGTCCTCCCGGTCGGAAGCTCGAAGAGGCCTAGGCGGTCCTCAGGCATTTGGCCCCGAGCCTTCCTCCTTGCGAGGCTCGACCTTCGGCAACACCGGTGACCCGCTGTCGAACGCCTCGACACGCGATGCGTTACCTTCAATGACAGGCTCCGGCTCCCAAACGACTTCCTGCCCACGTAACTCGACCGTGCCATCGCCGTGGAGCATGGCGACAGCCCACACGATCGATTGCAACTGCCGCGGGGTCGACGCGACCAGCACGAGTACCAGCGGCATGCTGTCGCCGACCGCCTGGAGCACCGGGCCGACCTCACCCTCATACGTAGGGTCCTGGGCCAACTCCTCCTCGTCCGACAGGCTCGGCTCCCACAGCGCTGGGTCGAGCGGAGCAGTCGTGAAGCTGTGCCTGCGGGTCGGGCTTGACGCGAACTCACTCACGGCGTTCGGGCTGTTCGGGACGCGCCAGACGTACACCAAGCAGTCGTTGACGACGGGGATCTCGTGCCCGCCGGGAGACAGCTTGCAGGATCGGAAGCCGCGAGCCTTCAGTGCGTCGCGCGTGTCGTCCAGCAAGTCGCGCCACTGGCTTCCGAAGCCCATCGCGTACCGTGACTCGGCGACCAGATGCGCCTCAGCCGCGCGGGCATGACGCGCCCGCACAATCTCGACCAGAAGATCACGCAAACCGGGCGCCTCAGAGCCGAGAACCTCGGCGGGCGAGTCGGGGCTCATGGGCGATCCTCCTGAACCGGGTGTCCGAGGCCGCCGTTCGGCTAGGACGAACTTCAGTATGTCACGCGATGCACGCACAAACGCTTCAGTGCGTTCACTCGGCGTGGCGAGCCGGATGCTGGGTCTGAGATCGCCAGCCTCCGCACACGTCCGGGTCTGCCGCAAGTCGCTCATGGCGCTGGTCGTCGAGGGAGGTGCGTCTCAACGCCGCCAGTGACCGTGCCCTCCCTCGCTCAACTAGCCGGTCTGGGTGTGAACGCGCCCGAGGCCGCCGCCCGAGGCAAGGGCGCCGTCCGCAACGCAAAGTCAGGGGCTAGTCGGCGTGCCGCAGAGGTCCCGAGGGCATCGCAAGCACCTCCAACGGGACCCTGACAAGACCGCCCTCGTCGTTTAGCGGGGTGCTGCCATCTCCCACGTAGCCCCCACGGAAAACCCCCTCTGACCTATTTGAGCTGGTCAGAGGGGGTGTGAGTGCGCTCCCCCGACTGGACTCGAACCAGTAACCTGCCGGTTAACAGCCGGCTGCTCTGCCAATTGAGCTACAGGGGATCGTGCAGCAGGCACTCTAGCAAGAGCTGGCCCGTCCGCCGAAATTCTGCGCCACCTCAGCCGAGCCGGTCCTCGGGAGGCTGCGGGGGCAGGCCCACCTGGTCGCGCAGGTCGGTGCGTGCGGACCGGACGGCCGCAGCCAGCTCGGCGTCGGACTCCCCCGCCCCGCGGCCCCAGAGGACCTGCTCGAGGAGCTCGCGGGTGGGCAGCACCTTGCGGATGCTCACCCGCGCGGTGCGGCGCGGACCGAGGTCGACCGAGCGCAGCAGCACCACGCTCGCCGAGGTGCGCTCCCGGAAGACCTGCGGCACCATGCCCGGCCCGGTGCGCCGCTGCAGCACCCACTGGCGACCGCCGAGCTGATCGACGAAGGACACGGCGAGCGCCCACAGGTCGGGGTCCCAGGCGCCGGTGTCCACCTCGTGCCAGGGCCGCTCGAGCAGCACCTCCCCATCGTCGGCCACCTCGAGGAGGCGGAAGGTCGTCAGCACCACCCAGTGACCGGCGCCGTCCTCCTGGGCGCTGGCGAGCACCTGCTCACCGCCTCCCAGCGTGGGCCTCACCGCCGCGGGCAGGTCGGTGGGGTCACCCTCCGGCTCGGGGGTCGCCCCGATCGTGCGGGTCCTGAACCACGGCATCTCTCACTCCATCCTGGACCGCAACCGGGCCCGTTCGCGGTGCAGCTCCATGAGCCGCTCGTCCAGCCGACGCTTGTCCGGGCTGCCCTCCGGCGCCCGGGACTGCTGACCCAGCAGGTCGGCCACCTCCTGCTCGACGCCGGCCAGCCGCACCCGCAGGACCAGCCAGTCGACGAAGGCCTCCCGGGGCATACCGGTGTCGGGGTCGAGGCGGTCCGGGAGCGTCGCCACGGACAGCTCGTGCACGAGCGGGTGGACCGGCGGCGGGGTCCCCGCGAGCACCGCCTCCACCCAGCCCCGCACGCTGCGCTGCGCCGCCCCCTCGATGCCCCCGGCCTGGCGCATGGCGTGCCAGACCGCCCGGTGCATCGGCGCACGCAGCGCCTCGGGCTCCAGCTCGTCCATGTCCTCGGGCACGACGGCCAGGGGGTACTGGAGCGCCACCTGCACCAGCTGTCGCTCGGCGACCTGGACCGGGTCGCGCAGGTCGGGGTGCGGAAGCGTCGGCGCAGGAGGACCCTCCTCCGCCGGAGACGTCTGCTGACGGGCCGCCGGCGCCGCAGGGGCCGGTCGGCTGGCAGCCCGGGCGACCTCGGTGGTCAGCAGGTCCGGGTCGATGCCCATCCACCCGGAGACGTCCCGGACGACCTCGGGGCGCAGCGTGCGGTCCTTGATCTGGGCGAGGATCGGTGCCACCGCCCGCACGGCCTGCACCCGCTGCGCCGCCTCGGACAGGTCGTAGGGCGCCAGCGTCGTGCGGACCGCGAACTCGAAGAGCGGCGTCGCCGAGGCCACGAGCTCCCGCACGGCGCGTCCCTGCTCCTCCCCCTCGTCGTCCTTGGTGGCGATCCACAGGTCGTTGGGGTCCTGCCCGTCGGCGGCCACCGCGACGTAGGACTGGGCCGCCCAGCGCTGGTCCTGCTCGAAGGCCTTCATCGCCGCCTTCTGCCCTGCGGCGTCACCGTCGAAGGTGAAGATGACCCGCGCCGGGGCGCGCCCGGCCTCGTCGCGCAGGATCCGCCGCAGGATCGAGATGTGGTCGCTGCCGAAGGCGGTGCCGCAGGTGGCCACGGCCGTGCCGACCCCGGCCAGGTGGGCCGCCATCACGTCGGTGTAGCCCTCGACGACCACCGCGGTGCGCTCGGTCGAGATCGCCTTCTTGGCCAGGTCGAGGCCGTAGAGCACGCCGGTCTTCTTGTAGATCGGCGTCTCGGAGGTGTTGAGGTACTTCGCCGGGCTCCAGTCGTCGTCGAAGAGCCGCCGCGCCCCGAACCCCACCGTGTCGCCGGTGATCGCCCGGATCGGCCAGAGGACGCGCCCCTGGAACCGGTCCGAGAGACCGCGGCCGCGCCGGTTCGCCAGCCCCCCGAGCACCAGCTCCTCCTCGGTGAACCCCTTGAGCCGCAGGTGCGAGACGAGCGCGGTGCCCTCGCGCGGGGCATACCCCACCATGAACTGCGCGGCGTGGCCGCCGGTGAAGCCCTTGTCGCGCAGGAAGTCCCGGCCCTTGCGGCCCTCCCCCGACCGCAGCAGCGCCTCGTGGTAGAACTCCTCGGCCACCCGGTGCGCCTCCATCAGCCGGGTCCGCTGCCCGACCGGCGCCTGCTCCCCCCGGCCGCGACCGCCAGGACCCGTCTCCTCGTAACGCAGCGTGATCCCCAGCTTGTCGGCCAGGCGCTCCACCGCCTCGGAGAAGGTGAGGTGGTCGATCTCCATGAGGAAGGAGATGACGTCCCCGCCCACCCCGCACCCGAAGCAGTGGTAGCTGCCAACCGTGGTGCGGATCTGGAAGGACGGCGTCTTCTCGTCGTGGAACGGGCACAACCCCTTCATCGCCCCCACCCCGGCCGTGCGCAGCGTCACGTGCTCGCGCACGACCTCCTCGATGGAGGCCCGCTCCTTGACCGCCTTGACGTCCTCGTCCTTGATCCTCGGCACCGCCACCTCCTCCGCTCCACGCGCTCGTCCCCGAGTCTAGGTCGCGTCACCGACGCCTCCCGGGCCGGCCGGAAACCTGGGGACGACGAGGCGGGCCGGCGTCTAGGATGGAATGCGACCGCCCGCCGATGAGTTGTCCCGGCCACGGCCGTCCTACCCACCATGACCTGCGAGGAGACCCCTGTGTCGACAGCGCCCGAGCGCACCACCACCGCCGCACCTCCGGACGAGGCGCGGGTGCGGCTGGTGCTCCGGGTGCTCACGGCGTCCGCCTTCGTGGTCATCCTCAACGAGACGCTCATGCTCAACGCGCTGCCGCCGCTCATGGACGCCTTCGGGGTCGACGCGGGCACCGGTCAGTGGCTCACCACCGGGTTCATGCTCACCATGGCGGTGGTCATCCCGATGACCGGCTGGCTGCTGCAGCGCCTGAGCCTGCGCACGGCCTACCTCCTGGCCATGGGGGTCTTCATCGCCGGCACCGCCCTCGCCGCGGCGGCGCCGACCTTCGAGGTCCTGCTCCTCGCCCGCGTCGTGCAGGCCAGCGGCACGGCGGTGATGATGCCGCTGCTCATGACCACGATCATGACGCTGGTGCCGGCGGAGCGCCGCGGCGGCGTCATGGGCAACCTCACCCTCGCCATCTCGGTCGCGCCCGCGATGGGCCCGCCCGTCTCCGGGCTCATCCTGGAGTTCGCCTCCTGGCGCTGGCTCTTCGGCCTGGTGCTGCCGATCGCCCTCCTCATGGCCCTCGCCGGAGGACGCCTGCTGCGCGGCGACGAGCCCGGCCGCGCCGCGCGGCTGGACGTGCTCAGCGCCCTGCTCACCGCGCTCGGCTTCGGCGGTCTGGTCTACGGCCTGTCCGCCCTCGGCGAGGGCGCCGCCGGTCCGGTCGGACCGGCCTGGTCGCTCGGCGTGGGGGTCGGTGCGCTCGCCGTCTTCGTGTGGCGCCAGCTGTCGCTGGCGAGGCGGGACGAGTCCCTCGTCTTCCTCGACCTGCGCGCCCTGCGCATCACCCGGTACGTCGTCCCCCTCGCCCTCCTCTGCCTGGGCTTCATGGCACTCATCGGCGCGATGCTGCTGCTGCCGATCCTGCTCCAGCAGGTGCGCGGCTTCGGCACGCTGGCCTCCGGCCTGATGCTCATGCCCGGTGGTCTGGCGATGGGTCTGCTCGGGCCCACCGTGGGGCGGGTCTACGACCGCGTCGGGCCTCGCCCGCTCGTCATCCCCGGTGGTGCCGGGCTGGTGGCCGGGATGGCGGGGATGGCGCTGCTCGCGGACCAGGTGCCCTGGTGGGGCCTGGTCGGCCTGCACGTCGTCGTGAGCCTGTCGCTGGCCTGCCTCTTCACGCCGTGCTTCACCACCGGTCTCAGCTCGCTGCCCGGCCGGCTCTACTCCCACGGCAGCGCGATGGTCGGCACCGGCCAGCAGGTGGCCGCCGCCGCCGGGACCGCCCTGGTCGTCACCGTCATGGAGACCCGGGCCCTCCAGCTCGGCGCCTCGGGGCTCGGCGAGCGGGAGGCCCTGGAGGGCGGCATCGGCACCGCGCTGCTCGTCTCGACCGGCATCGCGGTCTGCGTCCTCGTCCTGAGCCTCTTCGTCCGCCCCGCGCCGACGGCGTCGGACGACCGCCCGGAGCAGCCCGCCGGGCAGGAGCCCCAGCACGACGCCGCCGTGACGGGCACGGCATACCCCGAGCCCGTAGCCTGAGCCCATGTCCCCGGCGAGCAGCCCGTCCACCGAGCTCGAGGTGGGTGGGCGCACGGTCCGCATCTCGAACCCGGACCGCGTCTACTTCCCCGACCTCGGGCTGACCAAGCTCGACCTGGCGCACTACTACCTGTCCGTCGGCGAGGGCGTCGTCACCGCGCTGCGCGAGCGGCCCTGCATGATGCACCGCTTTCCCCAGGGCATCACCGGCGAGCGGGTGCACCAGAAGCGGCTGCCGCGCGGCGCCCCGGACTGGATGGAGACGGTGCACGTCACCTTCCCGCGCTGGAACCGCACGGCCGACGAGCTGTGCGTCACCGAGCTGGCCCAGGTGATCTGGTCGGTCCAGATGAGCTGCGTGGAGTTCCACCCGTGGAACAGCCGGCGCGGACACGTCGAGCAGCCGGACGAGTGGCGCATCGACCTCGACCCCGGGGACCACTGCGACTTCCCCACGGTGCGCCGCGTCGCCGGTGTGGTCCAGGAGGTCCTGGCCGAGCTGGGCGCGGTGGGCTGGCCCAAGACGACCGGGTCCAAGGGGATCCACGTCTACGTGCGGATCCCGCCCGAGCACGGCTTCACCGACGTCCGCCGGGCGGCGCTCGCGTTCGCGCGGGAGGTGGAGCGACGCACCGAGGAGGCGACCACGGTGTGGTGGCGCAAGGACCGCGACCCGCGCCGCGTCTTCGTCGACTTCAACCAGAACGCCCGTGACCACACCATCGCCGCGGCCTACTCCGTCCGCGCGACCCCGGACGCCCGTGTCTCGGCACCGCTGCGGTGGGAGGAGGTCGCCGACTGCGAGCCGGGCGACTTCACCGTCCGCACCATGCCCGGCCGGTATGCCGAGCACGGAGACCTCCACGCCGGCATCGACGAGGCCGTCTTCGACCTCTCGCCCCTGCTGGAGTGGGCGGCCCGCGACGAGGCGGAGGGCGCCGCGACCCCGGACGACCCCGACTGAGTCCCGGCGCCCGCCCGGTCGGCGCACCGCCGGGTTCGGCACTACGGTGTCTGCCGTGACCTCGATCCCCGTCGACCTGCGGACCCTCGCCGTGGTGCAGGCCGGTGGGCAGGGCAGCCGGATGGACGTGCTCACCCGTGAGCGCGCCAAGCCCGCCCTGCCCTTCGCCGCCAGCCACGCGCTCATCGACTTCCCCCTGTCGGTGCTGGCGGCCGCCGGCGTGAGCGACGTGTGGGTGTCGGTCCAGTTCCAGTCCTCCTCCCTCGACGGCTACCTCGCGGGCGGCCGGCCGTGGGACCTGGACCGGACCCGGGGCGGCTTCCGTCGGCTCACGCCCGAGGAGGGCACGGGCCCGGCGCACGAGGAGGGCTTCAGCCACGGCAACGCCGACGGCCTCTTCCGGATGCGCGAGGCCATCAGGGTCGCCGACCCGCACGTGCTCCTCGTCCTGTCCGCCGACCACGTCTTCAACCTCGACCTGCGACCGGTCGTGGCGCAGCACCTGGAGCGCGGCGCGGAGTGCACCCTGGTCACCGCCGAGACCGGGGTGCAGGAGGCCACCGAGAAGGTGGTCGTCCACCACGGTGCCGACGGGCGGGTGAGCGCGGTGCGGGCCAAGCCCTCCTCCACCGACTCGGGGACGGTGGCCAGCGAGATCTTCCTCTACCACCCGGAGACCCTGCTCACCGAGCTCGAGCACCTCCACGCCGCGCTGCAGTCCGGTGCCGACGACGACCGGGACACCGGCCTCGGAGACTTCGGTGACCACCTGCTGCCCGCCCTCGTGCGGCGCGGGCACGTCTACGCCACGCCGATGACCGGCTACTGGAAGGACGTGGGCCGGCCGCACGCCTACCTGCAGGCGCACCGTGACCTGCTCACCGGCAAGGTCGACGTCTTCGGGCACCCGGACCGCCCCGTCCTCGGGCAGACCCTCCCGGGACCGCCCGGCTGGGTGGGCGCGGACGGCGAGCTCGTGGACGCCATGGTCGGGCCTGGCTCGCGGGTCCGCGGCCGCGTCGTCCGCTCGGTGCTGGGACGAGGCGTGCAGGTCCAGGCCGGGGCCGTGGTCGAGGACAGCGTGCTGCTCGACGACGTGCTCGTCGAGGCCGGGGCGCGGGTGCGCACGAGCATCCTCGACCGGGGCGTCCGCGTCGGCCGGGACGCCACCGTCGGCGCCTGCCCGCCGGGGACCCGTCTGACCGACGAGACGGTCACCCTCGTCGGTCAGGACAGCCAGGTGCGGCGCGGGACGAGCGTGGCGGCGGGTGCCCGGCTCGAGCCCGGCAGCACCACCTGAGCCTCACCCGAACGCCGGGTAGGGCGGCAGGACCAGGTCGCTCTCCCGCCAGGCCCGGCCGGCCCAGGCGAGCGCCTCCTCGCAGGCGGCCGCGATGTCCGGCAGCTCGACCGCGCACTCGCGCACGACCCAGCGCCAGCGGGCGACGAGCAGCGCCCGGAAGGCCGGCCCGGTGCGGCCCGCGGGCGCCATCGTCCGGTCGGCCACGGCGCCGTCGAGCAGCCACAGCGTCCCGGCGAGCACCCACAGGGCGACCGCACCGCGCACCTGCCGCGGCCAGTCCGCGTCCTCCGTCAGCCCCGGGACCGCCCCGGAGGCCGCGTCGGTGAACGCCGCCAGCGTCGCGTCGGTCAGTCCGGCGGGCGGGGTGAAGACGCACCAGCAGGTGCTGAACGGCTCGGCGGCGTAGGCCGCCTCGTAGGCCACGTGCCGGACCCCGGTGCCCTCGAGGTCGAGGAGCCGCACGCCCGCCGGGGTCAGCACCGCGTTGTCCGGGCACGCGTCCCCCGGCCCGACCACGTGCCGGGCGGTGTCGTGCTGCAGCTCGTCGACCAGGTCACGCGCCTGCGCCGCGGCCGCCCGCCCCGCGCGGATGCCCGCCGCCCCGGCGAGGCGCTCCAGCCCCCGCCGCGGGTAGTCCACCTGCCACCGACGGTCCTCCGCCGCCAGCGCGCCGCCCAGGTCCCGGCGGGCCGCCTCCACGGTCGCACCACCGGCGAGCGCACCCCCGAGCGCCCCCGCCCACGCCACGGTATGCCGCCACGCCCCCTCCGCGTCCTCCCCCAGCAGGGCGTCCGCGAGGGTCGGGTGGCGGCCGAGGTCCTCCATGACGACGGTCTGGGTGCCCTCGTCCAGGGCGAGCAGGCGGGGCGAGCCGCGCAGGTGCCGCAGCCCGGCGACCTCCCGGCGCCACCCCATCGCGGCGCCCCGCCCCTCGGGCTGGGGCAGGAACCTCTTGACCACCACGGTGCCGCCCCAGCCGGCGGGGCCCGCGAGGACCTCGCAGCGGTGCACCTCCGAGCGGACCGACCCGCCCAGCGGGTCCACCCGCCCGAGCTCGACCCCGGAGGGCAGGACGGCCCTGAGAAGGCTCACCCGGCGAGCTCCCGCACGATCTCCCCGGCCGGGCGCTCCTGGGCGGCGCGCCACCCGCTGCCCGCCCAGAGGTGGAGCCGGTCGACGTCCCCGGCCTCGGCGGCGGCCCGCCGCAGCGGTCGGGTGAGCTGGTCGACGACGGGGAAGGCCCGGGGCGCGTCGCCGTGCCGTCGGGTCCACCCGGTGGCGAGGGCGCCGGCGACGCGGCCCGAGTAGGCCCGCGTCTGCACCCGCTCGGCGAGGCGCGGGTCGCGCAGCGCCTCGCGGTAGGTCCGGCCGGCGCCGGACTCCGGGGCCAGGAGGAGCGCGGTCCCGACCTGCGCCGCCGCCGCGCCTCCGGACAGGGCCCGTCGGACGTCGCCCGCGGTGGTGACGCCGCCCGCGACGACCAGCGGCAGGTCGGTCGTCGGGCGGACGAGCTCGAGCAGCCCGAGGTGGTCCAGGGGCTCGGGATCGACACCCGGGTCGTGGGTGCCCCGGTGGCCGCCGGCCTCCTGCCCCTGCAGCACGAGCACGTCGGCTCCCCCCGCCGCGGCCGCGCAGGCCTCCGCGGGCGAGGTCACGGTGACGTGGACCTCGCAACCGGCGCGTCTCCAGCGGTCGACCACCTCGGCGTCCGGCACCCCGAAGGTGCAGGAGACGACCGGTGGGGCCAGGGTCTCCACGAGCTGCACCTTCGCCTCCCAGTGGTCGGTGTCGTGCCAGCTCACCGTCCCCGGCCGGACGCCGAGGTCGGCCGCCTCCGGGGCGATGCGCCGGGCGAAGGCCTCGACCTCGGGCTCCAGGGCAGGACGGTCCAGGGGGTGCGGCACGAAGAGGTTCACCCCGAAGGGCCGGGTGGTCAGGTCGCGCACGTGGACGAGGTCGGCGGCGAGCCACTCGGGGGTCTGGTAGCCGGCCGCGAGCATGCCCAGCCCACCCGCGTCGCTGACCGCCGCGACGAGCAGCGGGCTCGTGACACCGCCCGCCATGGGCGCGCCGACCACCGGACGGTCGGTCGACCCCAGCACGCTCACCGGGCCTCCAGCCGGGCGTGCACGGCGAGGGCCCGGGCGTCCGACAGGCTCGCCACCTGGTCCACCACCACCCGCAGGCGGGCCGCGTCGTCCCCCGCCCGCTCGGCCGCGTGCGCGGCCTCGGCGTGCAGGGGGTCGAGGCGGTGGACGTCCCCGGAGTAGTGCTCCACCAGCCGGGTGAGGATGTGCTGCTCGCGCTCCATCGTCGTGCGGCGCTCCTCGCTCAGCATGACGAAGTGGGCGGCGACCGCCTTGAGCACCGCGGCCTGCGCCCGCACCCGGTCCGGCACCACGAGGTCGGCGGCGTAGCGCGTCAGCGGTCCCGGCCCGTGCCGGTCCCGGGTGGCGAGCTCGACGGTGTGGACGAAGTGCCCGATCAGGCGGGAGGTCATGTCCTTGAGCGCCGCGAGGTCGGCCCGGGTGCCGGTGTGCCTCGTCGGCACCCAGCCGGTGGCGAGGATGTCGCTGAGCGCGCCGCGCAGGACGTCCTGGGTGAGGTCCGCGGCGTACCAGTCCTGCGCCAGCGCGGCCACGGTGGCCTGGACGTCCTCCTCGTCCAGGGACCGGGGGTCGACCCGGCCCGAGGCGATGGCGTCCTCCACGTCGTGGACGCAGTAGGCGACGTCGTCCGACCAGTCCATCACCTGCGCCTCCAGGCAGCGCCGCCGCGGCTCGTCGAGCGGGGCGCCGTCGCGCACCCAGGCGAAGACGTCGCGGTCGTCGTCGTAGACCCCGAACTTGCCTGGTCCCACCCCCGGCGGACCCTCCCCGCGCGGCCACGGGTACTTCGTGGCCGCATCCAGGCTGGCCCGGGTGAGGTTCAGCCCGGCCGGCCGGCCGTCCTCGTGGCTGCGCTTGGCCTCCAGCCGGGTGAGGACGCGCAGGGTCTGGGCGTTGCCCTCGAAGCCACCGGCCGGCCCCGCCAGCGCGTCCAGCACGGCTTCCCCGTTGTGCCCGAAGGGTGGGTGCCCGATGTCGTGGGCGAGACAGGCGGTGTCGACGACGTCCGCGTCGCACCCGAGGGCGGCGCCGAACTCACGACCGATCTGCGCGACCTCGAGGGAGTGGGTCAGCCGGTTGCGCACGAAGTCGTCGGTCGTCGGGGCCAGGACCTGGGTGGTCGCGGCCAGACGTCGCAGCGCCGCGGAGTGCAGCACCCGGGCCCGGTCCCGGGCGAAGTCCTGACGGTCCGACCGCTTCTGGGCCGGGTCCTCGGCCACCCACCGCTCGCGCGCGGAGGCGGCATACTCACCGGTCGGCTGGACGCTCACACCGCCGAGGGTATGCGGTCGCGCCCGCGGGCGCGGTCGCGCACCCGGCGCGCACCCTGGGCGAGCACCGGGCCGAGCGGACGGGCCGGGACGTCGACGTAGCCGCCGCGCTCCAGACCGGCGTGCCGCTCGAAGACGCTGCGGGCCGCCCGGTCCCCGGTCCGCAGCCAGGACCACCCCATCGAGGCGAGGTAGAGCGGGAGGAACGGCAGCCCGAGGCAGGCAGCCCACTGCCGGGCGTGGGTGAGCTCGTGGTCCAGGAGCCCGGGCCGGTGCGCCGCCAGCCGGTCCAGGTCGTGGCGGGAGATGACCACGTCACCGATGGTGAAGACACCGGCGACGGGGAAGGACCACCGGTAGTGGTCGGCGAGGTAGCACCGGGACGGGCCGCGGCGGATCCTGGCCCCGCCGAGGCCGGCGACCGCCAGGCCCAGGGGCGTCGACAGGTTGACCCAGTTGAGCAGGTGACGCCCGCGGTCGGCCCGCGTCGCCATCAGGACGCGGCGTAGCGCTGGGCGGCGCGGGCCCGGGCCTTGGCCGCCTCGGTCTCGCGGTCCTTGGGCGGGGCGCTCGTCACCAGCGCGTCGAGCAGCTCCTCGGTGACCCGGGTGATCTCGGCGACCGCCGTGGCGTAGGCCTGCTCGTTGGCGCGGGACGGCTTGCTGGCGCCGCCGACCTTGCGGACGTACTGCAGCGCGGCGGCCTGGACCTCGGAGCGGGTGGCCGGGGGCTCGAAGTTGTGGAGCGGGCGGATGTTGCGGCACATGGTCCTCACTGTGCCACGTCCGGCCCGAGCCTGTCCGGGACGAGCGCTAGGGTGCGCCGCATGACCCTGAGCACCTCCCCCACCGGTCCGCTGGTCACCGTCGACGAACTGCAGGCGGGCCTCGTCGGCCCACCGGGTTCCCGGCCCGTCCTCGTGGACGTCCGGTGGTCGCTCGGCGCGGGACCGGAGGCCAACCACGCGGCCTACCTCGAGGAGCACCTGCCCGCGGCGGCCTTCCTCGACCTGGAGGCGGCCCTGTCCGGTCCGCCAACCCCCGACGGGAGGGGCGGGCGCCACCCGATGCCCGCACGGGAGACCGTCGAGCAGGGACTGCGCGCCGCGGGGGTGCAGGACGGACGTCCGGTGGTGTTCTACGACGCCGGGCCCGGACTAGGTGCCGCACGCGCGTGGTGGGTCGCCGCCCACCACGGTCTCGAGGGGGCCGTCCTCGACGGCGGGCTGGCCGCCTGGCGGGCTGCCGGCCTGCCCACCGCCTCCGGCCCGGTCGACACCCCGGAGGGCGACGTCGTCCTGCCGGTGGGCGGGCCGGGTCGGGAGCTGCTCGACGCCGACGGGCTGGTCGAGCACCAGGCCGCGGGGGGCCAGGTGCTCGATGCCCGACCTGCCGACCGCTACCGCGGCGAGAACGAGACCATCGACCCGGTCGCCGGACACGTCCCGGGGGCCCTGAGCCTGCCGGCGCTCTCGTTGCTCGGTCCGGAGGGCCGCCTCGTCGACGCCGAGCACGTGGTCACCGCGCTCACGGACGCGGGCGGCCGCACCGACCGCCCGACCGCGGTCTACTGCGGGTCGGGGGTGCAGGCGGCCCACCTCGCGCTGGCCCTGGAGGCGCGCGGGGTGGGCCCTCGCCCGGCGGTCTACGTCGGCTCCTGGAGCGACTGGGTCAGCGACCCCGACCGCCCCGTGGAGCGGTGATCAGCCGCCGACCGAGCGGACCAGCTCGCGGTTGAAGGCGGACAGGTCCGCCGGGGTACGGCTGGAGACCAGCCAGTCGTCCACGACGACCTCCTCGTCGACCCAGGTGACGCCCGCGTTGCGCAGGTCCGTCTGCAGCGAGGGGAAGGAGGTCATCGTGCGGCCGTCGAGCACGGCCGCGTCGGTGAGGATCCAGGCACCGTGGCAGATGACCGACACCGGCTTGGCCTGCTCCCCGAAGTGCCGGGCGAAGGCCACGGCGTCGGAGTCCATGCGCAGGTTGTCGGCGTTGCCGACGCCACCGGGCAGGACGAGCGCGTCGTAGGAGGCGGGGTCCGCGTCCGCGACCACCACGTCGACGTCCTGGGTGTGGCCGTTCTTACCGGTGACGGTGCCGGACTCCGGGGCGACGAGACGCGGCGTCCCGCCGGCCTCGACCACGGCGTCCCAGGGGCTGGTGAGCTCACTGTCCTCGAAGTCGTCGGTGAGGAGGAAGGCAACGGTCTTTCCATCGAGATGTCCCATGGCTCCACCGTAGGAGCACGCCGCCGCGGGTGCAGGCTGAGCCGTCAGCCGCCGCTCACCGACAGCTCGGCGTGCGCGACGGCCGCCCGCTGCCCGCCGTCGAGGTCGCGCCCCTCCAGCCACCGGTCCGGGAGGGCGACGACCCGCGGCGAGCCCGCCCGGCCCCGCTGGCCCTCGGCGGCCTCGCCGGGCCACGGCTGGTCGAGGTCCAGGCTGTCGATGAGGCGGTCGAGGTCGGCGAGGGTGTGCACGAGGCCGAGCTGGTGGCGCAGCTCGCCGCCGACCCGGAAGCCCTTGGTGTACCAGGCGATGTGCTTGCGGATGTCGCGGCAGCCGTGGCCCTCGTCGCCGTGGAAGTCGGCCAGCAGCTCGGCGTGCCGGCGCAGCACCCGGCACACCTCCCGCAGGGTCGGCTCCACCCGCACCGAGGAGCCGGCGAAGGCGGCGGCCAGGTCGGTGAAGAGCCACGGTCGTCCGAGGCAGCCGCGCCCGACGACCACGCCGTCGCAGCCGGTCCGCTCGACCATCGCCAGCGCGTCCTCGGCCGACCAGATGTCGCCGTTGCCCAGGACGGGGATGGAGGTGACGGCGGCCTTAAGCTCGGCGATGCGGCTCCAGTCGGCCTGCCCGGAGTAGGCCTGCGCCGCCGTGCGGGCGTGCAGCGCCACCGCGGCCGCACCCTCGTCCTCGGCGATGCGCCCGGCGTCGAGGAAGGTCTCGTGGTCGGCGTCGATCCCGACCCGCATCTTCACCGTCACCGGGATGCCCGCGGGCGTGGCCTCGCGGACCGCCTCCCGCACGATGCCCCGGAAGAGCTCGGTCTTCCACGGCAGCGCCGCTCCCCCGCCCTTGCGGGTGACCTTGGGCACCGGGCAGCCGAAGTTGAGGTCGACGTGGTCGGCACGGTCCTCCTCGACCAGCATCCGGACCGCCGCGCCGACGGTCGCGGGGTCGACGCCGTAGAGCTGGATGGAGCGCGGCGACTCCCCCTCGCCGTGCTCGATGAGCTTCATCGAGATCGGGGTGCGCTCGACGAGGGCCCGTGAGGTGATCATCTCGCTGACGTAGAGGCAGTCCGAGCCGCCCGCGGACCCGGCGGCCGCCAGGCCCTCCTGGCCGTACTCCCGGCACAGGCGCCGGAAGGCGCGGTTGGTGATGCCGGCCATGGGCGCGAGCACCACCGGCGAGTCGATGGTGTGCGGGCCGATCTGCAGGGGCGGCAGGACTGGTGCGGTGATCGTCATGACGAGGCCATTGTCCCACCGTCCCGGGCCGCTGCGGGCCGGCCGCGGTGCGGCGCCAGCGTCGTCGACGCCTGCTCGGTGACGCAGCGGGTGAGCACGTCCAGGGTGCGCGAGGACAGGCGCGCGCTGAGCCAGTGCAGCGGCACCTCCATCTGCGCGCGCGGTCCGAGCACCACGAGGGTCCCGTCCTCGAGGAGCGGGGCCGCCCACTCGACCGGCAGCATCCCCCACCCCATCCCGAGGACCACCGCGTCGGCGAAGCCGTGGCTGGAGGCGATGACGTGGGCCGGCGGGTCGACCTCCCGGCGCGCCCATCGCCGCGCGACGCGGTGCTGCATCCGGTCCCGCGCGTCGAAGCGCACGATCGGGGCGGAGTCCAGGGCGCTCGCCCGCGGGCCCTGCGCGAACCACCGCCGGTGGAACCCCGGCGAGCACGTGGCGACGTAGCGCATCGCGCCCAGCGAGGTCAGCCGGCAGCCCGGCACCGGGGTCGGGTCGGCCGTGACGGCCGCGAGCGCGGAGCCGGCCCGCACCAGGTCGGAGGCGTACTCCTCGTCCTCGCGGACCAGCTCGAGCACCACCCCCAGCTCGGCCTGGGCGCGGGCGAGCGCCGGCAGCAGCCACGTCGCCAGGGAGTCGGCGTTGACCACCACCGCCACGGCCGGGTATGCCGTGCCGTCGGGCTCGGGGACGAGCTCGGCCAGCGCGTCGCCGAGGAGCACGTCCCACTGCCCCGCCAGGCGCAGCAGCACCTCGCCGGCCGGGGTCGCGCGGGTCGGCTTGGTGCGGGTCACGACGACGCGACCCAGCGCCTGCTCCAGTGCCCGGATGCGCTGGGACACCGCCGACGGGGTGATGCGCAGCCGGGTGGCGGCCCGGTCGAAGGTCCCCTCCTGCACGACCGCGCTCAACGTGGTCAGCGCGACGGGGTCCAGGTCCATGTGAAGAGACGCTACAGGTTCTGCATCATCCTTCGTGGCGCTTGATGCCTGGGTCTGGCCCGGAGCGGCCTACCGTGGTGACCATGCCCCTCCCGCTCGTCGCCGCCGGCCTGCTCACCGGCCTGGCCCTCATCGCCGCGGTCGGTGCGCAGAACGCCTACCTGCTGCGTCAGGGCCTGCGCCGCCAGCACGTGGGCGCGCTCGTGACGCTGTGCGCCGCCTCCGACGTCGTGCTCATCGGGCTGGCCGTGCTCGGCGTCGGCGCGGCGGTCCAGCAGTGGCCGGCCTTCCTCACCGTCGCGCGATGGGGCGGAGGGCTCTTCGTCATCGGCTACGGCCTGCACGTGGGCTGGCGGGCCATGCGCCCGGGCGAGACGCTGGTCGCCGGCGGGGGCCGACAGGTGTCGCTGCGCCGAGCGCTCACCACCATGGCCGCCCTGACGTGGCTCAACCCGCACCTGTACCTCGACATCATCGTGCTCGGGTCCATTGCGAACACGCACGGCCCGCAGGGCCGGTGGTGGTACTACGCGGGGCTCGTGGGCGCCAGCGTCCTGTGGTTCAGCGCGCTGGGGTTCGGCTCCCGCCGCCTGGCCCCGCTGCTGGCCCGGCCCCGGGCCTGGCAGGTGCTCGACGCCCTCATCGCCCTGGTCATGCTGGCGCTGGGCGTGGGCCTGCTCACCGGGGGCTGAGGGCATACCCCGCCGCCGGGCGACGGCGGGGCCGCGCCTCAGCAGCCGACGAGGCGCTGCGCGAGGTAGGACTCCACCTGGTCCAGCGAGACCCGCTCCTGGCCCATCGAGTCGCGGTCGCGGATGGTCACGGCCTGGTCCTCGAGGGTGTCGAAGTCGACGGTGACGCAGTAGGGCGTGCCGATCTCGTCCTGGCGCCGGTAGCGCTTGCCGATCGCCCCGGCGTCGTCGACGTCCACCATCCAGTGCTGGCGCAGCCGGGCGGCGAGGTCCTTCGCCTTGGGGGTGAGGTCGGCGTTGCGCGACAGCGGCAGCACGGCGACCTTGACGGGGGCCAGGCGCGGGTCGAGCCGCAGCACGACCCGCTTGTCGACGCCGCCCTTGGTGTTGGGCGCCTCGTCCTCGGCGTAGGCGTCGACGAGGAAGGTCATGAGCGAGCGGGACAGCCCGGCCGCCGGCTCGATGACGTAGGGGACGTAGCGCTCCCCGCTGGCCTGGTCGAAGTAGGACAGCTCCTGGCCCGAGTGCTGGCTGTGCGTGGACAGGTCGAAGTCGGTGCGGTTCGCGATGCCCTCGAGCTCGCCCCACTCGCTGCCGGCGAAGTTGAAGCGGTACTCGATGTCGACGGTGCGCTTGGAGTAGTGCGAGAGCTTGTCGGAGGGGTGCTCGAGGTGGCGCAGGTTGTCGGGGTCGATCCCGAGGTCGGTGTACCACCGGGTGCGCTCGTCGATCCAGTACTGGTGCCACTCCTCGTCCTCGCCCGGCTTGACGAAGAACTCCATCTCCATCTGCTCGAACTCGCGGGTGCGGAAGATGAAGTTGCCCGGCGTGATCTCGTTGCGGAAGGACTTGCCGGTCTGGGCGATGCCGAAGGGCGGCTTCTTGCGGGACGTGCCGAGCACGTTGGCGAAGTTGACGAAGATGCCCTGCGCGGTCTCCGGGCGTAGGTAGTGCAGGCCGGACTCGTCCTCGATGACCCCGAGGTAGGTCTTGAGCATCATGTTGAACTCACGCGGGGCGGTCCACGCCTTGTTGCCGCAGTTCGGGCAGGTGATGTCCTCCAGCGGCACGTCGTCGGGGTCTAGCTCCTTGCCCTTGCGCGCCGCCTTCTCGGCCACCGCCTCCTGCATGTGGTCGACACGGAAGCGCTTGTGGCAGGACTGGCACTCGGTGAGCGGGTCGGAGAACTCGCCCACGTGACCGGAGGCCACCCACGTCTGGCGCGGCAGGATGATCGAGGAGTCCAGGCCGACGACGTCGTCACGGGTCTGGACCATCGAGCGCCACCACTGGCGCTTGATGTTCTCCTTGAGGGCGACGCCGAGCGGGCCGTAGTCCCAGGCCGACCGGGTGCCTCCGTAGATGTCTCCCGAGGGGAACACGAAGCCTCGGCGCTTGCACAGGGACACGACGGTATCGACGGTGGAGGGAGCCATGTGGCCCAGTCTAGGTGCCGTGTCGAGGGCCTCCGGACCAGGTTTAGGCTGGGCCGGTGAGCACCAGCGAACCCTCCCCCGACCACGGGGCACCGAGCGCCGCGCGCGGCCCCGGACCGGTCCGCAGCGCGGTCGAGCGGGCCAGCCGACCGGCCCTGCTGCGGCTCGCCCGGCTGCCCGTGTGGCTGCCGTTCCTGGCGCTGCTGCTGCTCATCCTCGGCGGGGGGATCCTCGGCGGCACCGTCGGCTGGGTCCTCGTCGGCGTCGCCCTGGCCTTCGTCGGCTGGTTGCTCTACCTCTCCTGGCCGCGGCTGACCCGCGTCGAGCGGGTCATGCGGGTGGCGGTCCTGCTGCTCTTCCTCGCCGTGACGGTCGTCCAGCTGGTCCCCCGCGGCTGACCGGGCACCCTGGTGAGGGTCGGGAGGCCCGGGCGCGCGGCATACCTGTCGTTTTGACAATCATTATCAATCTACTGACACTGGGGGTATGCCTCGTCTGCGCACCCCCGTGATCCTCGCCTCCTGCCTCGCGCTCGCCCTCGGCGCCTGCGGCTCGTCCTCCGGCGGCGACGGCGCGGGTGAGGAGGGGTCCGGCGAGCAGGCCTCGCTCGAGGTGGTCGCGAGCTTCTACCCGCTGGAGTACCTCGTGGAGCGGGTGGCCGGGGACCGCGCCGACCTCACCGTGCTCACCGGGGCGGGCGCCGACCCCCACGACGCCGAGCTGAGCCCGCGCGCGGTGGGCACCGTCGGGAGCGCGGACCTGGTCGTCTACTCCTCCGGCCTGCAGGCCGCCGTCGACGACGCGGTCGCCGCCCAGGCGCCGGACGACGCGCTCGACGTCACCCCCGTGGCCGACCTCATGGCCGTCGGCGAGGACGCCGAGGAGCACGCGGCCCACGCGGACGAGCACGCCGGGGAGGGCGAGGACGAGCACGCCGGGGAGGGCGACGGCCACGACCACGGGGGCGAGGACCCGCACTTCTGGCTGGACACCGAGCGCTACGGCGAGGTCGCCCGGGCGATCGCGGACCGCCTGGCCGAGATCGACCCCGAGGGCGCGGACACCTACAAGACCAACGCCGCCGCCGTGGTCGAGGACCTGCGCGCCCTGGACGAGGACTACACGGCCGGCCTGGCGCAGTGCGAGAGCCGCGACCTGGTCACCACCCACGAGGCGTTCGGCTACCTCGCGGCCCGCTACGACCTCCACCAGCTCGGCATCACCGGGATCTCCCCGGACTCCGAGCCCTCCCCCGCCCGGCTCGCCGAGGTGAGCGCCCAGGTGGAGGACCTCGACGTCACCACGATCTACGCCGAGCCCATCCTCAGCGACGCCATCGCCAGCACGGTCGCCCAGGAGACCGGGACCCAGGTGCTCACCCTCGACCCGGTCGAGAGCCTCACCGACGCCTCGGCCGGGGAGGACTACCTTGAGGTCATGCGCGCCAACCTCGACGCCCTCACCGAGGGCCTCGGCTGCTCGTGAGCACCGACGACGCCCCCTCCCCCACGGTCATCGACCTGCGGGCGGCCAGCTTCGGCCACCACGGGCGCCCGGTCGTCACCGGGATCGACCTCACGGTCACCCGCGGTGAGGTCCTCGCGCTCCTGGGTCCGAACGGCTCGGGCAAGACCACGCTGGTCACCGGGCTGCTCGGCCTGTCCGACCACCTCGGCGGGACCGTCGAGGTGCTCGGCACCCCCCTGGACCGGCTGCGGGACCGGACCCGGATCGGCTACGTGCCCCAGCGTCATACCCTCACCGGCGGGGTCCGGGCGACGGTCGGCGAGATCGTGTCGACCGGGCTCCTCGCGACCCGGCCGTGGTGGCGCCCCGCGGGTCGCCGCGACCGCGACGCGGTGCGCCGTGCCCTGGAGACCGTCGGCCTGGCCGACCGGGCGCGTTTCGACGTCGACAGCCTCTCCGGGGGCCAGCAGCGTCGCGTGCTCATCGCCCGGGCGCTCGTCGCCGAGCCCGACGTCCTCGTCATGGACGAGCCCACGGCCGGCGTCGACCACGCCAGCCAGGGCGTCCTCGCCGGCGTGCTCCACCGCCTCGCCACGAGCGGCACGACCATGCTCGTGGTGACCCACGAGCTGGAGGCGCTGCGCGGGGTCGTCGACCGGATCGTGGCGCTGGACGCCGGGCACCTCGCCTTCGACGGGTCACCGCACGGGTATGCCGCGCACCAGGCCGAGCGCGCCCGCGCCGCCGGACGGGGGGCGGCATGAGCGAGATGCTCGCGCTCGACTTCATGCGCAACGCGCTGCTGGCCGCGCTGGTGGTGGGCCTGGCCGCCCCCATGGTCGGGATCTTCCTCGTGCAGCGGCGGCTGTCCCTCGTCGGGGACGGCCTCGGGCACGTCGCCCTCGCCGGGGTGGCGATCGGCGTCGTGACCAGCACCAGCCCGGTCTGGACCGCGCTCGTCGCCGCGGTCCTGGCCGGCGTGTCCATCGAGCTCATCCGGGCCCGCGGACGCACCTCCGGCGACGTGGCGCTCGCCCTGATGTTCTACGGCGGCATCGCCGCCGGCGTCGTCATCATCAACAAGGTCGACGGGGCGCAGACCGCCAACCTCACCGGCTACCTCTTCGGTGCCATCACCACGACCACCTGGGCCGACGTCGTCGTCTTCGCGG
The DNA here is from genome assembly GCF_006337125.1 of Serinicoccus chungangensis. Taxonomy (GTDB): domain Bacteria; phylum Actinomycetota; class Actinomycetes; order Actinomycetales; family Dermatophilaceae; genus Ornithinicoccus; species Ornithinicoccus chungangensis. The sequence goes on from NZ_CP040887.1 coordinate 1,977,262, forward strand.
CGCTGTCGGCGGTCATCGTCGTCCTCACGGTGGTGCTGCGCCAGCGCTTCTTCGCCGTCGCCGGCGACGAGGAGTACGCCCGGGCCTCCGGCCTGCCCGTCCTCGCGCTCAACATCGTCCTCGCGGTGCTCACCGCCGTGACCGTCGTCGTCGCCATGCGGGTCATCGGGCTGCTGCTCATCAGCGCCCTCATGATCATCCCCAACGCGGCCGCCCAGCAGCTGTCCGCGAGCTTCCGGGCCGCCGGGTGGTGGGCCGTCGGGATCGGCGTGGCCTCCTCGGTGGGCGGGGTGGCGACGAGCTACTACGCCGACACCGCCTCCGGCGGCACCATCGTGCTGCTGGCCATCGCCCTCTTCGCGGTCGCCGCCCTCGCCGGCACCCTGCGTCGCGCGGTCGCCGCGACCCGGCACCGGCACGCCGAGCGCCACCTGCACGAGCACGGCCCGGGGTGCGGCCACGAGGCCGTGGTGCACGGGGACCACGTGGACTACCTGCACGACGGGCACCGGCACGCCGCGCACGAGGGGCACTACGACGAGCACGCCGACCACGCGTCCGCCGACGCCGAGGCGGGCCCCGGAGGGGTGACCGGGGCCCGGCAGGGACGGCATACCCTGGGAGACCGCGAGGAGGTGACCCGATGACCACGACCCGACGCCCCACCCGCCAGCAGTCGGCGGTGATCGACGCCCTGGGCTCGACCCAGGACTTCACCAGCGCGCAGGACCTGCACGCGCAGCTGCGCGAGTCTGGCGCGAAGGTGGGCCTGGCGACCGTCTACCGGACCCTGTCGACCCTCGCGGACTCCGGTGACGTCGACGTGCTGCGCACCGGCGAGGGCGAGGCGGTCTACCGCAAGTGCTCCACCGGGCACCACCACCACCTGCTCTGCCGGGTCTGCGGACGCACCGTCGAGGTCGAGGGCCCCACGGTCGAGCGCTGGACCGACGCCGTGGCCGCCGAGCACGGCTTCACCGACGTGGCGCACACGCTGGAGATCGTCGGCACCTGCTCCTCCTGCCACTGACCCCGCACGGCCGCCGCTCAGGCCTGCGGCGTGTCCACGGCGCCGCCGTAGCGGCGGTCGCGGGAGGCGTACTGCTCGATCGCCCGCCACAGGTCGCGCCGGTCGTAGTCGGGCCACAGCACGTCCTGGAAGACCATCTCGGCGTAGGCGCTCTGCCAGAGCAGGAAGTTGGAGGTGCGCTGCTCCCCCGAGCTGCGGACGAAGAGGTCAACGTCGGGCACCTCGGGGTGGTAGAGGTAGCGCCCGATGGTGCGTTCGTCGACGCCGCGGGGTGACAGGCGACCGGCCTGGACGTCGTCGGCGATGCGCCGGACTGCGTCGCCGATCTCGGCCCGCCCGCCGTAGTTGACGCAGAAGTTGAGGGTGATGACGTCGTTGCCCTGGGTCTGCCGCTCGGCCGACTCGAGCTCGGAGATGACCGACCTCCACAGCCGCGGCCGGCGCCCGGACCAGACGACCCGCACCCCCCAGGAGTCCAGCTCCTCGCGGCGCCGGTGGATGACGGCGCGGTTGAAGCCCATGAGGAAGCGCACCTCGTCGGGGCTGCGCCGCCAGTTCTCGGTCGAGAAGGCGTAGGCGCTGATGCACTGCACCCCGATCTCGATGCCGCCGGCGATGACGTCCAGCAGCGAGGCCTCCCCCGCCTCGTGCCCCTGCGTGCGCCTCAGGCCGCGCTGGTTGGCCCACCGGCCGTTGCCGTCCATGACGATGGCGACGTGCCGCGGGACGAGGTCGCGCGGCACCGGCGGCGGCGTCGCACCCGAGGGGTGGGCGAAGGGCTGCCGGGGTCGGGTGCTCACTCAGGGGGTCCTCTCCAGGTGTCGCAGCGAGCGCACGCCACGCTCCAGGTGCCACTGCAGGTATGCCGCCACGAGCCCGCTCGCCTCGCCCCGGTGCCGGCTCTGGCTGGTGTCGGCGACGTCCCAGTCGCTGGTGAACAACGCGGCGAGCAGGGCCATGGTCTCCGGCGCGGGCGCGGTGGAGCCGGGCGGACGGCAGACCGGGCAGACCGAGCCGCCGGAGGGCACGTGGAACGCGCGGTGCGGCCCGGTCATGCCGCACCGTGCGCAGTTGACGAAGCTCGCCCGCCAGCCGGCGATGGCCAGCGCCCGCAGGAGGTAGGAGTCGAGGACGAGGCGGGCGTCGTGCTCCCCGGCGGCGAGCGCGGCCAGCCCCCCGGCGAGCAGACGGAAGTGCTGCAGCGCGGGCGTGCCCTCCTCGGTGAGCTGCTCGCAGGTCTCCAGCATGACGCTGGCGGCGGTCCAGGCCGGGTAGTCGCGGGCGATGGCGTCACCGTAGGGCGCGAGCCCGTCGGCCTGGGTGATGGTGTCGAGGGAGCGGCCCTCGTAGCACTGGACGTCGACCACCATGCCCGGCTCCAGCCGGGCGCCGAACTTGCTGGAGGTCCGCCGGACGCCCTTGGCGACCGCGCGGATCCGCCCACGGGTGCGCCCGAGCAGGATGACGATGCGGTCGGCCTCGCCGAGCTTGTACGTCCGCAGCACGATCGCGGCGTCGCGGTAGGTCGGCATACCCCCAGTGTCCCACCGAGCGCGGCCGCGGGTCGGCATCCCGCACCGGCGTGAGCCCACGCTGGCGCCATTCGTACACCTGTTCTACAGTGGGTGCATGATGCTGCAGGGTTCACTCCTGGACCAGGTCGACGAGGTCGGCCTGCGCCCCCTCCAGGGAGGGGTGCGTCGCACCGGTCTCGACCACGGGGCCTGGATCGACGTGCGGCCGGGCTGGGTCACCGGCTCCGACGAGCTCTTCTCCCGGCTCGCCCTGGGTGGTCCAGCCGAGGTCGCGTGGCGCGGCGAGGAGCGGCAGATGTGGGACCGGCAGGTGACCACGCCGCGGCTGCTGCGCTTCTACGCCGAGCGGGAGCAGCTGCCCGACCCGGTGCTGACCCGGGCCCGCGAGGAGCTGAGCCGCTGGTATGCCGCCGAGCTGGGTGAGCCGTTCGTCACCGCGGGCATGTGCCTCTACCGCGACGGGCGCGACAGCGTCGCGTGGCACGGCGACCGCATCGGCCGCAGCAAGGAGCAGGACACCATGGTGGCGATCGTCTCGCTGGGCGCTCCCCGGGCGCTGCTGCTGCGTCCCCGCGGTGGCGGCGCGAGCATCCGGCACGTCCTCGGCCACGGCGACCTGCTGGTCATGGGCGGGTCCTGCCAGCGGACGTGGGACCACTGCGTCCCCAAGACGTCGGCCCCGGTCGGACCCCGGATCAGCATCCAGTTCCGGCCCCGCGGGGTGCGCTGACCGGGTCCGGTGCGGACCTACCGCATGTCCCGTGCGGTGCGGACGCTCAGGCGTGCAGGGCGAGGAGGTCGCGGACGGCCGCTGCGTCACGGGCCGTGACGGCGCTCGCCGCGAGGTCCTGCATCTCGCGCAACGAGCCGGCCCGCAGCCGGGCCTTGATCGTCGGCACCGCGCTGGGCGAGGCGCTCAGCTCCCGCACGCCGAGGCCCACCAGCAGCCCGGCGACGTCGGGGTCGCTCGCCAGCTCGCCGCACAGGCTGACGACGACGCCCTCGGGTGCCCGGTCGCAGATGTAGCGGATGAGCTGCAGCACGGCGGGGTCCAACCCGTCCGACCACGTCGCGACGTGCGGGTTGCCCCGCTCGGCGGCCAGGGTGTACTGGCTGAGGTCGTTGCTGCCGATGGAGATGACGTCCAGGCCGTGGGCCAGGCGCCCCAGACGCACCGCGACGGCGGGCACCTCGACCATGATGCCGACGCCCAGCTGGTGGGGCGGTGCCGACAGCCCGACGCGGCGGGCCGCCTCCTGCAGCCGCGCCCGGGCCCAGTCGACGTCGTCCAGCGAGGTGACCATGGGGAAGAGCACGTTGAGGCGCTGGCCCCGCGCGACCCGGCACAGGGCCTCCAGCTGGTCGAGCAGCAGGGAGGGGTCCTTGCGGAAGGCGCGGATCCCGCGTACCCCGAGGAAGGGGTTGGCCTCCTCCTCGATGGGGATGAAGTCCAACGGCTTGTCACCGCCGACGTCCCAGGTGCGGATGGTCACGGCGTGCGGATCGAAGGCCTGCGCGATCGCGGAGTAGACCTCGACCTGCTGGTCGACGGTCGGGGCACGGTGCCACTGGGCGAAGACGGCCTCGGTGCGGACCAGCCCGGACCCCTCGGCCCCGAGCCCGGCACCCAACCGCGCGGTGGCGACCGAGGACACGTTGGCCTTCACCGTGACCCGGGCCCCGTCGCGCGTCACGACCGGCAGGTGGGTGTCCGCCAGCGCCTGCTGGCGCTCGGCGGCGCGCCTCTCGAGCATCTGGGAGAAGGCGGTCTGCACCTCGGGGACGGGGTCGATCTCCAGGCGCCCGGCGCGGGCGTCGAAGGCGATGAGCGTGCCCGCCTCGACGTCGGCGCGGGCCCCGGCGCCGGTCAGCACCGGGAGTCCACGCGCCCGGGCGATGAGCACCCCGTGCCCCAGGGCCCCGCCCTGGCGCGTCACGACCCCACGGATGGCGCCCGCGTCCAGAGAGATGGCCAGCGCCGGGTCGAGCTCGTCCACGACGAGCACACCCTCACCGAGCGCCTCCGGCTCGGCCACGTCGAGCAGCACCCGCATCACCCGCTCACCGATGCTGCGCACGTCCTGCGCGCGCTCCTGCAGGTAGGCGTCGGGGAGCGCCTCGAAGCGCCCGACGACGTCCTGCACGGCGTCCTGCCAGGCGAAGGCTGCGGCCTCCCCTCCGGAGATCCGCTGCGCGACGTCCCCGAGCAGCTCCGGGTCGCGCAGCAGCGCCGCGTGCGCCTCGAACACCTCGGCCTGCCCGTCGCCGAGGTGACGGCGCGCGCGGGCCGACAGCTGCTCCAGGGCCTCCAGGGCCTCGGCGACCGCGGCATCCAGGCGGTCCTGCTCCTCCTGCTCGCTGCCGGCCACGACGTCGTCGGGGTCCGGCACCGTCCGGTCCAGCACGGCCGGGCCCATCGCGGCCTCCAGCCCGGAACCGGCCACCCCCGGCTCCTCGCTCACCGAGGGTGCCGGGGCGTCGTCGTCGGCCAGCGGCTGCGCCGGGCCCGGCTCGTCCCCGAAGGCGGTCGCCGCCAGCTGCTCGATCTGGCGGAGCACCTCGCCGGCCCGCTCCCCGGTCGCCTCCACCCTGAGCACGTGTCCCTGGCGCGCGCCCAGCGTCGCGACGCCGGACAGGCTCAGGGCGTCGACGGGCCCCGCCCCGGTGGTCACGTTGCGGACCCGCACCCGGGTGCCGGGCGAGGCCGCGGCCGCCGTGGACACGAGCCGCGCGGCGGGTCGCGCGTGCAGGCCGTGCTCCCCCGTCACCGAGACCTCCGCGGCCGTCCAGTCGCCGGACTCCTCGGCGGAGGCCGCGTCACCGGTCTCGTCTCCAGCCCCGGGCTCTGCAGGGTCCGGGGCGTCCCCCAGGTGGGAGGTCTTGGCGTCCAGGCCCCGCCGCGCCTCGGCGGCGCAGGTCTCCAGGTCGGCACCGGTGCCGGCAGCGACGGTGGCCGCGACCAGCCCCTCCACCAGCGGCGCCGGGCTGACGCGCACCCGGGCGGCGACCTCGGGGTCCACCATCTCCAGGGCCATCTCGGTCGACAGCACGGCGCTGCCCAGGTCCACCAGCACCAGCACCCCGGCACCGTCGGAGGCGTCGTCCGCCCGGCCCAGGGCCTCGGCGATGGCGACCGCGTCCGTGCCGGTCGTCTCCTCGTCCAGCCCCGCGGCCACCTCCAGCCGCGGCCCGTCCTCCGGGCTCATCTCGGCGGCGAGGGCGACGGCGGCCCGGGCCAGGGCGCGACTGTGGGAGACGACGACCAGCGCGATCATCGCGACCGGCTCACGCGAGGGTCTTCGCGGCGGCCTCGATGAGCAGGGTGGCGCTCGTGGCTCCGGGGTCCTGGTGGCCGGCGCTGCGCTCCCCGAGGTAGGACGCCCGCCCCTTGCGCGCGACCATCGGCTCGGTCGCGTCCCGGCCCTGCGCCGCTGCGTCCGCAGCTGCCCGCAGGGCCTCGGCGAGCTCGGCCCCGGAGCCGGCGGCGGACTCGAAGGCGTCCAGCGCGGGCGAGAACGCGTCATACATCGTCTTGTCCCCGGCCTCGGCCTTGCCGCGCGCCACGATGCCCTCGACACCGGCGCGCAGCGCCTGCCCGAACTCCCGGGCGCCCACGTCCTCGCTCGCCGCCAGCGGCCCCGCCAGCCGGAGGAAGAACGTGCCGTAGAGCGGCCCGGAGGCGCCGCCGACGGTGCTCACCAGCGTCATGCCGACCTTCTTGAGGTAGGCGTCGATGCTGGAGAAGTCCTCCTGCTCGGCCAGGGCCGCGCACGCGGTCAGACCCCGCTTCATGTTGCTGCCGTGGTCGGCGTCGCCGATCGCCCGGTCGAGCTCGGTCAGGTCGTCGGCGTGGGCCGTGATGCTCTCGGAGCAGGCGGCGATCCAGGACTGGAATGCGGTGAGGTCAGCCATGCGCTCATCCTCCCCATCGCAGGCCGGGCGTGTCCACGGGGGCGTCCCAGAGCCGCACCATCTCCTCGTCCACCCGCAGCAGCGTGACCGAGCAGCCGGCCATCTCGAGGGAGGTGATGTAGTTGCCGACCAGCGAGCGGGCCACGGTGACCCCGGCCTGCTCGAGCAGGCGGGCGACCTCGCCGTACATGACGTAGAGCTCGAGCAGAGGCGTCCCGCCCATCCCGTTGACGAAGGCGATGACCGACTCGCCGCTCTCCAGGCCGAGGTCGGAGACGACCGGCTCGACGAGCCGCGCCGCGACCTCCCGCGCGGGCGCCAGCTTCTCGGTGGAGCGCCCCGGCTCCCCGTGGATGCCGATGCCGATCTCCATCTCGTCGTCGGCCAGCTCGAAGGTCGGCTTGCCGGCCGCGGGGACCGTGCAGGAGGTGAGGGCGATGCCCATGGACCGCCCCTGGGCGTTGACCCGTCGGGCGAGCTCGGCGCAGGCGGCGAGGTCCTGGCCCTCCTCGGCGGCCGCGCCGACGATCTTCTCCAGCAGCACGGTGACCCCGACACCCCGACGTCCGGCGGTGAAGAGGCTGTCCTGGACCGCGACGTCGTCGTCGGTGACGACGGCCTCGACCTGCACGCCCGAGTCCGCGGCGAGCTCGGCCGCCATCTCGAAGTTCATGACGTCGCCGGTGTAGTTCTTGACGATGTGCAGCACCCCGGCACCGCCGTCGACGGCGGTCGTCGCCGCCAGGATCTGGTCGGGCACCGGGGAGGTGAAGACCTCTCCGGCGCAGGCCGCGTCGAGCATGCCGCGGCCGACGAACCCGCCGTGCAGCGGTTCGTGGCCGGAGCCCCCGCCGGAGACGAGGGCGACCTTGCCGGAGACCGGCGAACCGGCCCGGAGCACGAGCTTGTGGTCCAGGTCGACGCGCAAGTGGTCGGGGTGGGCCGCGGCCATCCCCGCCAGCGCCTCGACGACCACGTCAGCGGGGTCGTTGAGCAGCTTCTTCATGGTGCCCACTCTGCCACGGAACGGCCCGCTCGGGTATGCCCTGAGCCGGGTCGGTCACGGCCACCCTCCCGTCGCGACCCGACCCGGCCACGACCGCGCCCGCGGCCCGACCCGCCACGCCGGCGATCGGCCCAGGGGCGCACGTGAACGCCACGGCCGACGACACGCCCGGTCCGAACGGCTCAGGCGTGCACGTGCGTGGCTGAGCCGCCGGGGCCGGGCGTGTCGGCGGGACCGATGTGGTCGAGGCCTGCCGAGGAGCAGGCACCCCTGCCCCCGCAGGCGCCCACCGGCGGGCCCGGGCAGGTGGCGACGGCATGCCGTCCAGGGGCGGGCCCGGCCAGGTGGCCGCGGCATCCCGCCCGCAGGCGCCCACCGGCGGGCCCGGGCAGGTGGGCGGGGTATGCCGCCCGCGGGCGCGTCGAGCCGGGCCCGGGACGGCTGGCGGCTCAGAAGCCGAGCCGGTCCAGGGCCTTGGGGTCGCGCTGCCAGTCCTTGGCCACCTTGACGTGCAGGTCCAGGTGCACCCGCTGGCCCATGAGCGCCTCGATCCCCCGCCGGGCCTCGGTGCCGACGTCGCGCAGGCGGGAGCCGCCCCGGCCGATGATGATGGCCTTCTGGCTCGGGCGTTCGACGAAGACGTTGACGCGGACGTCCGACAGCGGTGAGTCCTCGGGACGGTCCGGGCGCGGGACGATCTCCTCGACCTGCACGGCCAGGCTGTGCGGGAGCTCGTCGCGCACGCCCTCCAGGGCCGCCTCACGCACCAGCTCGGCGATCTGCACGAGCGTCGACTCGTCGGTGATCTGGTCGGCCGGGTAGAGCTGCGGCGACTCGGGCAGCCAGGAGGACAGCAGGTCGGCCACCTCCTCGACCTGGTCGCCGCGGGTGGCCGAGCACGGGATGATCGCGTCCCAGTCCCCCAGCTGGTCGATGGCCACGAGGTGCTCGGCCAGGCGGTCCCGGCTCACCGCGTCCGACTTGGTGGCGATGGCGACCACCGGCACCCGGCGAGCCCGGTGCAGGTCGGCCAGGTCCCGCGCGATGAAGCTGTCCCCCGGACCGACGCGCTGGTCGCTGGGCAGGCAGAAGCCGATGACGTCGACCGAGAGCAGGGTCTCGCGGACGAGGTCGTTGAGCCGCTGCCCGAGCAGCGAGCGCGGTCGGTGCAGCCCGGGGGTGTCGACGAGGATGAGCTGGGAGGTGTCCGTCGTGCGGATGCCCCGGATCGCGTGGCGCGTGGTCTGCGGCTTGGAGGAGGTGATCGCCACCTTGCTCCCCACGAGGGCGTTGGTCAGGGTCGACTTCCCGGCGTTGGGTCGCCCCACCAGGCTGACGAACCCCGCGCGGTATGCCTGCTCATCGGGCACTGGTGCTCACCTCGTCCTCGTGCGGGGTCCACCGCTCGCCCCGCCGGGCGGGGGTGTCGGTGGCGGCATCGGTCGCCGCCAGGTCCTGCTGCTCGTCGCGCGGGTCCGTGTCGGCCACCTCGCCGCGTCCCGCCGTGCGCGGGTCCTCCTCCGGCGTCTCCGGCTCCGGCTCGGGCACGCGGCGCACGAGCACGGTCGCGACCCGACGGCGACGGCCCGCCATGCGCTCGGCGGTCAGCTCCAGCCCCGCGACCTCGCCGACGGCACCCTGGATGGGCACCATGCCGATCGCCGTCGACAGCAGGCCACCGACGGAGTCGACGTCCTCGGTCTCGATCTCGACGTCGAACATCTCGGCCAGGTCGTCCACCGGCAGGTTCGCCGGCACCCGCGTGCGCGCGGTGCCGTCGTCGAGGAGGACCTCCTCCACGTCGACGGTGTCGCGGTCGTACTCGTCGGTGATCTCGCCCACGATCTCCTCGACGATGTCCTCGATGGTGACGAGCCCCGCGGTGCCGCCGTACTCGTCGATGACGACGGCGACGTGCTGGCGGCCGCGCTGCATCTCCTTGAGCAGCTCGTCGACCCGCTTCATCTCGGGGATCCGCTGGACGGGCCGCATGACGTCGGTGACCGGCACGACGCCGGCCGCCTCGGCGCGGCTGTTGACCGCGCGCGCCACGTCCTTGAAGTAGAGCATCCCGAGCACGTCGTCGGTGTCCTCCCCCACCACCGGCACCCGGGAGAAGCCCGAGCGCAGCAGCAGCGACATCGCCTGCCGCAGCACCTTCTCGCCCTTGATGGTCACCAGGTCCGGGCGGGGCACCATGACCTCGCGGGCCACGGTGTCCCCCAGCTCGAAGATCGAGTGGATCATCTCCCGCTCGTCGTCCTCGATCACCGAGGACTCGCCGGCCAGGTCGACCAGCTCGCGCAGCTCGGTCTCGGTGGCGAACGGCCCCTCGGCGAAGCCCCGCCCCGGGGTCACCGCGTTGCCGAAGAGCACGAGCAGCTTGGCGACCGGCCCGAGGAAGAGGCGCAGCAGCCGCACCACGGGTGCGGCGACGAGCGCGACCGGCTCGGTGTGCTGGCGACCCAGCGTCCGCGGCGAGACCCCCACCACGACGAAGGTCACGACGACCATGATCCCGACGGCGATGAGCGCCGTCTGCAGGTGCGAGTCGGTGCGGATGTCGACGGCGACGGTCACCAGGACCGCCGTGGTCGCCTCGGCCGCGACGCGGACGAAGGCGGCGACCGCGAGGTAGGGCGCGGCGTCCCTCGCGATGCGCTCCAGCGCCCGGGCGCCGGTGCGACCCTCGTCGACGAGCTGCTCGGCCCGACGCAGGCTGACCCGCTGCAGCGCGGTCTCGCCGGCGGTGAGGAGGAAGGCGATGGTCGTCGTGAGGACGGCGACGAGCACGAGCGTGGTCACGAACGCCCCACCACGTCGTCGTCGGCCGCCCGCGTGGTCCGGCCGCGCTGGGCCAGGAAGGTCATGAGCAGCGTCCGCTGCAGGTCGAACATCTCCCGCTCCTCGGCCTTCTCGGCGTGGTCGAAGCCGAGCAGGTGCAGGATCCCGTGCGTGGTCAGCAGGAGCATCTCGTCACCGACGGCGTGGCCCGCCTGCTGGGCCTGGGTCCGTGCCACCGACGGGCAGAGCACGACGTCGCCGAGGACACCCGCCTCGGTGCCCGCCTCGTCCTCGGGGCGGCCCGAGCCGCCACCGGGGCGCAGCTCGTCCATGGGGAAGCTCATGACGTCGGTGGGGCCGGGCAGGTCCATCCACCGCTGGTGCAGGTTGGCCATCGTCTCCTCGTCCACGAGGGTGATGGTCAGCTCCGCGCGGGGGTTGACCTGGAGCTGGGCCAGCACGTGCCGTCCCAGGTCGGCGAGCTCCTGCTCGGGGACGGGTGCCGGCACCTCGCCCGACTCGTTGAGCACCTCGATCATCAGGTGTCCTCCCGGGGGGCCGACCCCCCGCCGGCCGGTCCGGCCGCCTGGCGCCTCGGGCCCCGGTGCTGCCGACGCTCGTCGAACCTCCCGTAGGCGTCGACGATGTCGCTGACCAGCCGGTGACGCACGACGTCCTGGCTGGTGAGGTGGGAGAAGTGGATGTCCTCCACGTCGGCCAGGATGTCCTGGACCACCCGCAGGCCCGACTGGGTGCCGCCCGGGAGGTCGACCTGCGTGGTGTCCCCGGTCACCACCATCTTGGAGCCGAACCCGAGCCGGGTGAGGAACATCTTCATCTGCTCGGGAGAGGTGTTCTGGGCCTCGTCCAGGATGATGAAGGCGTCGTTGAGGCTGCGCCCGCGCATGTAGGCCAGGGGGGCCACCTCGATGGTGCCCGCCGCCATGAGCTTGGACATGGACTCGCTGTCGACCATGTCGTGCAGCGCGTCGTAGAGGGGGCGCAGGTAGGGGTCGATCTTGTCGGTGAGGGTGCCCGGCAGGAAGCCCAGCCGCTCCCCCGCCTCGACCGCCGGCCGGGTGAGGATGATGCGGTTGACCTGCTTGGCCTGCAGCGCGGCGACCGCCTTGGCCATGGCCAGGTAGGTCTTGCCGGTGCCGGCCGGGCCGAGCCCGAAGACGATGGTGTGGGCGTCGATGGCGTCGACGTAGTGCTTCTGGTTGAGCGTCTTGGGCCGGATGGTGCGGCCCCGGCTGGAGACGATGTTCATCGTCAGCACGTCCGCCGGACGGTCGGAGGTCGCGGTGCGCAGCATCCCGATGCTGCGCTCGACGGCGTCCCGGTTGAGCGGCTGCCCGCGCCCGACGATGGCGAGCAGCTCGTCGACGAGGCGCTCGACGAGGGCCAGCTCGGCGGAGTCGCCGGTGAGGCGGAACTCGTTGCCGCGCACGTGCACGTCCACCCGGGGGAAGGCGCGCTCGACGGTGCGCAGCAGCTCGTCGCGCGGCCCCAGGAGGGTGACCATGGGCACCTCGTCGGGGATGACGACGGTATGCGTGGGCTGGGGTCGTGGGCTGGTGTCGGTCTGCGTCATCAGGGTCTCCAGTCTAGACGGCGGGACCGACGGGCGCCGTCCGTGCGGGCCGCGCCCGCGATGCGCTGAGCACCGAGAGCAGCCCGACGGCGACGGAGACGACGAGGGTCCCGACGAAGGCGGCGTGCGGGGCGGTCCCGTAGGTCAGGCCGAAGACCACCCCGGTGGCGGCCAGGGCGAGGGCGCTGGCCAGGGCCTCCCCGACTTGCAGGGCCGAGCTGTTGCGGCCGACCTCGGGCTCGCTGGACAGCCGCAGCGTGAGGACGGAGGTGTTGGGGTAGGCGACACCGACCCCGAAGGTCGCGACGCCGTACAGCGCGATGACCACCCACCCGGGCCAGGAGCCCCAGACCCCGACGCCCAGGACCGCCATGACCAGCGCATACCCGACGACTCCGGCGAGCATGAGCCGGTAGCGGTCGGTCTCGGGGGCGGCGCGGCCCTGGAACCACGACCCGAGGGCCCAGGTGACCGAGGCGGCGGCGAGCACGCCGCCCGCCTGGGCCGGGCTGTAGCCGTGCTCGTCGCGCAGCATGAGCGGGAGGTAGGCCTCGGCGGCCACGAACGAGGCGCCCAGGGCGGCCCGGACACCGACGACCGAGGGCAGCCCGCGCGCCAGCACCAGCGCCCCGCGGGGCAGCAGGTGGTGCGACGCGACGGCGAGCAGGACCAGGAGCACCGCACCCAGGGCGTACTCCCACGGCTGGATGCGCTCACCCGCGAGGTTGAGCAGGCCCACGCCCACGGCGGCGAGCACCGCCCAGCCGATGATGCCCGGCCGGAGGTGACCGGCCTCGCTGCTGGGGCGGGTCGCCCGCAGCGCCGGGCGCAGCACGACGAGCGCCACCAGGAAGGCGGGAGCCACCCCGAGGAACACCCAGCGCCAGGACAGGTGCTCGACGACCACCCCGGTGAGCAGGGGGCCGGCCAGGCCCGGGAGGACCCACGCCGCGGCCAGCAGCGAGAACACCGGGGGCCGCAGCGCGTCCGGGACCCGCTGGGCGATGACGACGTAGAGCGCCACGCTCGCCAGCCCGCTGCCGAGGCCCTGCAGCCCGCGACCGACGACGAAGACCTCCATGGAGGTGGCGAGACCGGCGACCAGCAGGCCGGCCACGAAGGCGGCACCCCCGCCGAGCACCACCGGTCGTGGCCCGGAGCGGTCCGACCACCAGCCGCTGAGGATCATCCCCACGACGCTCGCGGCGACGGTCGCCCCGAACGCCATGTTGTAGAGGTGGTAGCCGTCCAGGGCGGCCGCCACCGTCGGCATGGCCGCGCCGACCGCGATGTACTCCAGCGCGAAGATCGCGATGAGGACGGTCGCGCCGACCGACGCGCTGCGCACGCCGGGCGAGAACACCGACCGCGGCTCCTCGCGCACCTCGCCGGCCCGGGTGGTCGCGCTCATCGCCACGCCTGCGAGGCGGCGGCCCCGAGCACGGCCAGCGCCGCCGGGCCGGCGGTGGAGGAGCGCAGCACGCTGCGCCCCAGCCGCACGGCGTGTGCCCCGGCGCCGACGAGGTCGGACAGCTCGTCGGGCGAGATCCCGCCCTCGGGTCCCACGACGAGCAGCACCTCCCCGGCGTCCGGCAGCGTCAGCGTGCTGAGCGGGACGGTGGCCTCCTCGTGGAGCACGAGGACGAGGTCGGCCCCGGCGGCGCGCTCGAGCAGCCCGCGGCGCCCCACCGGGTCGCCGAGCGCGGGGCGCCGCAACCGGCGCGACTGCTTCGTGGCGGCGACGATCGTCTGGTCCCACCGGCGCAGCGCCTTGGCCGCCCGCTCGCCGCGCCACCGCACGATGCTCCGGTCCGCCTGCCACGGGACGACCTCGGTGACGTCGAGCTCGGTCGCCGTCTCGACGGCCTGCAGGTCGCGGTCGCCCTTGGCGAGCGCCTGGACGAGCACGAGCCGCAGCCGCGGCTCGTCGTCCGTCAGGCGCTCGGTCACCTGCAGGCGCAGCGCGTCACCCCCGGCCCCGACGACGCGGCACCGGGCACCCTGCCCGGCGCCGTCGGAGACGACCACGCTCTCCCCCACCCCGATGCGCTGCACCGTCGCCGCGTGCCGGCCCTCGGGACCGTCGAGCACGATCTCCTCGCCGACGAGCGAGGCCGTGGGCAGCAGGAAGAGCGGGTCGCTCACGGCCTACCTGCCACGCAGCGCGTCCCAGAGGCTGTGCTTGCGGCCGACCCCGCCGGAGGTGCCCATGCGCCCGGTCGGGCTGGACTCGCCCCGGCTCTCGGCCAGCTGCGCCAGCAGCTCGCGCTGGGTGTCGTTGAGCCGGGTGGGCACCTTGACGTCGAGGTGGACGATGAGGTCGCCGCGGCCCTCGCCGCGCAGGTGGGTGACGCCCTTGCCGGGCAGCGGCACCGTCTGGCCGGGCTGGGTGCCGGCACGCAGGTCCACCTCGACCGGCCCGTCCAGGGTCTCCACGGGCAGGGTGGCCCCCAGGGCCGCTGCGGTCATCGGCACCTCGAGGGTGCAGTGGAGGTCGTCGCCGCGCCGGGTGAAGACCTCGTGCGGCTCCACCTGGATCTCGACGTAGAGGTCGCCCGGCTCACCACCGAAGGGCCCGACCTCGCCCTCGCCCGCGAGCGCGATCCGGGTCCCGGTGTCGACGCCGCCGGGGACCTTGAGGGTGAGGTCGCGACGGGTGCGGACCCGGCCCTCGCCGGAGCAGTCGAAGCAGGGGTGCTCGATGACGTTGCCGAAGCCGCGGCACGCCTGGCACGGGCGGGAGGTCATCACCTGACCGAGGAAGGAGCGCTGCACCTGCTGCACCTCGCCCCGCCCGCTGCAGACGTCGCACGTGCGGGTGCCGCTGCCCGGCTGCGCCCCGGCACCCGAGCAGGTGCTGCACACCACCGCGGTGTCGATCTGGAGGGTCTGCTCACCGCCGAAGGCCGCGGTGGGCAGGTCGATGTCGAGCCGGATGAGCGCGTCGTGGCCGCGCTGCGTCCGGGAGCGCGGACCGCGCGCCCCCGCCGCCGTGCCGCCGAAGAACGCGTCCATGATGTCGCTGAAGGTGAAGCCCTGGCCGAAGCCGCCGGTGGCACCGCCGTAGGGGTCCTGGCCCCGGTCGTAGGAGGCGCGCTTGCCGGCGTCGCCGAGCACGTCGTAGGCCTGGCTGACCTTCTTGAACTCGGCCTCGGCCTCGGCGCCGGGGTTGACGTCGGGGTGCAGCTGGCGGGCCTTCTTGCGGTAGGCCTTCTTGATCTCCTCGGGGGTGGCCTCGCGGGCGACGCCGAGGTCGGCGTAGTAGTCGTTCACAGCGGGGGACGTCCTTGCGGTCTCGTCGTGTGCGGTCTCGTGCGGGTCCGGATGGTGCAACGGTCGGACGGGCGTGGGTATGCCGTGAGGTGGCTCACCCGTCCAGGATGTCGGCGACGTAGTGCGCCACGGCCCGGACCGTGGCCATCGCCTGCGGGTAGTCCATGCGGGTCGGCCCGACGACCCCCAGCCCCCCGGCGGGGCCGTAGGTGGTCGCCACGACCGAGGTGGTGCGCAGCGGCTCGTAGGGGTTCTCGGTGCCGATCGCGACGGCGACGGTCTCGCCGTCGTCGAGGGAGGCCATGCTGCCCATGAGGCGCAGCAGGACGACGTGCTCCTCCAGGGCCTCGAGCACCTGGGAGAGGGAGGTGGGGAAGTCGCTGCCCACCCGCGCCAGGTTGGCGGTGCCGGCCATGGCGATGCGCTCCTCGGTGCGCTCCTGGGCGGCCTCGGCCAGGGTGTCGACGACGACCTGGGCCAGCGGCCGGTCGGTCGGCGCGACCCGCTCCTCCACGGCGGCGAGCCGGGCGGGGATGCGGGCGAGCAGCTCGCCGACGGCCAGCTCGTTGACGAGGGTGCGCAGGGTGGCCACCACGTCGGGCTCAAGGGTCAGGTCCCGGCGGACGTCGACGACGCGCTGCTCGACCCGCCCGGTGCTCGTGATGAGGACGATCATGAGGCGGGTGCCGCCGACGGGCACCAGCTCGACGTGGCGCAGGGTGGACCGGGACAGGCTGGGGTACTGCATCACCGCGACCTGCTGGGTGAGGCTGGACAGCAGCCGCGTCGTGCGGGAGACGACGTCGTCGAGGTCCAGCGCACCGTCGAGGAAGCGGGCGATCGCGGCGCGCTCGGCCCGGCTCATCGGCTTGATCTGCTGCAGGCGGTCGACGAACAGGCGGTAGCCCGCGTCCGTCGGGATCCGTCCCGCGCTCGTGTGCGGGGCGGTGATGAGGCCCTCGTCCTCCAGCGCGGCCATGTCGTTGCGCACGGTCGCGGCGGACACTCCGAGCCGGTGCCGCTCCAGCAGCGCCTTGGACCCCACGGGTTCGGAGGTGCGGACGTAGTCCTGCACGATCGCGCGCAGCACCTCCAGGCGACGGTCCTCGCTCACGGCTGCTCCCTCCTTCCTCGCGGCTGGCACTCAGGGGCACGGAGTGCCAGTCTACGCGAGCCTGGGGCACGGCATACCATGTGCGCCATGAGCGAGCCGCGCACCGAGACCGACAGCATGGGCCAGGTGGAGGTCCCCTCCGACCGCTACTGGGGGGCGCAGACGCAGCGCAGCATCCACAACTTCCCCATCGGCCAGGACACCTTCGTGTGGGGACGCCCGATCATCACCGCGCTGGGGATCCTCAAGAAGGGCGCCGCCCAGGCCAACGCCGAGCTGGGCGAGCTGCCGCAGGACGTCGCCGACCTCATCGTGCAGGCGGCCGACGAGGTCATCTCCGGCGAGCTCGACGACCACTTCCCGCTCGTCGTCTTCCAGACCGGCTCCGGCACCCAGAGCAACATGAACTCCAACGAGGTCATCTCCAACCGCGCCATCGAGCTGGCCGGCGGGGAGCTGGGGAGCAAGACCCCGGTGCACCCCAACGACCACGTCAACCGGGGGCAGAGCAGCAACGACACCTTCCCCACCGCCATGCACATCGCCGTGCTCCTCGAGCTGCGGGACCGCCTCGAGGGCGCGGTGGGCCAGCTGCGCGACACCCTCGCCGCCAAGTCGGCGGAGTACGCCGACGTCGTCAAGGTCGGCCGCACGCACCTGCAGGACGCCACCCCCATCACCCTGGGGCAGGAGATCGGCGGCTGGGTGGCCCAGCTCGACTACGCCCTGGGCGAGGTGCGCCACGCCGCGGAGGGGCTGCACGAGCTGGCGATCGGCGGCACGGCCGTCGGCACCGGGCTGAACGCCCACCCGGAGTTCGGGGCGCTCGCCGCCCGCCGGATGGGTGAGGAGGTCGGGCTGGAGCTGCGCAGCGCCGACAACAGGTTCGCCGCGCTCTCCGCGCACGACGCCCTGGTGCAGACCTCGGCGGCCCTGCGGACCCTCGCCGGGGCGTTGATGAAGATGGCCAACGACGTGCGCTGGCTGGCCTCCGGGCCGCGCAACGGGATCGGAGAGCTGCTCATCCCGGAGAACGAGCCGGGCAGCTCGATCATGCCGGGCAAGGTCAACCCCACCCAGTCCGAGGCCATGACCATGGTCGCGACCCGCGTCTTCGGCAACGACGCGACGGTGGGCTTCGCCGGCAGCCAGGGCAACTTCCAGCTCAACGTCTTCAAGCCGGTCATGGTCCACGCCGTGCTGGAGAGCATCCGGCTCATCAGCGACGCCTGCCTCGCCTTCGACGTGGGGTGCGCGCGGGGCATCGAGCCGAACACCGAGCGGATCGAGGCCAACCTCGCCAGCAACCTCATGCAGGTGACCGCGCTGAACCCGCACATCGGCTACGACAAGGCCGCCGCCATCGCCAAGGCGGCGCACCGGTCCGGGCAGACGCTGCGCGAGGCGGCCCTGGAGAGCGGCCACCTCACCGCCGAGGAGTTCGACGCCTGGGTCGTGCCGCTCGACATGACCCACCCGCGCGAGGCCTGACCGGCCCCGGCCCGGAGCGCCTGCGCCGTCACTCCAGCCACAGGCGTTAGCGTCGTCCGTTGTGAACGACCGCTACGGCTACGGATCCGACGTCCTCGCCACGGACTGGCGCGCCCCCCGGCGCGGCCGGGCCCAGGAGGTGGCCGCCGAGCGCGGTCTCGTGGTGGAGGACGTGGACACCGGGTGGTGCGGCGCGGTGGTGGGCGTCGAGCGCGCCGGGGGGATGGAGGTGGTGCACCTGGAGGACCGGCGCGGTCGCCGCAAGGGCTTCCCGCTCGGTCCGGGCTTCCTCGTCGACGGACAGCCGGTCGTGCTCACCCGACCGGAGGACCGGGAGTCGACGAGCCGGCTCGCCCAGGCCCGGCAGGCGGCGGCCCGCACGGCCAGCGGGTCGGTGCGGGTCGAGGGCCGGCCGGCCCGGGTCGCCAGCGGCTCGCGCATCTGGGTCGAGGGGCGCCACGACGCCGAGCTGGTCGAGAAGGTCTGGGGTGACGACCTGCGGGTCGAGGGCGTCGTGGTCGAGATGCTGGACGGCGTCGACGACCTCGCCTCCCTCATCCGGGAGTTCGCGCCGACCCGGGACCGGCGCCTCGGCATCCTCGTCGACCACCTGGTGCCCGCCACCAAGGAGACCCGGATCGTGCAGCAGGCGGAGCGCGTGAGCCCCTGGGTCCGCATCCTCGGCCACCCCTACGTGGACGTCTGGCAGTCGGTCAAGCCCGCCCGCCTCGGCCGGGAGGCCTGGCCGGTCATCGAGCGGGGACGGTCCTGGAAGCACGGGGTGCTCGCCGAGCTCGGCTGGCCGCACCGGTCGCAGACGGACGTGGCGCTGGGCTGGAAGCGGATACTCTCGACGGTGCGGTCCTACAGCGACCTGGAACCTACGCTGCTGGCCAGCGTCGAAGAGCTGATCGACTTCGTCACCGTTCCACCACCTCACGAGGAGTGAGCAGCATGACCCAGACCCCCCAGTCCCCCAGCGACCAGCCCTGGCAGGACCCGCAGCGAGCCGGCGGGCCTTCCGGCTCCCAGCCTGCCTCGGGGCCTC
The DNA here is from genome assembly GCF_006337125.1 of Serinicoccus chungangensis. Lineage (GTDB taxonomy): Bacteria > Actinomycetota > Actinomycetes > Actinomycetales > Dermatophilaceae > Ornithinicoccus > Ornithinicoccus chungangensis. The sequence goes on from NZ_CP040887.1 coordinate 1,996,049, forward strand.
AGGCCTACGGCCAGCCCTCGTCGCCACCGCCCGGTCCCGGCGCGCCCTCGGGAGCGCCGCAGGGCGACGAGCGCACCATGATGCTGCTCGCCCACCTCTCCGCGCCCCTGGCGATGCTGCTCAGCGTCGGCTGGGTGCCCTTCCTCGGCCCGCTGCTCATCTGGCTGTTCTACAAGGACCGGTCGGCGGCGGTCCGCACCGCGTCGGCCGGCGCGTTCAACTTCAACCTCACGCTGTCCATCATCAGCATCGGGCTCTGGATCTCGGTGATCCTCACCCTGGGCATCGGTTTCCTGTGGGCGATCCCGGCCTGGATCGCCCTGTTCGTCATCCAGCTGTGGTGCCACATCAAGGGTGCGATGCGGGCCGCGGACAGCCGCGTGTACGAGTACCCGTTCCAGCTGCGCCTGCTCAGCTGACCCCAGCCACCCCGCACGTCCCAGGGCCCGGCGTGTCCGTCGCGACACGCCGGGCCCCGGCACATTCGCGACCTCGGTCCCTTGCGGCGCCGGTGGCGGAGGCGTAGACATGTCCCTACGCACTCCCCTCGGGGAGCGCGGGTCGCGAGACTGGCCGAGGATTCGCACCGTCCCATGGACGAGCTGTGGTGATGCGCAGCCGAGCCTCTGGCACCTTGCGCACCGCCCGGCGTCATCACGCCCGGGCCGTGGCCCGGTGGGCGAACTCATACTTCGCCGACCGGGCCACCTCTCGTCGTGCCGGCGTCCGGCCCTGCAGGCTCATACCCCGCAGGGACTGCCGTCATTGTGGCTCCCCCGTCCGACGCCCCGGCGGACCCCGTCGGGCGTGTCGATGAACCGGAGGCGACCGGCCGTTCCCCGGCTCAGGCCAGCAGCCGGTGCACGACGGTGTCGGCCAGCAGGCGGCCGCGCAGCGTCAGCACGGCACGACCACGGACCGCGGCACGACCCTCGAGCAGCCCGTCGGCGACGAGACCCGCGACGGCACGGCGGCCGGTGGCCCGCAGCTCGCCGACGGGCAGCCCGTCCCGCAGCCGGACGCCGAGCAGGACCTGCTCGTCGTAGCGCTCCCCGGGGCCCAGCAGCTCGCGGGCGTGCGCCGGGCTCAGGCCCTGCCCCAGCCGGTCGTCGTAGGCGCGCGGGTGCTTGACGTTCCACCACCGCACGCCACCGACGTGGCTGTGCGCCCCCGGTCCGACCCCCCACCAGTCCGCGCCCTGCCAGTAGGCCAGGTTGTGCCGGCACCGGTGCTGCGGGTCGCTCGCCCAGTTGGAGATCTCGTACCAGCCGTAGCCGGCCCCGCCGAGCACCTCCTCGGCCAGCTCGTACTTGTCCGCCTCGTCGTCGTCCTCGGGCGCCGGCACCTCGCCACGGCGCACCTGGCCGTGCAGCCGGGTCCCCGGCTCCACGACGAGGGCGTAGGCCGAGACGTGGTCCGGTCGCAGCGCCACCGCCGCGTCCAGGCTCGCCCGCCAGTCCGCGAGCGTCTCCCCCGGCGTGCCGTAGATGAGGTCGAGGCTCACCTGCAGACCCGCGTCCCGGACGGCCCGCACGGCGTATGCCACGCCCGCCGGGTCGTGGGTGCGGTCGAGGGTGCGCAGCACGTGCGGCACCGCGGACTGCATGCCCAGGCTCACCCGGGTGAAGCCGGCCTCGGCCAGCTGCTCCGCGACGGCGGGGGTGATGGTGTCGGGGTTGGCCTCGGTGGTGACCTCCGCGCCCGGCGCCAGCCCCCAGCGCTCGCGCACCGCGGCCACGAGCGACCCCAGGGCCGGCGGGGCCAGCAGCGTCGGGGTCCCTCCGCCGACGAAGACCGTGGAGACCGGCGGCGGGGCCGCCTCCTGCAGCACCCCGGCTGCCAGCTCGATCTCGGCGTGGGCGGAGGCGAGGTAGCCCTGCGGGGCCGCGGCGTCGTCGAGCTCGGGCAGGGTGTAGGTGTTGAAGTCGCAGTAGCCGCACCGGACCCGGCAGAAGGGGACGTGCAGGTAGACCGAGAACGGGCGCTGCGGCATACCCTGCAGCGCGGACGCCGGGAGCGAGCCGTCCGCGGGCGCGGGGTCGCCCGGGGGGAAGCTCGAGGGCATACCGCCCAGTCTCCCACCCCGCCGGACCGGTGGCGCACCGCCGGTCGGGACGCCTCGTGGGTCGTCGGCGCGCTAGGGTCGGCGGTGTGCAGCAGCGGCTTCGTGAGTACATCGACAGCCTGCGCGACCAGGGCTACACCGTCCGGGACGACCAGGGCTCCGACCCTGATCTCATCACGCCCGACGGCAGCGCCGTCGACACCTGGCGCGAGGACTACCCCTACAGCGAGCGGATGACCCGCGACTACTACGAGGTCGAGAAGTGGCTGCTCCAGGTGGAGCTGCTCAAGTTCCAGTACTGGGCCAAGGACAACGGCAGCCGGCACGTCCTCGTCTTCGAGGGGCGCGACGCCGCCGGCAAGGGTGGCTCCATCAAACGCTTCACCGAGCACCTCAACCCTCGTGGCGCGCGGGTCGTGGCGCTCAACAAGCCCACCGAGGTCGAGGCCGGGCAGTGGTACTTCCAGCGCTACATCCAGCACCTGCCGACCTCGGGGGAGCTCGTGCTGTTCGACCGGTCCTGGTACAACCGCGCCGGGGTGGAGCGGGTCATGGGCTTCTGCTCCCAGGCGGAGTACGACCGCTTCATGATCCAGGCGCCGCTGTTCGAGCAGATGCTCGTCGACGCCGGGGTGTCGATCACGAAGTTCTGGTTCTCGGTGACGCAGACCGAGCAGCGCACCCGGTTCGCGATCCGGCAGCTGGACCCGGTGCGCCAGTGGAAGCTCTCGCCCATGGACCTGGAGAGCCTGGACCGCTGGGAGGCCTACACCGCCGCCAAGGAGGAGATGTTCCGCCGCACGGACTCCGACTGGGCACCCTGGGTGACGATCAAGAGCAACGACAAGAAGCGGGCGCGCATCAACGCCATGCGCCACTTCCTCTCCCAGTTCGAGTACGAGGGGAAGGACCACGACGTGGTGCTGCGCCCCGACCCCCGGCTGGTCAAGCGGGCCAAGGACAGCGCCGGCGACTGAGGTCGCTCAGACCCGCCGGTAGGCCAGGTCCACGATCTCCCGGCCGGCCTCGGTCCCGCGCCGCTCGAAGCGGGTCACCGGGCGCAGCGGGGCCCGCCCGGTCGAGGCGAGCTCCCAGGAGGGGTGCGCGTCCAGGACCTGCCGCATCGCGTGGGCGTAGCCGGCCCAGTCGGTGGCCAGCCGCCACAGCCCACCGGTGGGCACGAGGGAGGCCACCGTGGAGGCGAAGTCCGGGGAGACCAGCCGCCGCTTGTGGTGCCGCTGCTTGGGCCACGGGTCAGGGAAGAAGGTCCACACCTCGTGCACGCCGCCCGGTGGCAGGAGGGTCTGCAGCGCCAGGGCGGCATCGGCCTCGAGGAAGCGGACGTTGGGCAGCGGCCGGTCCATCTTGGCCATCGCGTGGCCGATCCCGGGCCGCCACACCTCGAGGGCCAGGAAGTCCCAGTCCGGGCGCTGCGTGGCGGCGTGCACCAGCGTGTCCCCCGACCCGGACCCGATCTCGACCACCAGGGGCGCGCTGCGGCCGAAGACCTGCGCCGGGTCGATCCGGTATGTCGGGTCCACCCCGGTCGAGGCGTCGGCGCCACGAGGCCGCGGCACGTCGAGGACGAGCGTCCCGGCATACCGCTCCCAGGCGTCCTCGTGCGACTGCTTGAGCATGCGCCCGCCGCGCCGGGTGAACGAGCGCGTGCGGGCCGGGTGCTGGGGGGCGTCGGCCTCGCTCACTTCTTGGACTTCGCGGTCTCGGCGCCGCTCCCGTCCTGGGAGAGCGCGGCGATGAAGGCCTCCTGCGGCACCTCGACGGAACCGACCATCTTCATCCGCTTCTTGCCCTCCTTCTGCTTCTCCAGCAGCTTGCGCTTGCGGCTGATGTCGCCGCCGTAGCACTTGGCGAGCACGTCCTTGCGGATGGCGCGGATGGTCTCGCGGGCGATGACCCGGGAGCCGATCGCGGCCTGCACCGGCACCTCGAACTGCTGCCGCGGGATGAGCTCCTTGAGCTTGCCGGCCATCTGCACGCCGTAGGCGTAGGCCTTGTCCCGGTGCACGATGGCGCTGAAGGCGTCGACGGTGTCGCCCTGCAGCAGGATGTCGACCTTGACGAGGTCGGCCTCCTGGTCTCCGGAGGGCTCGTAGTCGAGCGAGGCGTAGCCGCGGGTGCGCGACTTCAGCGCGTCGAAGAAGTCGAAGACGATCTCGGCCAGGGGCAGGGTGTAGCGCAGCTCGACCCGCTCCGGGGAGAGGTAGTCCATGCCCAGCAGGGTGCCCCGCCGGCTCTGGCACAGCTCCATGATGGCGCCGATGAACTCGCTCGGGGCCAGGATGGTGCCGCGGACCACGGGCTCGGTGATGGAGGCGATCTTGCCGGCCGGGAACTCGCTGGGGTTGGTCACCTGCAGCTCCGAGCCGTCGTCCAGGCGGACGTCGTAGGACACGTTGGGGAGCGTGGAGATGAGGTCGAGGTTGAACTCCCGCTCCAGCCGCTCGCGCACGATCTCCAGGTGCAGCATCCCGAGGAAGCCCACCCGGAAGCCGAAGCCGAGCGCGCCCGACGTCTCCGGCTCGTAGACCAGCGCCGCGTCGTTGAGCTTGAGCTTGTCGAGGGCGTCGCGCAGGATCGGGTAGTCCGAGCCGTCGATGGGGTAGAGGCCGGAGAAGACCATCGGCCTCGGGTCGTGGTAGCCCCCCAGCGCCTGGGCGGCCTGCCTCCGCTCCCCCGTCACGGTGTCGCCGACCTTGGACTGGCGCACGTCCTTGACGCCGGTGATGAGGTAGCCCACCTCGCCGACGCCGAGACCCTGGGTGGGCGCCGGCTCGGGGCTGATCGCCCCGATCTCCAGCAGCTCGTGGGTCGCCTTGGTGGACATCATCGCGATGCGCTCGCGCGGCGAGAGCTGGCCGTCGACGACCCGCACGTAGGTGATGACGCCGCGGTAGGTGTCGTAGACCGAGTCGAAGATCATCGCCCGGGCCGGGGCGTCGGCGTCCCCCACCGGCGGCGGGATCTCGGCCACGATCCGGTCCAGCAGCTCCGGCACGCCGGCCCCCGTCTTGCCCGAGACGCGCATCACGTCACCCGGGTCGCACCCGATGAGCCCGGCGATCTCCTCGGCGTACTTCTCCGGCTGGGCCGAGGGGAGGTCGATCTTGTTGAGCACCGGGATGATGGTGAGGTCGTTCTCCATGGCCAGGTAGAGGTTGGCCAGGGTCTGCGCCTCGATCCCCTGCGCGGCGTCGACGAGCAGCACCGCTCCCTCGCACGCCGCCAGGCTGCGGCTCACCTCGTAGGTGAAGTCCACGTGACCCGGCGTGTCGATCATGTTGAGGATATAGGTCGCGTCCACCGCCCACGGCATCCGCACGGCCTGGCTCTTGATGGTGATGCCGCGCTCCCGCTCGATGTCCATGCGGTCGAGGTACTGCGCACGCATCTGGCGCTCACCGACGACCCCGGTCACCTGCAGCATCCGGTCGGCCAGCGTCGACTTGCCGTGGTCGATGTGGGCGATGATGCAGAAGTTGCGGATGACCTCGGGCGGGGTCGAGGCCGGCTGGGGCACCGAGGCGGGTCGGGCGAGCGGAGACAGGGCGGGCACCTCGCAGAAGAGCAGGCTGGTGGACGGTGGTCTTGCGGGCCAGTCTCCCACGTCGACCCGGGGACGGCGGCACGGCGGCGCCGGCGCCCTGCGCGCACGGACCTGCCCACGCCCCCGGAAGGAAGGGCGCGGGCAGGTCCGTGGTGTCCGCCGCCCGGTGTCTCGGGCCGAGCGGCGGTCCGCAGGTCAGCCCTGCGGCATCAGCACGCCGTCGATGAGGTAGACGGTGGCGTTGGCGGTCTGGACGCCGCCGCAGATCACCGAGGCGTCGTTGACCATGAGCTCGTCACCGGAGCCGGTGACCTCGAGGGTCTCGCCCTGGACCGTGGTCTGCTCGCCCACGACCTCGTCGGGGCTCATCTGGCCCGGCACGACGTGGTAGGTGAGGATGGAGCTCAGCAGCTCGGAGTCCTCCTGCAGCGTGGCCATGGTCTCCTGGTCGATGGCCTCGAAGGCCTCGTCGACCGGGGCGAAGACGGTGAACTCGTCGCCGTTGAGGGTGTCGACCAGGTCGACGTCCGGGTTGACCTCGCCGGAGACGGCGGCGGTCAGCTGGGTGAGCAGCGGGTTGTTGCTCGCCGCCACGGCGACCGGGTCCTGGGCCATGCCCTCGACCGAGCCGTCGCCGTCCGGCACCTGCTCCGCGTAGTCGGCGCAGCCCGGGCCGACGAGGTTGGCGGCGGGGTCCATCTCGCCGCCGGCCATGTCCTCCTCGGTCTCCATCTCGTCGTCGGCCATGTCGTCCTCGGACTCCATGTCCTCGGACTCCATGTCCTCGGAGGCCATGTCCTCGCTGGACTGCTCGGCCGAGCTGCCGCCCTCGGCGGCCATGTCGTCACCCTCGCCGCCGCAGGCGGACAGCGCCAGCGCGGAGGCCATCGAGACGGCCAGGATTCCCTTGGAGATACGCATCATGCATTCCTTTCTGATGGGGTCGGACGGCTCACGCAACGGTGACCGTGACGTTGTGCCATCCGGTGGACCCGTCAGGAGCGATGGGCTCCCGCCGGGAGGTCTGGGTGGTGCCCGCGCGGTCGGTCGCGCGGACCTCGAGCCGGTGCGAGCCCGGCTCGGCCGACCAGGTCCAGCGCCAGGCGCGCCAGGTCTGGTCGGAGTCCTCGACGCCGAGCTCGGCGTCCTGCCACTCCCCCTCGTCCGCGCGCACCTGCACGCGCTCGATGCCGACGGTCTGGGCCCAGGCGACACCGGCCACGGTGACGTCACCGGCCTCGAGCTGGGCGAACGAGCCCGGCACGTCGATGCGGGAGGAGAGCTTGATCGGGGCCTGGGCGGCATACCCGCGGTCGGTCCAGTAGGCGGTGAAGTCCGCGAAGCGGGTGACCTCCAGCTCGGTCAGCCACTTCGTGGCCGAGACGTAGCCGTAGAGGCCGGGGGTGACCATGCGCACGGGGTATCCGTGCTCGGCCGGCAGCGGGCCGCCGTTCATGCCCAGGGCGACGAGCGCCTCGCGGTCGTCGGTGAGGACCTCGAGCGGCGTGCCGGCCGTGAAGCCGTCGACGCTGACCGAGCGCACGGCGTCGGCGCCGTCCTGCACGCCGGCCTCGGCGAGCAGCTCGCGCACCGGGATGCCGATCCAGGTGGCGTTGCCGAGCAGGTCACCACCGACCTCGTTGCTGACGCACGTGAGGGTGATGCGGCGCTCCACCAGGTCGCGGGAGAGCAGGTCCGCCATCGACAGCTCCAGCGGCCGGTCGACCATCCCGGTGATGCGCAGCACGTGCGAGCCGGCGTCCACCGCGGGCACCTGCAGCGCGGTGTCCACGCGGTAGAAGTCGGGGGTCGGCGTGACGTGGGGGGTCAGCCCGTCCACGTCGAAGCTCACACCGTCCGGCACCGGCTCCGCCGGCATCGCGGGGGTGGGTAGGTCGAGCTCTCCGGAGGCCGGCGAGCCCCCGAGGGCGCGGGTGGCACCGCCCGCCGCACCCAGGGCCGCCACGGTGGACGTGGCCAGGAGGAACCGCCGACGGTCCAGTCCCGACCCCTGCTCGCTGCGCGCCCGCACGGCCGAGAGCAGCCACGCCAGACCCCCGACCCCGACGAGCAGCATCCCCGCAACGGACGCTGCGACGGCCGGGGCGCCCCCGCCCTGGGCGGGGTCGAGGGCCATGGCCGCACCGGCCAGGGCCACCAGGAGCGCGGTGCCCGTGAGCCCGACCGCGCGGTGCCGCACACCGACCCACCCGAGCACGAGGAGCAGCACGACCAGCGTGACGAGGACCCCCGCCAGCAGGACGGCCTTGTCGGCCGCGCCGAAGGTGCTGATGGCCCACTCCTTGAGCGGGCGGGGGGTGAGGTCGACCGCGCGGTTGCCGACGGCCACGACCGGCCCGGTGACGTCGAGCAGCCGTGCGAGGCCCTCCCCCGCGAGCACCCCGGCACCGCCGGCGAGCAGCCCGGAGGCCGCTCCGGCTGCGCGCTGGCCCCGCGAGGGCGTTGTCGTCGTCATGCCCAGGGTTCGGCTCCCACCCTGGTCGCGGATTGCGTGACCTAGGTCACAGACCCCTCACCGCAGCTGCACGAACGCCCTCAGCCGACCGTCCTCGTGGTCCCGGATCTCGGTCCAGCCGAGAGACTCGTAGAACGCGCGCTGACCGGGCTCGTCCTCGGTGAGGAGGACCTTCTGGCGGCACCGCGCGAAGGGCTCCAGGGCCGCCACCACGAGGGCCCGGCCCACCCCCTCCCGCTGCAGCTCGGGTCGGACGAGGACGTCCTGCAGGTAGGCGATGGTCGCCCCGTCGGAGATGACCCGCGCCAAACCGAGCAGGTCCTCGCCGTAGCGGGCCGTCACGACCCGGGTCGACCCCGCGACGGCCGCCTCGAGGGTCTCGGGGTCGGTGGTGTAGGACGACCAGCCCACGGCGTCGTAGAGCCCGAGCAGCTCTTCGCGGCCCGGGCGGTCATCGGCGCTGATGAGGATCTCGTGGCCGGCCACGGGGCCAGCCTAGCCAGCCGCCCGGCCGCCCGCCATCGAGCGCGCCCCGCGAGCGCGACCCGACACCCCGCGAGACCGGGGACGGTGGACGGGACGGCGGTGGGCGGCTACCGTGATTTCATACAGTGAACTCACCATTCCAGCCAGCGGAATATGCGGAGGCGCCATGACGACCCCACCGACCACGGCCCTGGACCTGCCCGACGGCGTCGAGGTCACCGGCGACCTGCGCCCGGGCTACGAGCAGATCCTCAGCCGGACCGCGCTCGAGCTGGTCGCCTCCCTGCACCGGGAGCTGGAGCCGCGCCGGCAGCAGCGGCTGGCCGCCCGGGCGGAGGTCGTCGCGCGGGTCGCCGCCGGGGAGGACCTGGACGTCCTGCCCGAGACCGCCCAGATCCGCTCCGACCGCACGTGGCGGGTGGCGGACCCCGCGCCGGGGCTGGAGGACCGGCGGGTCGAGATGACCGGGCCGACCGACCGCAAGATGACCATCAACGCGATGAACTCCGGGGCCCGGGTGTGGCTGGCCGACCAGGAGGACGCCAACACCCCCCTGTGGGAGAACGTCGTCGAGGGGCAGATCAACCTGCGCGACGCGATCCTGGGCACCATCTCCTACACCTCCCCCGAGGGCAAGGAGTACGCCCTCACGACCACCGACCAGAGCCGGCTGCCGACGATCGTCATGCGGCCGCGAGGCTGGCACCTGGACGAGAAGCACGTCACCGTCGACGGCCAGCGGGTCGCCGGGGGCCTGGTCGACTTCGCCCTCTTCATGGGCGCGAGCGCCCGCGCCCAGCTCGACGCCGGCAAGGGCCCCTACCTCTACCTTCCCAAGATGGAGCACCACCTCGAGGCCCGGCTGTGGAACGACGCCTTCCTCCTGGCCCAGGACGCCCTCGGCATCCCCCGGGGCACGATCCGCGCCACCTGCCTCATCGAGACCTTCCCGGCGGCCTTCCAGATGGAGGAGATCCTCTACGAGCTGCGCGAGCACTCCGCCGGGCTCAACGCCGGCCGCTGGGACTACCTCTTCAGCGTCATCAAGACCTACCGGACGCGCGGGGCGGACTTCCTGCTCCCCGACCGGGCCTCCGTGACGATGACCGCGCCCTTCATGCGGGCCTACACCGAGCTGCTCGTCAGCACCTGTCACCGGCGCGGCGCGCACGCCATCGGCGGCATGGCCGCCTTCATCCCGTCCAAGGACGAGGAGGTCAACGCCGCGGCCTTCGAGAAGGTCACCGCCGACAAGCAGCGCGAGGCCGACGACGGGTTCGACGGCTCCTGGGTGGCGCACCCCGGGATGGTGCCCACGTGCCGGGAGGTCTTCGACCAGGTCCTGGGCGGGCGGCCGCACCAGCTGGACCGCACCCGGGAGGACGTCCGGGTCCGTCCCGCCGACCTGCTCGACGTCGCCGCCACCCCCGGCGAGGTCACCGAGCGGGGGCTGCGCGCCAACATCGAGGTCGGCATTCAGTACCTCTCCGTCTGGCTGACGGGCCGAGGCGCGGTCGGCATCCACCACCTCATGGAGGACGCCGCGACCGCCGAGATCAGCCGCAGCCAGGTGTGGCAGTGGCTCCACCACGGGGTCACCCTCGCCGACACCGGCGAGCCGGTGACCCGCGAGCTCGTCCACCGGCTCACCGACGAGGTGGTGGCCGAGCTCCCCGGGGAGGAGTCCGACCACCGCGCGGCGACCGAGCTCTTCCTCCAGGTGGCCGTCGCCGACGACTTCGTCGACTTCCTCACCGTGCCGGCCTACGAGACGATGCCCTGAGCCGCCCGGCGACCGTGACCTACGCTGACCCGAGGGCGCACCGAGGAGGCAGGCGATGACGCAGAGCGACGCACAGGCGGGGGTCCGCGCGCTCCTGCACGAGCTGCAGGGTGTGCTGCCGGAGCACACCCTGGTCACCGACCCCGCCCAGCGCGAGACGTATGCCTGCGACGGGCTGGCGGCCTACCGCGTCCGGCCCGCCCTGGTGGTCCTCGTGGAGAGCGCGGACCACGTCGCGTTGGTCGTGCGGGCCTGCGCGCGCCACGGCGTCCCCTTCGTCGCCCGGGGCTCGGGCACCGGCCTCTCGGGGGGCGCGCTCCCCCACGCCGACGGCGTCCTCGTCGTCACCAGCCGGTTGCGCACGCTGCACGAGGTGCGCCCGCAGGACCAGCGCGCCGTGGTGGACCCCGGCGTCGTCAACCTCGCCGTCAGCAGGGCCGCGGACCCGCACGGCTACTACTTCGCGCCCGACCCCAGCAGCCAGCAGATCTGCTCCGTCGGCGGCAACGTGGCCGAGAACTCCGGCGGGGCGCACTGCCTCAAGTACGGCTTCACCGCCGGCCACGTCCTCTCCCTCGAGGTCGTCACGCCGGACGGCCAGCAGGTCACGCTCGGCACCGAGGCCCCGGACGCCCCGGGCTACGACCTGCTGGGCGCCTTCGTGGGCAGCGAGGGCACGCTCGGCGTCGCCACCCGCGCCACCCTGCGGCTGACCCGCCTGCCCGAGGAGGTGCGGACCTGCCTGGCGGGCTTCGGGAGCACCGACGACGCCGGGGCCGCCACGAGCGCCGTCATCGCGGCGGGGATCGTGCCCGCGGCGATGGAGATCATGGACGCGCTCGCGATCGAGGCCGCCGAGGCGGCGGTGTCGTGCGACTACCCGGAGGGGGCCGGCGCGGTGCTCGTCGTCGAGCTGGACGGGCCGGCCCTGGAGGTGGAGGGGGAGCTGGAGCAGGTGCGGCGGATCTGCCGCGAGCAGGGCGCCCTGGAGTTCCGGACGGCCGGCGACGCCGCGGAGCGCGCCGAGATCTGGCGGGGCCGCAAGTCGGCCTTCGCCGCGGTCGGGCGGATCTCGCCGGACTACATCGTCCAGGACGGGGTCGTGCCGCGGACCGCGCTCCCGCAGGTGCTGCGAGAGATGGGCCGGATCAGCGCCGACCGCGGGGTCCGGGTGGCCAACGTCTTCCACGCGGGCGACGGCAACCTGCACCCCCTCGTGCTGTTCGACGCCGACGAGGAGGGGGCGACCGAGCGCGCCGAGGAGGTCTCGGGGATGATCCTCGACCTGTGCATCGCCCACGGCGGGTCCATCACCGGTGAGCACGGGGTGGGTGCCGACAAGGCGAGGTACATGCCGCGCATGTTCGAGCCCGCCGACCTCGACACCATGCAGCTGCTGCGCTGCGCCTTCGACCCGGCGGGCCTGGCCAACCCGGGCAAGATCTACCCCACCCCGCGGATGTGCGGCGAGCGCCCGCGGGTGGTGCACGCGGCGGACGAGGCGGTCCCCGACGGGGCCGAGGTCTTCTGATGACGCTGGAGCGCCTGCTGGGCGCGGCGTGCGCGGTGCGGCCCGCGGCGGAGGCGGACGCCGTCGACGGCGTCCCCGCCCGGGTGGTGGCCCGACCGGCCTCCGCCCAGGAGACGTCCGCGCTGCTGCAGGTCTGCTCGACCCACGGGCTGGCGGTGGTGGTGCGCGGCCACGGCAGCAAGCTGGCGTGGGGGCGGCCCCCGGAGCGGGTCGACGTCGTCCTGGAGACGGGAGGCATGGCGCAGCTCGTCGAGCACTCGCACGGTGACCTCGTCGCGACGGCCGGGGCCGGTATGCCGCTCACCCGCCTGCGCCACCTGCTCGCCGGGGCCCGGCACGAGCTGGTGGTGGACGACCTCGCCGTGGGCCGCGGGACGGACGCGGCCGGCTCCACCCTCGGCGGCGCGGTGGCGACGAACCTGTCCGGGCCGCGACGGCTCCGGTCCGGTCCGCTGCGTGACCTCGTCATCGGGGTGCGCCTCGTGCTGGCCGACGGCACGGTGGCGCGGGCGGGCGGCAAGGTCGTCAAGAATGTCGCGGGCTACGACCTCGGCAAGCTCCTCACCGGCTCGTTCGGCACCCTCGCCGTCATCACGGAGGTCACCGTGCGGCTGCACCCCGAGCCGCTCGAGGTCCGGCAGGTGCTGGTCCGCGTCCCCCGCGACCGGCTCGCGCCGGTGCTCGCGCACCTCGTCGACAGCCAGCTCGCCCCGCACGCCCTCGAGGTGCACACCGAACCCGGCGTGGACGCCCTGGTGTCGGTCGGTCTGGGCGGTGGTCCCGGGAGCACCCGGCACCGGGCCGGGCGGCTCGCGGCCGAGCTCGCCTCCCCCACCCTGGCCGGTGACGCGGTCGCCGTCGTCGACCCCGAGCACACCACCGCGCGCGAGATCCGGCACGTGGTCCCGGACGCGGGACGGGCCCGGTCCACGGAGCAGGAGGTCGCGCTGCGCCCCACCCTGCTCACCGTCACCGCACGGCTGAGCGGCATCCCCGAGCTGGTGCAGGTCGCGGACGACCACGGGCTGACCGTGACCGGGTCCGCCGGGGTGGGCGTGCTGCGCGCCACGCTGCCCGAGCAGACCCCGGTCACGGAGGTCCTCGAGGCGGTCACGGCGGTGCGGGCGGCCACGACGAGACTGGGCGGGTCGACCGTGGTCCTCGACGCCCCGCCCGCCGTCAAGGCGTCGCTGGACGCCGCCAGCACCTGGGGGCCGGTGCCCGGGCTGGAGCTCATGCGCCGGGTGAAGGCGCAGTTCGACCCCGGGCGGACCCTCGCGCCGGGACGCTTCGTGGGAGGACTGTGATGACTGCCGCACCAGGACCCGGACCGCGCCGCACGCTGCTCGGGATGCCGCGCGTCCGCGAGACCGCCTCGCCGGTCCTGGCCGACCCGGCCTTCGACGCGCTCCGGCCACCCGACCCCGACCTGCTGGACGACTGCGTGCACTGCGGCTTCTGCCTCACCACCTGCCCGACCTACCAGCTGTGGGGCGAGGAGATGGACAGCCCCCGGGGCCGCATCGACCAGATCCGCTCGGCCGCCGAGGGTGCCCCCCTCACCGCGGCGACGGTCGGGCACCTCGACGCGTGCCTGGGCTGCATGGCGTGCGTGACGAGCTGCCCGTCGGGCGTGCGCTACGACCGCCTCCTGGAGCAGACCCGCGCCCAGGTCGAGCGGCGGGTCACCCGCCCGCGCCGGGACCGCGCCCTGCGCGCGCTCATCTTCGCCCTGTTCCCCACCCCGACCGGCTGCGCCTGCTGCGCGGCCCGCTGCGGGCCGCCCAGCGCTCGGGCGCGCTCGGCCTGGTGCGCCGGACCGGGCTGGTGGGACGGGTCAGCCCCGAGCTGGAGGTCATGCAGTCCCTGGCTCCCCCGCTCGGGCCCCGGGTCGCCGTGCCCGGGCGCACCCCGGCGCAGGGGACCCGCCGCGCGGTGGTGGGGATGCTGACCGGCTGCGTGCAGCGCGAGTTCTTCGGGGAGGTCAACGCGGCGACCGTCCGGGTGCTCGCCGCGGAGGGCTGCGAGGTCGTCGCTCCGCAGGCGCAGGGCTGCTGCGGCGCGCTCTCGGTGCACACCGGCCGCGAGGAGGAGGGGCGTCGCTTCGCCCGCCGCCTCGTCGACACCTTCGAGGAGGCCGGCGTTGAGACGGTCGTGGTCAACTCCGCAGGGTGCGGCTCGACGATGAAGGAGTACGCCCACCTGCTGGCCGACGACCCGGACTACGCCGAGCGGGCCCGCGCCTTCGCCGGCCGGGTCCGCGACCTCAGCGAGGTCCTCGTCGAGCTCGGGCCGGTGGCGCCGCGGCACCCGGTCGCCCCCGCGCCGGTGACCCTCGCCTACCACGACGCCTGCCACCTGCGGCACGCCCAGGGCGTGACGAGCGCCCCGCGCGAGCTGCTCGGCGGCATCCCCGGGGTCGAGCTCGTCGAGATCCCCGACGGGGAGATCTGCTGCGGGTCGGCGGGCGTCTACAACATCCTGCAGCCCGAGCCGGCCACCGAGCTCGGCGACCGCAAGGCGGCGAGCATCCTGCGCACCGGGGCGGGGCTCGTCGTCACCGCCAACCCCGGGTGCCTCATGCAGATCAGCCGGGCGCTGGAGCGCGCCGGGCGCCCCCTGCCCTTCGTCCACACCGCGGTGGTGCTCGACGCGTCCCTGCGCGGGGTCCCGCTGCCCGGTCTGCCGACGCAGCCGCGCGCGGACGGTGCCGACCGGTGAGCCGCGACGAGGGGCGCCCCCGCGGCGTGCAGTCGGTCGACCGCGCGCTGGACATCGTCGAGCTGCTGGCGGGCGCCTCCCCGCTCGGGGTCACGGAGATCGCCCGGGAGGTGGGCCTGGCGCCGGGCACGACGCACCGCCTGGTCTCCGGGCTGGCGGCGCGCGGCTGGGTCCGGCAGGACGCCGACCGGCGGTACGCCGTGGGCCCGGCGGCCCTGCGGGTGGGCGACGCGTCCTACCGCGCGCTGGGCGCGGCGGCCGCTCCTGCCCTGCGCGAGGCGGTCCTGGAGACCGGGGAGACGGCCAACCTCGCGGTGCTGGAGGGCGACGCCATGGTCTACGTCGCCCAGTCCCCCTCCCCGCACACCCTGCGGATCTTCGCCGAGGTGGGCCGCCGGGTGCCGCTGCACTCCACCGCGGTCGGCAAGGTCGCGCTCGCGGGGCGGCCCGGCGACACCTGGCCCGAGCTCCTGGCGGGCCGGCCGCTCGAGGCGCGGACACGGCATACCCTCACGACCGTGTCCTCGCTCACCACCGAGCTGACGGCCGTGCGCGACCAGGGCTTCGCCCTCGACGACGAGGAGCAGGAGCTCGGCGTGCGCTGCGTGGCCGTCCCGGTGCCCGTCGGCGCGCTCGAGGTCGCCCTGTCGGTCAGCGGACCCACCGAGCGCCTCACCCGCGAGCGCGCCCACGAGGTCGTGCCCGTGCTGCGGCGCATCGCCGCCGGCCTGGGGGACGCGTCGTGAGGGCGCGGGACGTCGGCCGGGTGCTGCTGCGCGCCGCCCGCAGCGCGCAGCGCGCCGCGACGCCGCAGCGGCGCGGGCAGCCCGGCTCGCGACCGCCGTCCGGACCGGCGCCCGGCGCGCGGCTGGGCTACGCCCCCGTCGCGGACGACCGGGCCGACCCCGGCGAGGTGGTGTGGGCGTGGGTCCCCTACGAGGAGGACGCGAGCCAGGGCAAGGACCGTCCGGTCCTCGTCGTCGGACGCGACGGTCCCCTGCTGCTGGCCCTGCCGCTGACGAGCCAGGACCACGACCGCGACGCCGCGCAGGAGGCGAGGGCGGGCCGTCACTGGGTCGACGTCGGCAGCGGGGGGTGGGACCACCGGCGCCGACCCAGCGAGGCGAGGGTCGACCGGCTGCTGCGGCTGGAGCCGGGTGCGGTCCGCCGCACCGGCGCGCAGCTGGACCGGGGGGTCTTCGACCGCGTCGTGGCGCAGGTGCGCCGGCACTACCCCGGGCTCTGAGCGAGGCGGGCTCGACGCCGGCGGTCGATGCGGCCGACCCGGTGCGCCACCCACCCCGTGCCGAGCAGGCAGAGGGACCCCACGACGACGCACACGGCGGCGAGCGGGACCACGAGCGAGAGCCCGGAGACGAGCAGGGGTCCCCCGAGCCCGCCGACGTCACCGGCCAGCCGGTAGCCGCCGAGGTACTGCGCCCGGCCCTCCTCGGGTGCCGTGTCGGCCCCCAGCGTCATGACGATCCCCGACCCGAGGCCGTTGCCGACCGCCATGAGCAGCGCCAGGAGGGTGAACCCGGTGACGGCGCCCGTGAGCGGCAGCAGCAGCACCCCCAGCCCGATGAGGGCGACCACCGGGACGGCCACGACGGTGCGGCCGGCCCGGTCCATGGCCCATCCGGCGGGGTAGAAGAGGCAGATCTCCAGCAGGGCCGCGGCCCCGAAGACGAGCGAGGTCGTCGCGGCGGAGATGCCGACGTGGTCGGCCCACAACGGCAGCAGGACCATCCGCAGCGACCGCGCCCCGGAGATGACCACGACCGCGCTGCCGACCGAGGCCAGGGTGCGCCAGTGGTGCCGCAGCACGGCCAGCACCCGGGTGGGGCGGGCGCCGCCCGCCCGCGCGGCCCGCTCGTGCCGGGCCGTCAGGTCCGGCGCCAGCTGCACGACGACGGCGGACAGCAGGGCCATCGCGGCCGCCAGCCAGAACACCGAGCGCAGCTCCCCCGTCACCGCCAGCAGCGCCCCGCCGAGCACCGGCCCGAGGAACCCCCCGATGCGGTGCGAGCCGCCGAGGGTCGACATGGCGCGGGCGCGCAGGTGCACGGGCGCGACGACGATGAGGAAGCCCTGCCGGGCCAGCAGGAACACCGCCCAGGTCATCCCGCTGGCGACGACCCCGGCGCCCAGGACCGCCAGGGAGGGCGCGAGGGCCACGACGACGAGGGCGAGCGCGTCGGCGACGCCCGCCAGCACCATGGCCCGCCGCTCCCCGATCCTCGCGACGAGCGCTCCCGCGGGCAGGGCACCCAGCAGGCTGCCCACGCCGAGCACGGCCACGACGAAGGCCGCCTCGCCGACGCTGGCCCCCAGGTCACGCGCGAGCAGGGCCAGCACGGGGGTGATGGCGCCCAGCCCGACGGCGTTGACGACCGTGGGCGCGAAGGCGGGCAGGGCGACGTCCCGCAGCCGGAACCCGGGGTCGGCCGCGTCTGCACCACCCCGCCTGGACACGGCATACCTCCCTCGGGCCACGAGAAAGGGCCGGGCACCTGGGTGCCCGGCCCTGATCCGGTGGAGCTGAGGGGATTCGAACCCCTGACCCCCTCCATGCCATGGAGGTGCGCTACCAACTGCGCCACAGCCCCGGGTCGCCCCGTGAGGACTCCGCTACTTTACCCAGCGCGTTCGGCAATCGCCAAATCCCTGCTCACGGCACGGGGTGGGTGATCGTCCCTGCCGCGGGGGCGTCCGGGGCGCCGGTGTTCCACGTCTCCAGCCGCCATCCGCTGGGGTGCTCGACGAGGTCGGCCCAGTGGCAGTTGCGCAGACCCACGAGGGCCTGCGAGGTCTGGGCGACGTCGAGGCCGACCACGGCGCAGACGAGGGCCCGGGTGGCCAGGCCGTGGGTGGCCAGCACCGCGGTCCCGTGCTCGTGCAGCCCGGCGACGACGTCCTCGAAGGCGGCGCGGGTGCGGGTCGCGACATCGGCCAGCCGCTCCCCGGTCTCCCCCCGGACGACGTCCTCACCGCGCTCGAGGGCCAGCTGGGCCTGCGGGTAGCGGGAGGACACCTCGGCGTGGGTCAGGCCCTGCCAGCGACCGACGTGGATCTCGCGCAGCCGCTCGTCGCGCTCGACCTCGAGCCCGGTCACCGCCGCGAGCTCGCCGGCGGTCTGCAGGGCGCGGGAGAGGTCGGAGGAGACGAGGCGTTCGGCCCCCCGCCCGGCCAGGGCGCGGGCGGCCCGCTGCGCCTGCTCGCGGCCCCGCTCCGAGAGCTCGGTGTCCAGCTGCCCCTGGTAGACGCCTCCGGCGTTGTGCGCGGTCTCGCCGTGCCGCCAGACGATGACCCGCCGCATCCCTGCGCTCAGGCCTCGTCGGGAGCCGCCGGCGCAGCGGTGCTGGGCAGCACGTGCGGGCAGTCCTTCCAGAGCCGCTCGAGGTCGTAGAACTGACGGTCCTCGGAGTGCATGACGTGCACGACGATGTCGCTGAAGTCGAGCAGCACCCACCGCCCCTCGTGCTGGCCCTCCCGGCGCAACGGCTTGGCGCCGAGCTGGAGCAGTCGCTCCTCGACGGCGTCGACGACAGCGCCGACCTGCCGCTCGTTGGGGGCCGAGGCGATGACGAAGACGTCGGTCAGGGCGAGCTGACCGGACACGTCGAGACCGACGACGTCCTGGGCCAGCTTGTCCTGGGCCGCGGCGGCCGCGGCCTGCGCCAGCTCGACGGCACGTGGGGTGGCTGCCACTCAGGGGTCCTTCCGGTAGAGGTCGTACTTGCCGATGTACTGGACGACGCCGTCGGGCACGAGGTACCACACGGGCTCGCCCTGCGCGGTGCGCTCGCGGCACCCCGTGGAGCTGATGGCCATGGCCGGGACCTCGAGCAGGGTCACCTTGTCCTCCGGCAGACCGGCGTCGGTGAGGACGTGACCGGGCCGGGTGACCCCGACGAAGTGGGCGAGCTCCCACAGCTGGGAGACGCCCTTCCAGGAGAGGATCTGCGCCAGCGCGTCGGCGCCGGTGATGAAGAACAGCTCGTCGCCCGGGCGTTCCGCGCGCAGGTCGCGCAGGGTGTCGAGGGTGTAGGTGGGGCCCTCGCGTTCCACGTCCACCCGGCTGACGGTGAAGCTGGGGTTGGAGGCGGTCGCGATGACCGTCATGAGGTAGCGGTGCTCGGCGTCGGTGACCTCGCTCGCGTCCTTGCGGTAGGGCTGCCCGGTGGGGACGAAGAGGACCTCGTCCAGCCCGAGGAGGTGGGCCGCCTCGCTCGCGGCCACGAGGTGGCCGTGGTGGATGGGGTCGAAGGTCCCACCCATCACTCCGAGCCGCATCAGTGCTGGTCTCGGCCCATGTCGGGGTTGTGGTGCGCGTCGGCCACCCCGTGCGGGTCCAGGGCCAGGGTGTTGCGGAAGAACCACAGGAAGCCCAGCAGCAGGAGGAAGGAGAGCATGGCGATCACGCCGAACATGATCGGCGGGAAGGGCAGCTCGTTGACGACGTGGTGACCGCCTTCCTCGGCGGCGGCGAGGAGGTGCAGGCTCTGCGCGGGCGACATGGGGACCACTGTACCTGTCGTCGGCGGCCGCCAGGCAGGGTCAGCGGACCTGGCCGTCGCCCTCCACGACCCACTTGGTGGTCGTCAGCTCCGGCAGCGCCATGGGGCCGCGGGCGTGCAGCTTCTGCGTCGAGATGCCGATCTCGGCCCCGAAGCCGAACTCGCCGCCGTCGGTGAACCGGGTGGAGGCGTTGACCAGCACCGCGGCCGCGTCGATCTCGGTGGTGAACCGGCGGGCGGCGGCGCGGTCGGCCGTCACGATCGCCTCGGTGTGACCGCTGGTGTGCTCCTGGACGTGGGCGATGGCGGCGTCCAGGTCGTCGACCACCCGGGCGGAGATGTCCAGGGAGAGGAACTCGGTGTCGTCGTCCTCGTCGGTGATCGGCTGGTATGCCGCCCCGGCGGCCTCGGCGTACGGTCGCATCCGCTCGTCGCCGTGCACGGTGACGCCGGCGGCGGCCAGTTGCTCCATGACACCGGGCAGCACCCGCTCCGCGGCGTCGCGGTGCACCAGGAGCGACTCGGCCGCGTTGCACACCGAGGTGCGGTGCGTCTTGGAGTTGGTGACGACGGCGACCGCCATGTCGGTGTCCGCGCTCGCGTCGACGACGACGTGGCAGTTGCCGATACCGGTCTCGATGACGGGCACCGTCGACTCGGTGACGACCGTCTGGATGAGGCTCGCGCCCCCGCGGGGGATGACCAGGTCGACGAGGCCGCGGGCGGTCATGAGGGCCCGCGCGGCGTCGTGGCCGCCCTCGGAGAGCAGGCTGACCGCGTCCGGCGAGATCCCCCGCTCCTCGAGACCGGCCCGCAGCAGGTCGACCAGCGCGGCGTTGGTCGACCCCGCGGCGGACCCGCCGCGCAGGATGACCGCGTTGCCGCTCTTGAGGCCGAGCCCGGCCGCGTCGACGGTCACGTTGGGACGGGCCTCGTAGATCATGCCCACGACCCCCATGGGGACGCGCACCTGGCGGATCTGCAGCCCGTTGGCCAGCGTCGAGCCGCGCACCACCTCGCCGACGGGGTCGGGCAGCGAGGCGACCTGCCGCAGGGCGTCGGCCACGGCGCCGATGCGGTCCTCGTCGAGGGTGAGGCGGTCCAGCAGGTTCTCCGGCAGACCCGCGGAGCGGCCCCGCTCGAGGTCCTCCCGGTTGGCCTGCAGGACGCGGTCGGCTCCCGCGTCGACGGCGTCCGCCAGCGCCAGCAGGGCGGCGTCCTTCTCGGCCCGCGTCAGCAGGGCGAGCTGGCGGGCCGCGGTGCGCGCGGCCCGGGCGACCTGGGCGACGTGGTCGACGACCTCGGGGGCGATGGTGCTCATGGGACCTCCTGATCGGGGTGGCCGGTGACGGGGATGACGGGGCTAGAGGACGACGAGGTCGTCCCGGCGGACGACCGGCCGGGGCGCGGGGGCACCGGAGCGCAGCGCGGCGTCACGGACCATCCGGCGGCCGACCAGCGGGCCCAGCTCGGCCGCGTCGTAGCCGACGAGCCCGCGGGCCACCACCTGGCCCCGTTGGTCGCAGAGGTCGACGGTGTCCCCCGCGCTGAAGCGGCCCTCGACCCGGGTGATGCCCACCGGGAGCAGGGAGGTCTGCCGCCGCACGACCGCCTCGACGGCGCCGTCGTCGAGGACGACCCTGCCGGTCGCGCTGCTCGCGTGCGCCAGCCACCGCCGCCGCGCCGGGCTCTTGGTGCCGACCGGGGTGAAGAGCGTGCCGACGTCCTCGCCGCGCAGCGCCTGGTGGACCTGGTCGGTGCTGGTGACGAGGGCGGGGATGCCCTCCGCGACGGCCATCTGCGCGGCCGTGACCTTGGTCTGCATCCCCCCGGTGCCCACGCCCGACCCGGCGCTGCTCACGTCGACGGAGGTCAGCGCCTCGGCCCCGGCGACGAGCGGGATGCGGGAGGACCCCGGCCGGGACGGGTGCGCGGTGTAGAGCGCGTCCACGTCGGACAGCAGGACGAGGGCGTCCGCGTCGACGAGGTGGGCCACGAGCGCGGCGAGCCGGTCGTTGTCGCCGAAACGGATCTCGTCGGTGGCCACCGTGTCGTTCTCGTTGATGATCGGCACGACCTCGAGCTCCAGCAGGCGCTCCAGGGTACGCGAGGCGTTGACGTAGTGGCTGCGCCGGTGCATGTCGTCGGCGGTGAGCAGCACCTGCCCGACCTGGACCCCGTGGAGGGTGAAGGCCTGGGTGTAGGCCGCCATGAGCGCCCCCTGACCGGTGCTGGCGGCGGCCTGCTGGGTCGCGAGGTCCTTGGGCCGGCGATCCAGGCCCAGCGGCACCATGCCGGCGGCGATCGCGCCCGAGGACACCAGGACGACCTGGGTCCCGGCCAGCGACAGCTTGGCCAGGCTGCTGGCGAGCGCTTGCAGGCGGAAGCCGTCGAGACCGCCCTGCGGTCCGGTCAGCGAGGAGCTGCCGACCTTGACGACCATGCGGCGCGCGTCCCGGATGACGCTGCGGTCGACGGTCGGGGCCATGGGACGAATACTATTCCACGTCCGTGCATAGTCATGCACCCTCCCCGAGGGCCTGACCCCGGGCCTCCCGCCCCGGCCCGCACGCACCCGCGGCCGGTGGGACCGTGCCGGGTCAGTCCTCGTCGGTCCACCGGCCGGCGCGGCGCTCGGCCTCCAGCTCCTCGCGGGCGGCGCTCGCGGCGTCCTTGCGGTCGTGGAAGGCCTCGCGCTTCTGGGCACGGGTCGGGCGGGAGCGCTCGTCCAGCCGCAGGTCCGTGCCACGGCTGCCGAGCAGCTCGGCGCCGCCGGCCATCGTCGGCTCCCAGTCGAAGACGACCGCGTCGTCCTCCGGGCCGATGAGCACCGTCGACCCGGCGACCGCTCCCGCCTTGAGCAGCTCCTCCTCGACGCCCAGCCGGGCGAGCCGGTCGGCGAGGTACCCGACGGCCTCGTCGTTGGCGAAGTCGGTCTGGCGCACCCAGCGCGTGGGCCGCTCCCCGAGGACCCGGAAGACCTCGTCCTCGGCGCCGCCCTCGCGGCGCACGGTGAAGCCCTGGTCGTCCAGCGCCCGCGGGCGCAGGACGACCCGCGCGGGCTCGGTCCCGACGTGCTCGGCACGGGCCCGGGCCACGTGCCCGGCCAGCGCGAAGGTCAGCTCCTTGAGGCCCTGGTGCGCGACCGCGGAGACGACGTGCACCTCGTAGCCCTGCTCCTCCAGGTCCGGCCGCACCATCTCGGCGAGCTCGCGCGCCTCGGGGACGTCCGCCTTGTTGAGCACGACCACGCGCACCCGCTCGGCGAGGGGGATGCCGCCGAGCTCGCCGTGGGGCACGTAGGCCGCGAGCTCGGCCTCGATGACCTCCAGGTCGGTGAGCGGGTCACGTCCCGGCTCCAGGGTCGCGCAGTCGATGACGTGCACGAGGACGTGGCAGCGTTCGACGTGCCGGAGGAACTGCAGCCCCAGCCCCCGGCCCTCGCTGGCCCCGGGAATGAGGCCGGGCACGTCGGCCATGGTGAAGCGCTCCCCGCCGGCGGTGACGACCCCGAGGTTGGGCACCAGCGTGGTGAAGGGGTAGTCGGCGATCTTGGGCTTGGCGGCGGACAGCACGCTGACCAGCGACGACTTGCCGGCCGAGGGGAAGCCGATGAGGGCCACGTCGGCGAGCGTCTTCAGCTCGAGGACGACCTCGGTCTCCTCACCCGGCTCCCCGAGCAGCGCGAAGCCGGGTGCCTTGCGCCGCGGCGAGGCCAGGGCCTTGTTGCCCAGCCCGCCGCGACCACCGCGCGCCGCGACGAACTCGGTGCCCTCCCCCACCAGGTCCGCCAGGACCTCGCCCCGGCGGGTGGTGACGACCGTGCCCGACGGCACGGCCAGCACGAGGTCCTCCCCCTGGGCCCCGTTGCGCTCGTCCCCCTCGCCCGGCCGGCCGTTGGGGGCGCTGCGGTGCGGTCCGTGGTGGTAGTCGATGAGGGTGGTGACCTGCGCGTCCACGCGCAGCACGATGTCACCGCCGCGACCGCCGTTGCCGCCGTCGGGACCGCCCAGCGGCTTGAACTTCTCCCGGTGGACCGAGGCCACCCCGTGGCCCCCCTTGCCCGCGCGCAGGTGCAGCACGACCCGGTCGACGAAGTTGGCCATGGGGGGATCCTCTCAGGGGGTGCAGACGCCGCGACGCCGGCGGGTCGTGTCGGACCCACCGGCGTCGCCGATGCCGCGCGCCGGGCGGACCCGGCGTCTCATCAGGTGTGTGGTGCCGCGCCTCAGGCGTCGACGGTCGCGCTCTGGCCGACGATGTTGACGGTCTTGCGGCCCCGCTTGGCGCCGAACTCGACGACCCCGGGGACCAGCGCGAACAGCGTGTCGTCACCGCCACGGCCGACACCCTCGCCGGGGTGGAAGTGGGTCCCGCGCTGGCGGACGATGATCTCGCCGGCGCCGACAACCTGGCCGCCGAAGCGCTTCACGCCCAGGCGCTGCGCGTTCGAGTCACGACCGTTGCGGGTCGAGGACGCACCCTTCTTGTGTGCCATCTGCTGACTCCTCCTTGGCTCGGGTGACGCTCAGGCGTCGATCGCGGTGATCTTGACCTGGGTGAGCGGCTGGCGGTGGCCCTGCCGCTTCTTGTACCCGGTCTTGTTCTTGTACTTCTGGATGACGATCTTGGGGCCCTTGACGGCACCCACGACCTCGGCGGTCACGGTGGCCTTGCCGAGGGCGTCGGCGTCGGTGGTCACGGCGTCACCGTCGACCAGGAGCACGGGCGCGAGCTCGACGGTGTCGCCGGCCGCGGCGTTGCCGCCGACCTTGTCGATGGTCAGCACGTCGCCGACGGAGACCTTCTCCTGGCGGCCGCCAGCACGGACGATCGCGTACACGTTGAACTCGCTTTCTGCTTCTGTCGCGGTGGGCTCGGACGCGCCCTGGACGATGTGGACGGCCGGTCGAGCCGACATACGAGGATGTCGTCTGCGAGACCGGTGCCGCACACCTGGGGCGAACCGACGCACCAGACTACCGTGCGCGGTGCCCCGCCTCCAAACTCAGCCGGACGTCCCGGAGACCGGGTCGGAGGACGCCTCCTGCGGGTGGGTCCCGTCGGAGGAGTCCGAGGAGCCCTGGGGGGCGGTGGAGCCGTCCGGGTACGACGTCGACGCGTCCTCGCCCACGGGCGGTCCGGCCGGGGCCACGACCCGCCCCCGACGGCGACGCCTGGGGGCCGGCGCCGGCTCCTGGGTCACCGGCGCCGCGTCCGACACGGGCTCGGGGGTGGTCGGCGGCGTGGTCGCCACGTCCGCCGCGGCGGGCTCCGGCTCGCTGGGCGCCGTGCCGCGCTCGGGCACCGTGGCCGGCGCCTGCGCCTCGCCCTGGTCGGCCACCTCGTGGGCGGCCGCCCCGGCAGCCGCGTCCGCGGCCTCCGAGCTCGCGCCCGCGCTCAGCGCCGCGGCGTGGGCCGCGGCGGCGATCTGGGCCGGGGTCGGGCCGGACGGGTTGGGGCGGGCAGGACGTTCTTGGGCTCGGAGCCGGTGCTGGTGCCGCCCGAGCCGCCGTTGCCACCGCGGCCCTTGCCGCGTCGCTTGCCGCCGCCGTTGCCGTTGCCGTTGCCACCGCCGTTGCCGTCGTCGCCGCCGTTGCGCACGACCGGTTCGGTCTGCACGACGACACCCCGGCCCGAGCAGTGCGTGCAGTTCTCGGAGAAGACCTCGATGAGGCCCGACCCGACCCGCTTGCGGGTCATCTGGACCAGCCCGAGCGAGGTCACCTCCGCCACCTGGTGCTTGGTCCGGTCGCGGCCCAGGCACTCCAGGAGCCGTCGGACGACCAGGTCGCGGTTGCTCTCCAGGACCATGTCGATGAAGTCGACGACGATGATGCCGCCGATGTCGCGCAGCCGCAGCTGCCGCACGATCTCCTCGGCCGCCTCGATGTTGTTCTTGGTGACCGTCTCCTCCAGGTTGCCCCCGGAGCCGGTGAACTTGCCGGTGTTGACGTCGACGACGGTCATCGCCTCGGTGCGGTCGATGACGAGCGAGCCGCCCGAGGGCAGCCACACCTTGCGGTCCATCGCCTTGGCGATGGCCTCGTGGACGCGGTACGTCGTGAAGACGTCGCTCGTGCCGGTGTCCTTCTCGACGCGGTCGGCGAGGTCCGGGGCCACGTCGTCGATGTACCGCTTGACCTCGTTCCAGGCCTTCTCGCCGGAGACGACGAGCTTGGCGAAGTCCTCGTTGAAGACGTCGCGGATGACCCGCACGGTCATGTCCGGCTCGCCGTGCAGCAGGGAGGGCGCGTTGGCGGTCCGGGACTTGGTCTCGATCCGCTCCCACATCGCGGTCAGCCGCTCGACGTCGGCGCGCAGCTCGGCCTCCGAGGCGCCCTCGGCGGCGGTGCGGACGATGACCCCGGCGTCACCGGGCACGACCTCCTTGAGGATCTTCTTCAGGCGGGTGCGCTCGGTGTCCGGCAGCTTGCGCGAGATGCCGGTCATCGAGTTCCCGGGCACGTAGACGAGGTAGCGACCGGGCAGGGACACCTGCGACGTGAGCCGCGCGCCCTTGTGGCCGATGGGGTCCTTGGTGACCTGGACGAGGACCGACTCCCCCGACTTGAGGGCGTTCTCGATGCGCTTGGGCTGGTTGCCCTCCAGCCCGGCGGCGTCCCAGTTGACCTCCCCGGCGTAGAGCACCGCGTTGCGGCCCTTGCCGATGTCGACGAAGGCCGCCTCCATGCTGGGCAGGACGTTCTGCACCCGCCCGAGGTAGACGTTGCCCACCATCGTGGACTGCGCCGAGCGTGAGACGTAGTGC
Organism: Serinicoccus chungangensis; assembly: GCF_006337125.1. Classification (GTDB taxonomy): domain Bacteria; phylum Actinomycetota; class Actinomycetes; order Actinomycetales; family Dermatophilaceae; genus Ornithinicoccus; species Ornithinicoccus chungangensis. The sequence continues at coordinate 2,021,968 of NZ_CP040887.1, forward strand.
TCCACCGGCACCCCGTCCTCCAGGACGGCGATCTGGGTACGGTCCTCGAGCCCGCGGACCACCATGACCCGTTCGACGCTCTCGCGCCGCGCGAGGAACTCAGCCTCGGTGATGATGGTGCGGCGACGCCCGGCCTCCCGGCCCTCACGCCGGCGCTGCCGCTTGGCCTCGAGCCGGGTGGAGCCCTTGACCGAGGACACCTCGTCCTTGGCGGAGCGCTCGCTGCCGCTGCGGGAACGGCGGCGGCGCCGCTTGGTCCCACCGGCCGAGTCACCCTCGGACTCCTGGGCGTCGACCTGGTCGTCGGCCTGGCCGCCCTTGGCGTCCTCCCCGCCCTTCTGCTCCGCCTGGGAGCTGCCGGAGCCCTTGGACCCCGAGCCTCCCCCACCGCGACGGCGCCGGGAGGAACCGGAGGGCTTGTCCTGCCCCGTCGGCTCCGCCGCCGCCTCCTCGGGCTGGTCCTCGGCCTGCTCGGCGGCGCCGTCCTCACCGGCGCGGGAGCGTCGACCCTTGCCGCCCCGGCGGCGACGCCGGCGTCCCCGACCGCCGTTGTCGTCGTCCCCGTCGTCCCCGTCCGGACCCGCGGGGGCGTCCTCGGAGGTCGTCTCGGGCTCGACCTCGGGGGCCGGCGCCGGTGCGGTGGAGGCCGACGTGGCCCGGCGCGAGCGCCGCGGCGGCAGGTCGGTGAGGTCCGGAGCCTGGAACACGAGCCCGAAGGACGGCGTGCTGGCCGGGGCCGGCGGGGCGTCGTCCTCGGCGTCCGGCGTGTCGAGCTCCTCGGCGTCCGGGTCCTCGGCGTCCGGGTCCTCGGCGTCCGGGTCCTCGGCGTCCGGGTCCTCGGCCACGGGCTGCTCGCCCGCGGTGGCCTCGGTCCCGGCGCCCGGGACCTCGGTGCCCTGCTCGGGTGACGGCTGCCCGTCGACGGGTTCTGCGGAGGTGCGTTCGTCAGACACGTGGTGTCCTTCCAGGTCGCGCGGCTGCGGTCCACAACCCGGCCCGGAGGCCTCCCTCCCGCGCGACGCGGGTGCAGTGTCGGCGTGGCCGGCCGGCCACGACGGAAGTCGTCCTGTGTCACCGGCTGCGGCTCGCGCGGTCGCGCGGCACCGGTTCCGGCGCGGCACGGGCTCCCGACGCGATGAGCCTCATCACGTCCACGACCTGCGTGCTGACCTCGTGGGCGCACCGCAGGGGCTCGTACCGGGTCGGACGACGCTGTGGGACGCCGTTCGACCGCTAGGCAGTATCGCACACACCGCGTCGCGCACGGCATCGTCGAGCCCGGGTCGCACCCACCCACGGCGCCCCGGACCCACCGGCGCCCCGTGGCCGGGAGGGGCAGGGGTTGACGGTACGGTAGGTCCCCGTGCGAGTCTTCAACTTCTCAGCCGGTCCAGCCACCATGCCGCTCGAGGTGCTCGAGCGCGCCCAGTCCGAGCTCACCGACTGGCGCGGGTCCGGGATGTCCGTCATGGAGATGTCCCACCGCAGCGCCGAGTTCGTCTCCATCGCGGCCGAGGCCGAGCGCCGGATGCGCGACCTCCTGTCGGTCCCCGACGACTACGCGGTGCTCTTCCTCCAGGGAGGGGCGACCGGGCAGTTCTCCGCGGTGCCGCTCAACCTCGCCTCCCCCGGCGCCCCCGCGGCCTACCTCAACACGGGGTCCTGGTCCGCGAAGGCGATCGCCGAGGGCCGCAAGTACGTCGACGTGCAGGTGCTGGCGGACGAGAAGGAGTCGAACTACTCCACGGTGCCGGCGCCGGGGTCGGTCGAGGTCCCCACGGACGCCGCCTACCTGCACTACACGATGAACGAGACGATCGGCGGGGTCGAGTTCCCCTACGTCCCGGACGCCGGTGCGGTGCCGGTCGTCACCGACGCCAGCTCGACGATCCTCTCCCGCCCGCTGGACGTCTCGCGGTTCGGCGTCGTCTACGCGGGGGCGCAGAAGAACCTCGGGCCGGCAGGCATCTGCGTCGTCGTCGTCCGCCGGGACCTGCTGGACCGGGCGCGCGCGGACGTGCCCGCCGCCCTGGACTGGAAGGCCATGGCCGACGCCGACTCCATGCTCAACACGCCGCCGACCCTGGCGTGGTACCTCGTGGGGCTGGTCCTGGAGTGGGTCGAGCAGCAGGGGGGCGTGGCGGAGATGGCGCGCCGCAACCAGGCCAAGGCCGACCTGCTCTACGGCGCCATCGAGGCCTCGGACTTCTACTCCAACCCCGTCCAGCCCGCGGCGCGCTCCTGGATGAACGTGCCCTTCCTCGTGCCCGACGGCGCGCTCGAGAAGCCCTTCGTGGCGGCCGCGGCCGAGGCCGGGCTCTCCGGGCTGGCGGGCCACCGCAGCGTGGGCGGGATGCGCGCGAGCATCTACAACGCCATGCCGATCGAGGGCGTCCAGGCCCTCGTGGACTTCATGACCGACTTCGAGCAGCAGAACGGCTGAGACACCACTCCCATGAGCCAGACCTACCCGATCCAGACCCTCAACGCGATCTCCCCCATCGGCCTGCAGCGCCTCGACCGGGACGTCTTCGACATCGGCACCGACATCGCGCAGCCCCGCGGGATCCTGCTGCGCTCCGCGGACCTGCACTCCGTCGAGATCCCCGAGTCGCTCTACGCCGTCGCCCGCGCCGGGGCCGGCACCAACAACATCCCCGTGGACGCCATGGCGGCGCGCGGCATCCCCGTCTTCAACACCCCGGGCGCCAACGCCAACGCGGTCAAGGAGCTCGTCATCGCGGGCATGCTGCTCGCGGCGCGCAACCTCTACCACGCCGCCGACTACACCCGCGGTCTCGTCGCCGAGCAGTCGCTCGGCGGGGCCGACCTGGACAAGCAGGTCGAGGCGGGCAAGAAGCAGTTCGCCGGGTACGAGCTGCCCGGCAGGACGCTAGGGGTCATCGGCCTCGGCGCCATCGGCGTGCTCGTCGCCAACGCGGCGCAGTCGCTGGGCCTCAAGGTGCTCGGCTACGACCCCGCCATCACCGTCGAGCGCGCCTGGCAGCTCTCGCCCAACGTCGAGCAGGTGACCAGCGTCGAGGAGCTGTTCGCGCGCTCGGACATGATCACCCTGCACGTCCCGCTCATCGAGGCGACCAAGGGTCTGGTCGACGCCGAGCGGATCGCGACCATGCCGGCCGGCGGCGTCGTGCTCAACTTCGCCCGCGGCGGGGTCGTGGACGAGGCGGCCGTGCTGGAGGCCCTGGACTCGGGGCACCTGCACGCCTACGTCAACGACTTCCCGAGCGAGGCCGGGTCGGTGCACCCCAAGGTCATCGCGCTGCCCCACCTGGGCGCCTCGACCGGCGAGGCCGAGGACAACTGCGCGGTCATGGCCGCCGACCAGCTCTCGGACTACCTGCTGCACGGCAACATCCGGAACTCGGTGAACTTCCCCGAGGTGGTCATGGCCCGCACCCCCGGCACCACCCGGCTGGGCATCTTCAACGAGAACAAGCCCAACATGATCGGCCAGATCACCGCGACGCTCGCCGACGCCGGGCTCAACGTCGCCGAGTTCACCAACAAGTCGAAGGGCGAGGTGGCCTACACCCTCGTCGACGTGGAGGGCGAGGTCCGCGACGACCTCAAGGACTCGATCCTGGCCATCGAGGGCATCATCCGGGCCCGCAAGATCGACTGACGGCGCCGGGCCGGGCGGGGGTCGCTGCGGCAGCCCCCGTCCGGCCCGGTCCAGGGCTAGGCTGGCCGGCATGTCGCACCCCCGCTTCCCCGCCGGGGAGGGTTGAGTCTCCCTCTCCGGGCTGGCGGTCGCCTACCGCGCCACGCACGAGGCGATCCCGCTCTTCGGCATCTACGCCCTGCTCTTCGCCGACCGGGGCCTCAGCACCGCCCAGATCTCGGTGCTGCTCGCGGTGTGGTCGCTGAGCGCCTTCGTGCTGGAGGTGCCCTCGGGGGCCTGGGCGGACCTGCTCGACCGCCGCACGGTGCTCCTCGTCTCGGGCGTCGTCTACGTCGCGGCGTTCGCCACCTGGATGGTGTGGCCGGGCTTCTGGGGCTTCCTCCTCGGTTTCGTCCTGTGGTCGTGCTCGGACGCCCTGCACTCGGGCACCTGGGAGGCCTACCTCTTCGAGCAGCTCGCGGCGCACGGACGGAGCAGCAGGTACGCCCGGGTCAAGGCACGCGCGGAGAGCGTCGCCCTGCTGCTCATGGCCGTGGCGATCGCGGCGGCCGCGCCGCTGCACCAGCTGGGCGGGTACGCCCTCGTGGGGGCGGTCAGCGTGGCCGTCGCGGTCCTCCACGTCGGGGTGACCCTGCGGCTGCCGCGTCCGGCCCGCCGCGGCACACCCGGCCCCCCGGGGCCGTCCGCACCGCCCCACCCGACGTCACCACGGGCGGTGGACCCCGCGCCCGACCCACGTCCGCAGGAGCGGACCCCGCAGGGCTGGGCGGCCACCCTGCGCGAGGGGCTCGCCCAGGCGCGCGCGGCCGGCCCCGTGCGTCGGGTCCTGCTGGGGTATGCCGCCGTCGTCACCCTCGTCGGCGTCGACGAGTACTTCCCGCTGCTGCTCGCCGACGACGGGGCCCCGGTGGGCCGCGTCGCCCTCGTCATGGCCGGGATCGTCCTCCTCGAGGCCCTGGGGACCTCGCTCAGCGACCGGGTCGCCCTGCTCACCGGCGGGCGGCACGCCGCCCTGGTGCTGCTCGCCGGGGCGCTCCTGGCCCTCGGTGCCGCGGGATCAGGGTGGGCGGGCGCGGGGTCGTTGGGCCTCGGGTACGCGCTGGCCAGCAGCCTCTACGTGGCGGGCGACGCCCGCCTCCAGCACGCCCTCGGGCCGAGCAGCCGCACGCGCGCGACCGTCACCTCGATGGCGGGGGTGGCCGGCGAGGTCGGCTTCCTGGTGACCCTCGCGACGGTCGGGGTCCTCAGCCTGCACCTCGAGCTCACGCCGGTCGTGACCGGGGCGTGCGCCGTCCTGGCGGTGCCGGCCGCCCTCGCCGCCTGGCGGATGCCCCCCGGGGACCCGGGCGACCCCGACGACGGCGTCGCCGCAGCGTGACCGCGTCCCGGCTCAGGCCCGGCCGAGCAGCGCCTGAGCCGTGTCGTAGGTGGTGACCAGCCCGTTGATGAGGTCCCCGGACATCGCGGCGCGCAGGGCCTCGACCTTGCCCTCGCCGTGGGCCACGGCGAGGACCCGGTCGATGCCGCGCAGCTGCTCGGGCGAGAGCGCGATGAGGCGCTCCGAGAGGCAGGTGCGCACCAGCTCGCCCCGCGCGTCGAAGCAGGCCCCCACGGCCTCCCCGACGACCCCGGCCTCGGCCACCCGGTCGCGGCACTCCACGTCGACCGCGTCGTAGATCGTGGACTGGCCCTCGGCCCAGGCGCCCACCCCGACCACGGCGACGGTCACCTGGTCGGCGGCCGCGAGCGTCCCGCTCACCGCCGGGTCACGCCGCACCGCCTCGGCGGCGGCCGCGTCCGGCATGACGAGCGGGGCGAAGAACATCTGGCGCCCTCCCCCGGACATGCGGCCCGCGCGCCGGACCAGGTCCACCGCGCTGGAGTCCTCGCTGATGCCCACCAGGGCACCGCTGAGCTGCACGATCTCCACGGGGGGCAGGGACTGCAGCGCGTAGACCATGTCGTGCACCGCACGGCTCCAGGGGAGCCCCAGGACGTCGTCGGGCCGCAGGACCCGGCCGAGGAGGCCGGCCGCGGCCCGTCCCAGCTCGGCCCGGACGTCCAGGGCGGTGGAGGAGACGGGGGCCACCAGGGCGTGCTCGAGCGAGAAGCGCGCGCGCAGCTCCTCGGCCAGCCGGCCGTCCCGGTCGTCAGGCTCGACGATCTCGATGCGCACCACCCCCGCCTCGTGCGCGAGGTCGAGCAGACGCGCCACCTTGAACCGGCTGATCCCGAGCGCCTCGGCGATGTCCGTCTTGGCCTGCCGCTGCTCGTAGTGCCGGCGGGCCACGGCGACGGCCAGGGTGAGGTCACGCTCCTCCCGGACGGGCACGACATACCTCCTGCTGGTGGAACGACCCGAGGATCGGGCGGACGGTGGGAGGACCATTCTCCCGGGTCGGACGCGTGAGGTCCACGTCCTTGACAAGCGCGGGTGTGCGCGTTTCACTGAGGATACTCGTATGTGCACGATCGCGCGCTCGCATGAGCGTGACCGACCCGGGAGGCGGCCTGTGCCCAGGAACCACGGACCAGCGAGGACGCTGGTCGTCATCACCTCGACGACCGTGGCCCTGGCGGCCGCGGGCTGTGCCGGTGGTTGGGGAGGAGGGGTGGGTGGTGGCGACAGCAGTATCAACGTGCTGATGGTCAACAACCCACAGATGGTGGACCTCCAGGCGCTGACCGCGGAGCACTTCACCGCCGAGACCGGCATCGCGGTCAACTTCACCGCGCTGCCCGAGAACGACGTCCGGGCCAACATCAGCCAGGAGTTCTCCTCCCAGGCGGGCCAGTACGACGTCGCGTCCCTCAGCAACTTCGAGATCCCGATCTATGCAGGGGCCGGGTGGATCGTCCCCATGGACGACTTCATCGCCGCCGACGAGGACTACGACCAGGAGGACATCCTGGACTCGTTGGAGACCTCGCTGTCCTACGAGGGTCAGGTCTACGGGCAGCCGTTCTACGGTGAGTCCTCGTTCCTCATGTACCGCAAGGACATCCTGGAGGCCGAGGGACTGACGATGCCGGAGCAGCCGACCTGGCCGGAGGTGGCCGAGCTCGCGGCCCAGCTGGACGGGGCCGAGCCGGGCATGGCCGGCATCTGCCTTCGCGGGCTCCCGGGGTGGGGCCAGGTGATGGCGCCGCTGACCACGGTGGTCAACACGTTCGGTGGCAACTATTTCACGGTCGACTGGGAGGCACGTGTCAACGCCCCCGAGTTCACCGAGGCCGTCACCTTCTACGTCGACCTCGTGCAGGAGCACGGGCAGAGCGGCGCAGCCCAGTCCGGCTTCACCGAGTGCCTGAACAACCTGACGCAGGGCAACACGGCCATGTGGTACGACGCCACCTCGGCTGCCGGCTCCCTGGAGGCCGAGGGCTCACCGGTGCAGGGACTGCTGGGCTACGCCCCCGCTCCGGTCGTGGAGACCGACAGCTCGGGATGGCTCTACGCATGGTCCTGGGGGATCCAGGCGGCGAGCGAGAAGCAGGAGGAGGCATGGGAGTTCATCTCCTGGGCCTCCAGCCAGGAGTACGAGGAGCTGGTCGGTGAGGAGCTCGGCTGGACCAGCGTGCCCGCCGGCAAGCGTGCGTCGACGTACGAGAACGAGGACTACCTCGAGGTCGCCTCGGCCTTCGCCGAGCCGACGCTGCGGGCCATCCAGGAGGCCGACCCGGAGAACGCCGGCGTCGAGCCGAGCCCGGTCCCCGGCATCCAGTTCCTCGCGATGCCCGAGTTCCCGGCCATGGGGACCCAGATCAGCCAGGACATCAGCTCCGCGATCGCCGGCCGGCTGAGTGTCGACGAGGCGTTGGACCAGGGTCAGGAACTGGCCGAGGACATCGCCGAGATCTACCGCGCCCGGGAGGACTCATGAGCACCCAGACCACCGCCGGGCGGAAGGCGCCGGGGACCGCCGCGGGGCAGCCTTCCCAGACCATGAAGAAGGCGGGTGCGTGGGCACGACGCGCGCCCCTGCTCCCGGCCCTCGTCTTCGTGATCGTGATGACGCAGCTGCCGTTCGCGGCGACGATCGTCATCTCGTTCATGAACTGGAACGCCTACTACCCGGACGACATCGGGTTCACCGGCTTCGACAACTTCGTGCGGGTGTTCACCGACACCAACACCCGGGAGGCCGTCGTCGCCACGGTCATCCTCACCGTCTCGATCGTCCTGCTCAGCCTGGTGCTCGGACTGGCCATCGCCCTGCTCCTGGACCGCAAGTTCCTGGGACGCGGCATCGTGCGCACGATGATGATCACCCCGTTCCTCGTCGTGCCGATCGCTGCGGCGCTGCTGTGGAAGCACGCGTTGTACAACCCCGAGTACGGCCTCCTCAACGGACTGCTCACGCTCGTGCTCGGGGCCGACGCACCCCAACCGGACTGGATCAGCACCTATCCGCTGCCCTCCATCATCGTCTCGCTGGTGTGGCAGTGGACGCCGTTCATGATGCTGATCCTGCTGGCGGGTCTGCAGTCGCGGCCGCTGGACGTGATCGAGGCGGCCCGGCTCGACGGGGCCAACAACTGGCAGATCTTCACCCACATGACACTGCCGCACCTGCGCCGCTACCTCGAGCTGTCCACCCTGCTGGGAGCGATCTACATCGTGCAGGCCTTCGACCACGTCTTCACCATCACCCAGGGCGGGCTGGGCACGGCCAACCTCCCGTACTTCATCTACCAGACGTTCTACGTGGGCCAGGACTACGGGCGGGCGTCAGCGGCCGGTGTCGTCACCGTCCTGGGCACCATCATCATCGGCATCCTGGCGCTGCGCACCGTCTTCAGCATGTTCAAGGAGGAGTCCTGATGAGCACCACGAACGAGGACGTCGGCCCCACGCCGCCGGGTGAGCGGACCGAGGCGCGGGCGCCGAGGCGTCGCTCCGAGACCGACCGCAACCGCTCGAGGGGCCGGCGCAGCAACGCCGGTCTGGGTGTCCTCGCCTGGGCGGTAGGGCTGCTCTTCGTGGCGCCCGTGCTCTGGATGGTCCTCACGTCCCTCCACGCCGAGACCGACGCGGCGACCAACCCGCCGAGCTTCTTCGCCCCGCTGAGCCTCGAGGGCTACCGCAGCTTCTTCGGGGCAGATCCGTGGCCGCCGCTGCTCAACTCGCTCACCGCCAGCGTGGTGTCCACGATCCTGGTCATCGTGCTGGCGCTCCCCGCGGCCTACGCGCTGTCGATCCGGCCGGTGAAGCGGTGGACCGACGTGATGTTCTTCTTCCTGTCCACCAAGTTCCTCCCCCTCGTGGCCGGGCTCCTGCCGATCTACCTGTTCGCCGTCCAGGTGGGGCTGCTCGACACGGTGTGGCTGCTGATCCTGCTGTACACCACGATGAACCTGCCCATCGCGATCTGGATGCTGCAGTCCTTCCTGTCCGAGGTGCCGGTCGAGATGCTCGAGGCGGCGCAGATCGACGGCGCCGGCCTGTTGCGCACCCTGCGGGAGGTGATCGCCCCAGTCGTCATGCCCGGGATCGCCGCGGCAGCGCTCATCTGCTTCATCTTCAGCTGGAACGAGCTTCTGCTGGCCCGGGTGCTGACGGGCACCGTGGCCGGGACCGCACCCGTCTTCCTGACCAGCTTCGTCACCAGCCAGGGTCTGTTCCTGGCCCAGGTCTGCGCGGCGTCCTTCGTCGTCTCGCTGCCGGTCCTGGCGGCCGGGTTCGCGGCCCAGGACAAGCTCGTGCAGGGCCTGTCGATGGGCGCCGTCAAGTGACCGGGAGAATGTCGACCATGAAGCTCAGCGAGGAGACCCTGCCGGGGCTGCCCGAGGACGTGGCACGCCCGACCTACGACCGGTCCGCCCTCCGGCCCGGCATCGTGCACTTCGGCGTCGGTGGCTTCCACCGCGCGCACGAGGCGATGTATCTCGACCGGCTCATGGAGGAGGCCCCCGAGGAGCACCTGGGGTGGTCGGTCGTCGGGGTCGGCACGATGCCCGGCGACGCCCGGATGCGGGACGCCATGGCCGCCCAGGACTGCCTCTACACCCTCGTGGTGAAGCACCCCGACGGCGCTCTGGAGCCCCGCGTCATCGGGGCGATGTCGGCCTACCTCTTCGCTCCGGACGACCCCGAGGCGGTCCTGGCCCGGATGACCGACCCGGACGTCCGGATCGTCAGTCTGACGATCACCGAGGGCGGCTACCACGTCAACCAGGTCACCGGTGAGTTCGACCCGGCCGACGAGTCCCTCCAGGCCGACATCGAGGCGCCGCAGCAGGACCCGCGCAGCGCGTTCGGCTTCATCACCGAAGCGCTGCGCCGCCGCAGGGACGCCGGCGTGGAGCCGTTCACCGTCATGTCCTGCGACAACCTCCCGGGCAACGGCGACGTGGCCAGCCAGATGATCACCTCCTTCGCGCGGATGCAGGACGAGAACCGCACCGGCGACCCGCTCGCCGACTGGATCACCGAGCACGTGTCCTTCCCCAACGCGATGGTGGACCGGATCACCCCCGTCACCAGCCAGGAGGACATCGACGCCCTGGCCGAGCGCTTCGGCATCGAGGACGCCTGGCCGGTGGTGTGCGAGCCGTTCACCCAGTGGGTCCTCGAGGACCACTTCCCCACCGGGCGGCCCGCCTTCGAGGAGGTCGGGGTCCAGGTCGTCGACGACGTCGTCCCCTACGAGCTCATGAAGCTCCGGCTGCTGAACGCCAGCCACCAGGCGCTGTGCTACCTCGGCTACCTCGCGGGCTACCGCTACGCCCACGAGGTGGCGCAGGACCCGCTGTTCGAGGAGTTCCTGCTGGGCTACATGGAGCACGAGGGGTCCCCCACCCTCCCCGAGGTGCCGGACGTCGACCTCTCCGACTACCGGCGCACCCTGGTCGAGCGGTTCGCCAACCCCGAGGTGCGGGACACCCTCGCCCGCCTCTGCGCCGAGAGCAGCGACCGCATCCCCAAGTGGCTGGTGCCGGTCATCCGGCACAACCTGGAGCACGACGGCTCCATCGACCGGTCGGCCCTCGTCGTCGCCTCCTGGGCCCGGTATGCCGAGGGCGTGGACGAGCAGGGCGAGCCGATCGAGGTGGTGGACCGCCACCGGGACCGGGTGATGGCCGCGGCCGCACGGCAGGACGAGGAGCCGCTGGCCTTCCTCGAGGACGAGACCTTCTTCGGCGACCTGCGCCACGACGAGCGGTTCGCGTCCGCCTACCGCCACTTCCTTCAGCGGTTGCACGAGGTGGGAGCACGCACCACGCTGGAGGACCGTGACTGGAACTGACCGCACCCTCGTCGCCGGGGTCGACACCTCGACGCAGTCCTGCAAGGTCGTCGTCTGCGACGCCGACACCGGAGAGGTCCTCCGCGAGGGGCGCGGTACGCACCCCTCGGGCACCGAGGTCGACCCGGAGCACTGGTGGACCGCCTTCGAGGAGGCCACCTCCGGCGGCCTGCTGGAGGACGTCGCAGCGCTGTCCGTGGGGGGTCAGCAGCACGGGATGGTGCTCCTCGACGAGGAGGACGCCGTCGTGCGTCCGGCCCTGCTGTGGAACGACACGCGCTCGGCGCACGCCGCCAGGGACCTCGTGCAGGAGCTGGGCGGCGCGCAGGCCTGGGCGGACCGGGTGGGGGTCGTCCCGCTGGCGGCCATCACCGTGAGCAAGCTGCGCTGGAGCGCCGCCCAGGAGCCCGAGGTGTTCGCCCGGGCCCGCACCTGCGTGCTCCCGCACGACTGGCTCACCGGTCAGATCCTGCGCCGCCGGGGCGGCTCGGGTGAGGACTGGGTGACGGACCGTGGGGACGCCTCGGGCACCGGCTACTTCGACGCGGCGACGGGCCACTACGACCGGGAGCTGCTGCGCCTGGCCGTCGACCGCGACCTGGAGCTGCCGCAGGTGCTGGAGCCGCACGAGGAGGCGGGCCGCACCCAGGACGGCATGGTCCTGGGGCCCGGCACGGGCGACAACGCCGCTGCCGCCCTCGGTCTCGGCCTCCGGCCGGGGGACGTGGTCATGTCGCTCGGCACGAGCGGCACCGCCTTCGCACGCCACGACTCCCCCAGCCACGACGCGACCGGGGAGGTGGCGTCCTACGCCGATGCCACCGGCACCTACCTGCCCCTCGTCTGCACCCTCAACGCGGCCCGCGTGCTGACCGCCGGGGCGCGCGCCCTCGGCACCGACCTGGCCGGACTGGAGACCCTCGCCCTGCAGGCGGAGCTGGGCGCTGGCGGGTTGACCCTGCTGCCCTACCTGGACGGGGAGCGGACCCCGAACCTGCCCGACGCCACGGGCACGCTGTCCGGCCTCACCCGGGACAACCTCACCCCGGCCAACCTCGCCCGCGCCATGGTCGAGGGCATGCTGCTCGGTGTGGGGGCCGGGGTCGACTCGCTGGCCCGGGAGGGCGTCACCGTCGAGCGCATCCACCTCATCGGGGGCGCCGTCGCCTCCCGCGCGGTCCGCGAGATCGCGGCCGACCTGCTGGGGGTCCCGGTCGTCGTGCCCGAGGCGCGCGAGTACGTCGCCCTCGGGGCCGCCCGGCAGGCGGCGTGGACGCTGCGGGGTGGCGAGCTGCCGGACTGGCCGGTCCCCACGTCGGCGCAGCTGGAGGCCAGGCCCTCCGAGCACGCCACGCACGTGGTGGAGCGCTACCGCGAGCTGGTCCGGACCCTCCACGGCTGACCCGCCGGGGCCGGCCCGTCGCACCGAGGCGGCTCCGTCGTGGTCCGGCGCCGCCCGCGGGCGGCGCCGGACCACGACGGTCAGCCGGTGTAGAACGCGTCCAGCTCGTCCTTGTACTTCGCCGTCACCGCGCGCCGCTTGAGCTTCATACTCGGCGTCAGGTCCCCGTCCTCGATCGACAGGTCGTGGTCCAGGATGTGGAACTGCTTGACCTGCTCGTGCCGGGCGAGCTGCTCGTTGAGCTGGTCGACGTGGTGCTGCACCATCTCCCGCGCGGCCTGCGAGGTGACGATCTGGGCGTAGCTGTCCCCCGCCATGCCGTTCTTGGCCGCCCAGGCCGTGATGGCGTCGTGGTCGAGCGTGATGAGCGCGGACACGAAGTTGCGGCCGTCCCCCTCGACGATGAGCTGGCTGGCGTAGGGGCAGATGCCCTTGAACAGGGACTCGATGCGCGAGGGCGCGACGTACTTGCCGCCGGACGTCTTGAAGAGGTCCTTCTTGCGGTCGGTGATCCGGACGTAGCCGTCCTCGTCGATCTCGGCGATGTCACCCGTCGCGAGCCAGCCGTCCTGCAGCGCCTCCGCCGTCGCCTCGTCGTTCTGGTGGTAGCCGGTCATGACCCCGGGGCCACGCATGAGCAGCTCCCCGTCGTCGGCGATCCGCACCTCGGTGCCGGGCAGCGGCCAGCCCACGGTGCCGATCTTGTTGACCCCGGGACGCGGGCGGTTGACGATCGAGGCGGCGCTGGACTCGGTGAGGCCGTAGCCCTCGATGATGGTGAGCCCCATCGCGTCGAACCATCGGGCGATGTCGTGGTTGAGCGCGGCCGAGCCGGAGATGAAGAAGCGGATGCGTCCGCCGAAGCGCTCCCGGATCTTGGAGAGCACGAGCTTGTCGGCGACCGCGTGCTTGGCCTTGAGCAGACCGGCCGGCTCACCCCCGGAGGCGCGGATCTCGGCGACCTCCCTGCCGACCCCGCCGGCCCAGGTGAACAGCTTCTGCTTCACGCCGCCCTCGTCGGCCATCATGGTGGTGATGCGGCCGTAGGCCTTCTCGAAGATGCGGGGAGCCGCGCCCATGAAGGTCGGCCGGACGACGGCGAGGTTCTCGACGATCTTGTCGACCCGGCCGTCCACGGCCGTCGGGAACCCCATCTGGAGGGGCAGGACGAGGAGGCACTTGCCGAAGACGTGGGCCAGCGGGAGCCAGAGGTACTGCAGGTCGTCCGGGCCCAGCAGGTGGACGGCGTCCACGCCGGCGCCCTCGTAGGTCCACGCCGAGTGGGGCAGCCGGACGCCCTTGGGCCGTCCGGTCGTGCCGGAGGTGTAGATGATCGTCGCGAGGTGCTCCGGGGTGAGCGCGTCGATGCGCGCGTCGACCACCCCGGGCTCGGACTCGAGCCGGCGCCGCCCCAGCTCCTCCAGCTCGGCCAGCGTGATGATGTCACCGCCGTCGCCCGACCCGTCGATGACGACGATCTTGAGCACGGCGCCCAGCTCGGCCCGGTGCTCGAGCACCTTGGCCACCTGCTCGTCGTCCTCGGCCACGACCACCCGGCTGCCGGAGTCGGTGATGATGAAGGCGACGTCCTGGGACAGGGTGGTGGGATAGATCGTCGTCGTGGCCGCCCCGGCGCACATGACCGCCAGGTCGACCAGGACCCACTCGATGCGGGTCGAGCACGCGAGCGCCACCCGCTCCTCCGGCTGCACGCCGAACTCGACCAGACCGGCGGCGAGGGCGTAGGCCCGGTCCCCGGTCTGCGCCCAGGTGAGGGTGGGCCACGACTGGCCCTCGGGGTAGAGGAAGGCGTCGGCGTCCGGCGTGGCGGCGACCCGGTCCCGGAAGAGGTGCCCGACACTGGGGACACGGTTCTCGATCAGGGCGAGATCTGGCTGCTCATCGGTGAGACGGGCCACGGCAACTCCTCAAGTCGTATGGTCCTGCGGATGCTCATCTTGGCAGGTTCGACCGGGGCGGCCAAGACGGACGCGCCGCCCGGTCCCGCCCGCTGGCGCAGGCCAGCAGCCCCAGCGCCACCCAGCAGGCCAGCATCGACGACCCCCCGTAGGACAGGAACGGCAGGGGCAGCCCGGTGACCGGCATGAGCCCCAGGTTCATCCCGACGTTCTCGAAGATCTGGAAGCCGAACCACGACGCGACGCCGACCGCGAGCAGGCGTCCGAAGGGTTCCTCGCACCGCAGTGCGACCACCAGCCCGCGGACCACGAGGAAGCCCAGCAGCACCAGCAGGCCGACCGCACCGACGAAGCCCAGCTCCTCCCCGGCCACCGAGAAGATGAAGTCGGTGTACTGGAAGGGGATGAACCCGCCCTGCGTCTGGGGTCCCTCGCCGAGACCCGTGCCCGACCACCCTCCGGAGCCGATCGCCAGCCGGGCCTGCCTCGTCTGGTAGCCGATGCCCTCGGGGTCCAGGCCCGGGTCGCGGAAGGCCAGCAGACGGTCCACCTGGTAGGGGTCCAGCAGCGGGATCCGGATGGCCGCGACGACCGCGGCGCACGCCACCACCGCCGCCGCCGCGCTCCACCGCCAGGAGGCCCCGGAGGTCGCGACGACGACGAGGGTGAGGACGCCCAGGACGAGGCCGCTGCCGAGGTCGGGCTGCAGCATGATGAGGGCGACGGGCACGGCCGCCAGCACCCAGGCAGGGAGCACCTCCCGCCACCCCGGGCGGCGGTAGGGGTCGCGGCCCTCGGCCAGGATCATCGCCAGCCCCACCACCAGACCGATCTTGGCGAGCTCGGCGGGCTGCAGCGAGAATCCGCCGGGCAGGAACAGCCAGGACCGAGACCCGTTGACCGTCTGCCCCACGGGGGTGAGGACGAGCACGAGGCCGGCCAGTCCCGCGAGGTAGACCCAGGGCGCCGCGGCGCGGAGCCAGCGCACGTCCAGGGCGATGACCGCGAGGCCCACCGCCACGCCGACGAGGGTGTTGACCAGGTGACGCACCGCCAGGGCCGTCCCGGCCCACTCGTGGGTCGCCGACCAGATGAGGACGGCACCCACGAGGCTCAGCCCGAGCCCTGCCACGAAGGGGGCCCAGTCCGTGCGGAGGTAGCGCTCCCGCACGGAGCGGTCAGTCCCCCGCGAGCAGGGCGCGGCTCCGGTCCACGTCGCGCGCCATCTGCTCGGTGAGCTCCTCGACGGAGTCGAACCGGACGTTGCCCCGCAGCCGGGCCAGGAAGTCCACGCTGACGAGCTCGCCGTAGAGGTCGAGGTCGGTGCGGTCCAGGACGTAGGCCTCGACCGTCCGGTCGTCGACGTCGTCGAAGGTCGGGTTGGTCCCGACGGAGATGGCTGCCGGCAGTCTCCGGTCGGGGTCCCGGGGGTCGACCTCGGGCCGCTCCAGCCACCCGGCGTAGACGCCGTCGGCCGGCACCATGCCCACCCGGTCCGGGCCCAGGTTGGCCGTGGGGTAGCCGAGCTGCCGGCCGCGGTGGTGCCCGTGCACCACGGTGCCGGACACCCGGTGGGGGCGGTCGGTGATCTGGGCGGCCAGGGCCACGTCGCCGTCGGCGATGGCCTGCCGCAGCGCGGTCGAGGACCACGTGCGCCGGCCGTCCGCCAGGGCCCCTGCCGTGTGCTGCACGACGACGTCGAAGCCGTGCAGCTCCCCCAGCTGGCGCATGGTGGCGACGTCCCCGGAGTTGTGCAGCCCGAACCGCGTGTCCTGGCCGACCACGACCACCTCGGCCTGCAGGCCGTCGACGAAGGTCTCGACCACGAAGTCCTCCGGCAGGAGCCGGGCGTACTCCTTGGTGAACTCGATGACGACCACCCCGTCGAGGCCCGCCTCCTCCAGCAGCTGCAGACGGTGCTCCAGCCCGACGATCTCCCGCGGCGCCCGTTCCGGGTGCAGCACGGCGACCGGGTGCGGGTCGAAGGTGACGGCGACCGCCGGGACGCCCCGCTCCCGGGCCAGGTCGGTGACCGTGCGCAGCACGGCCTGGTGGCCGAGGTGGACGCCGTCGAAGTTGCCGAGGGTCGCCACGGTCGGGCCGAGGTCGTCCGGGAGGTCCTCCAGGCTGGTCCAGCGATGCACGGGCGTCACTCTAACCGGACCCGGCAGGGGCCAGGACCACGTGCGCCCTCGCCTGCTCGCGGGACTCGTCGAGCACCGCCACCAGGTGCCCGTCCGGGGCGAACGCCGCCACGGGTGCGGTCCGTCCGGGCTGCTCGGAGGGTATGCGTCGACCGTGGCCGAGCTCCCGCGCCTCGGCGTCGTCGAGGAGCCGGGCGGTGAGGGTGGCGCGGGCGGCGTCGGCGAGCGGGACGAGGTGCCGGGCCACCGCCCCGTCGAGGGCCAGCTCCTCGAGCGGGCTGGCCTCCTCGATCCGGAGCCCGCCCACCCGCGTCCGTCGCAGGGCGGTGAGGTGGCCGCCGACCCCGAGGGCGGCACCGAGGTCGCGGGCGAGCGCGCGGACGTAGGTCCCCGAGGAGACCTCGACCTCGACGTCCAGGTCCACCGTCCGACCCTCCCGACGGACCTGGCCCACGTCGAAGCGGGCGACGCGCACGGGCCGGGCAGCCAGCTGCACGTCCTGGCCGGAGCGCACCCGCGCGTAGGAGCGCTCCCCCCGGACCTTGATGGCGCTCACGGCGCTGGGCACCTGCTCGAGGTCGCCCGTGAGGTCCCGCACCGCGGCGGCGATCTGCTCCTCGGACAGGCCCGAGGCGTCCGCGGCCGAGACGACCTCGCCCTCGGCGTCGTCGGTGAGGGTGGCCTGGCCCAGACGCACGGTGGCCGTGTAGGCCTTGTCGCTGCCCACGAGGAAGGTGAGCAGCTTGGTGCCCCGTCCGACACCCAGGACGAGCACCCCGGTCGCCATGGGGTCGAGCGTGCCGGCATGGCCGACCTTGCGGGTCCCGCACAGCCGGCGGGCCCGGGCGACGACGTCGTGGCTGGTCCACCCCGCGGGCTTGTCCACGACGAGCAGGCCGTCACCGACGAAGGGCGCCCGCTGCGGGCTGCTCATGCGCCGGAGGACCCCTCGTCGTCCTCGGCGGCCCGCGGCTTGCGGTAGGGGTCGGCCTCGCCGGCGTAGCCCGACTCCTGGCGCCCGGCGGCGAGCTCGGCGTCGCGGCGCGCCACCTCCTGGAGCAGCTCGTCCATGTGCTGGGCGTCCTCGGGCAGCGCGTCCAGGATGAACTCCACGGTCGGCGTGAGGCGGATGCCCAGGCCCTTGCCGACGAAGCTGCGCAGCCGTCCCCGGTAGGTCTGGAGGATCTCCGCCGCCACCTCGCGGTCCTCGTCGCTGCCGAGCACGGTGTAGAAGACGCTGGCGTGCTGCAGGTCGCCGGTCACCCGGACGTCGGTGATCGTCACGAAGCCGACCCGCTCGTCCTTGACCACCTGGGACAGTCCCTGGGTCACCAGCTGCTTGGTCCGCTCGGCGATGCGCCGTGCGCGCGCCTGGTCTGCCATGTCGTCCTCCTCGGGCTGTCGGGCCTTCCCCGACCGGGTAGCGGGGCCGGCCCATCCTACGGAGCCGGTCGTGCCGAGCGACGAGGCCGGTCCTGCGCCCTGGGGCGCGGGACCGGCCTCGTCGTCCGTCTGGTCACCCTCAGGTGCGGGGGATCTCCCGCATCTCGTAGGTGGTGATGAGGTCGTCCGGCTGCAGGTCGTTGAACGACCCCAGGTTGACACCGCACTCGAAGCCCTCGCGGACCTCGGTGACGTCGTCCTTGAACCGCCGCAGGCCGGCGATCTGCAGGCCCTCGGTGATGACGACCCCGTTGCGGGTGATGCGGGCCTTGGCGCCGCGGCGCATCTCGCCGCTGCGCACGAGGCAGCCCGCCACGTTGCCGAACTTGGAGCTGCGGAAGATCTCGCGGACCTCCGCCGTCCCGGTCTCGACCTCTTCGTACTCGGGCTTGAGCATCCCCTTGAGGGCGTTCTCGATGTCCTCGATGGCCTGGTAGATCACCGAGTAGTAGCGGATCTCCACGCCCTCGCGGTCGGCGTAGTCGGCGTTCTGCCCCTCGGCCCGGACGTTGAAGCCGAGGATGACCGCGTCGGAGGCGACCGCGAGGTTGATGTTGTTCATCGTGATCGCGCCGACCCCTCGGTCGATAATGCGCAGGTCGACCTCGTCACCGACGTCGATCTGCAGCAGCGCGTCCTCCAGGGCCTCCACGGACCCCGACACGTCACCCTTGAGGATGAGGTTGAGGGTCTCGACCTTGCCCTGCGCGAGGGCCTGGTTGAGGTCCTCCAGGCTGATCCGCTTGCGGGACTTCGCCAGCGCGGCCTGCCGGTCGGCAGCCTCGCGCTTCTCGGCGATCTGCCGGGCGGTCCGGTCGTCGGGCGCCACCACGAAGGTGGTGCCCGCGCGGGCCACCGTGTCCATCCCGAGCACCTGGACCGGACGTGAGGGAGTGGCCTCGTCGACGTTGTTGCCGTGCTCGTCGAGCATGGCCCGGACGCGTCCGTGGCTGCCGCCGGAGACGATGGCGTCACCGACCCGGAGGGTGCCCTGCTGGACCAGGACGGTCGCGACCGCACCCCGGCCCTTGTCGAGGTTGGCCTCGATGGCCACGCCGCGGGCGTCCTTGTCCGGGTTGGCCCGGAGGTCCAGCGCCGCGTCGGCCGTCAGCAGGACGGCGTCCAGCAGGTCGTCGATGTTGAGCTGGTTCTTCGCCGACACGTCGACGAACATCGTCTCCCCGCCGTACTCCTCGGCGATGAGGTTGTACTCGGTCAGCTGACCGCGCACCTTGGCCGCGTCCGCGCCGTCGACGTCGATCTTGTTGACCGCGACCACGATCGGCACGTCGGCCGCCTGCGCGTGGTTGAGCGCCTCGATCGTCTGCGGCATCACGCCGTCGTCCGCGGCGACGACGAGGATGGCGATGTCGGTCACCTTCGCACCACGGGCACGCATGGCGGTGAACGCCTCGTGACCCGGGGTGTCGATGAAGGTGATCGCGCGCTCCTGCCCCTCGTGCTGGGTGCGGACCTGGTATGCGCCGATGTGCTGGGTGATGCCGCCGGCCTCGTCCCCGCCCACGTCGGCCTGCCGGATGGCGTCCAGCAGGCGCGTCTTGCCGTGGTCGACGTGGCCCATGACCGTGACGACCGGGGGGCGGGCCTCGAGGTCCTCGTCGGACTCGGCGTCCGCCTCGGCCTCGAGGTCGATGTTGAAGGAGCTGAGCAGCTCGCGCTCCTCCTCCTCCGGCGACACGACCCGGATGGTGTAGTCCAGCTCCGCGCCGAGCACACCGAAGGTGTCCTCGTCCAACGACTGGGTGGCCGTCGCCATCTCACCGAGGTGGAAGAGGACGGTCACCAGCGACGCGGGGTCGACGTTGATCTTGTCGGCGAAGTCGGTCAGCGAGGCACCTCGGCGCACGGTGATCGTCGCGCCGTTGCCACGGGGCACGTTGACGCCGCCGATGGCCGGCGCCTGCATCTGCTCGAACTCCTGGCGCTTGGCCCGCTTCGACTTGCGACCGCGGACCTTCCCGCCGCCTCGTCCGAAGGCACCCGCCGTGCCACCACGGCCGCGGGGACCGCCTCCGCGTCCCCCACCGGGGCCGCGGAAGCCACCGGGGCCACCGGGACCGCCGGGTCCGCCCCCACCGGGGCGACCACGGCCACCGCCGCGGGCGGGACGCTCACCGGGACGGGGCACGGCAGCCTGGGCCGGCATCATGCCCGGGTTGGGGCGCGGGCCGCCGGGGCGGGGCCCGGCCGCACCGGCACCCTGACGGCCACCGGGACGCTCAGCACCACGCGTACCTCCAGGACGGGGCATCCCCTGGCTGGTGGCGAACGGGTTGTTGCCCGGGCGCGGCGAACCGCCGCGATCTCCCTGGCCACCGCCGCGGCGGTCGCGGGACTGCCCCATGCCCTGGTTGGAGCTGAAGGGGTTGTTGCCCGGGCGCGGGCCCGGCTTGGCACCGGGCCGCGGGGACTTCGGGGTCGCCTTGGCGGCCGGCGCCTGCGGCGTGGGCGCCTGCGGTGTCGGGGCCTGGGGCCCGGGCTCCGGCGCGGACCGGTCCGGCGCCGACTGCTCCGGCGCGGACGGCTCGGGGGCAGACCGCTCCGGAGCGGTCGGCGCGCTCTCCCGGGGCGCCGGGGTGGCCTCGGGGGCCGCCGGCGTCGGGGAGTCGGCCTTCTCCGCGGCCGCAGCGGAGGTACCGCTGCGGGCGGGGCCGGGCTTGGGGGCGGAGGACGCCGCCGGCTTGGCGGACGACGCCCGGTCCGGCGTCCTGGTCTTGGGTCCGGATCCCGCAGGCGGGTTCTCCCGGATCTTGCGAACGACAGGGGGTTCGATGGTCGACGACGCCGACCTCACGAACTCTCCTTGGTCCTTCAGGTGGGCGAGCAGCTCCTTGCTCTCGACCCCGAGCTCCTTGGCGAGCTCGTAAACCCTGAGCTTTGGCACGGTGTGGTGTCTCCTTGGTGTCTGGCGCCACGACCGAGCCCGCTCGGGGAGGTCGCGACTACTGCTGGTGGGTGCTCATCGCTGAGTACTCATCGGGTGCTCATCAGCGTCAAACCCGCTTCCGGTGTCCTCGATGACAGGCCGTAGCCCGCCCGTCGTGCGTCTCACCGGACCGGTCGGTCCGGCGAGGTCCTTCATCCGCGCTGCTCGGTCGAGTGCCGCAGGACCTCCGCGAGGTCGACCGCCACCGGCGCCGTGAGGCGCAGGGCACGGACGACGGCGCGGCGAGCCACGGCGGACTCGACACACCCGGTGTGTCGGTGCACGTAGGCACCACGCCCCGGGAGACGTCGGCGTTCGTCCGGGACGACCGTCCACGATCCGGCCTCGTCCCGACGAGCCACCAGCCGCAGCAGCGCGGCCTGCTCGTCCCGTCGCCGACACCCCACGCAGGTGCGCACAGGCGAACCCGTCCGCACCGGGAGGTCGACTCCGGTCCGACCCTTCACTCTACACGCTGGCGTCGGGCGACGTGGCCGCAGCCCCGTGCTCGACCTGCTCCTCGGTGTCGGCCCGGATGTCGATCTTCCAGCCGGTCAGCCGGTTGGCGAGGCGGGCGTTCTGTCCCTCGCGACCGATGGCGAGCGACAGCTGGTAGTCGGGGACCACCACGCGCACCTGCTTGGTCCGGGTGTCGACCACCGTGGCCGAGGTCACCCGGGCGGGCGACAGGGCCGCCGCCACGAAGGACGCGGGGTCCTCGTCGTAGTCGACGATGTCGATCTTCTCGCCCTGCAGCTCGGCCATCACCGCGCGCACCCGCTGACCCATGGGGCCGATGCAGGCGCCCTTGGCGTTGACCCCCGGCACCGGGGAGTGCACCGCGATCTTGGTGCGGTGGCCGGCCTCGCGGGCGATGGCCTCGATCTGCACGGTGCCGTCGGCGATCTCGGGCACCTCCAGGGCGAAGAGCCGGCGCACCAGGTTGGGGTGGGTCCGCGACAGCATGACGTGGGGACCGCGCATACCGCGCTTGGCGCTCACGACGTAGCAGCGCAGCCGCTGCCCGTGCTCGTAGCTCTCCCCCGGCACCTGCTCGGAGACCGGGAGCTCCCCCTCGATCGTCCCGAAGTCCACGAGCACGCGGCGCGGGTCGTTGGACTGCTGGATGACGCCGGAGACGATGTCGCCCTCCCGGCCGCGGAAGTCCCCGAGGATCGCGGCGTCCTCGAGGTCCCGCATGCGCTGGGTGATGACCTGACGGGCGGTGGAGGCGGCGACCCTGCCGAAACCCTCGGGGGTGTCGTCGTACTCCGGCCCGGGCTCACCCCGCGTGCCGTCCTCCAGGACGGGCGGGTCCTCCCGCGCCCAGACGGTGACGTGACCGCTGGTCCGGTCGAGCTCGACGCGGGCGTGGCGGGCATGCCCCTCGATGCGCTGGTAGGCGGAGAGCAGGGCCTGCTCGATCGCCTCGGCGATGACGTCCATGGGGATCTCGCGCTCGCGCTCGAGCAAGCGGAGCGCGGCCATGTCGATGTCCATCATGCGTCCTTTCCGTCGGGGCGGGTGAACTCGATCTGGACCTGGGCCCGCGTCACCTCGGACAGCGGCACCAGGTGGTCCTCCCCCTCCAGCCGGAGGCCCTCGGGCCCGGCAGCGAGCAGCCGCGCGGTCGTCGAGCTGCCGTCGGAGCGCACCACGGTGAGCAGGCGACCGACGTTGCGGCGGAAGTGGTCGGGGGTGGTGAGGGCCCGGTCGGTGCCGGCCGAGCTGACCTCGAGGGTGTAGGCACGCTCCCCCATGACGGCGCACCCGTCCAGGGCGGCGGACACCGTCGTCGTGGCCTCGGACACCTCGTCCAGGCTCAGCGGCTCGACCGTCGAGGTGGTGTCCTCGGCGGGGAGGGTGGACACGTCGCGGGCGAGCAGGACCCGGACCAGCCGGCGCCGCCCCGCTTCCTGCACCCTGACGTCGTCGACCACCACGCCCAGACCGGCGCGCTGCAGCGCCTCGGAGGTGTGCTGCGTGATCGTCGCGGCGGCGGCGCGGGCGTCCATGCGGTGCTCCTCGTCTTCTGCTGTCGGCGGGCCGGGCACACACGGGTGCCCGTGGCGGGTGGCCCGGGGGGTGCTCAGCCTACCGTCTGGGAAGATGGCTCCATGCCCCCCGCCGCCACCCCCCGCCGCACCGTCCTGCGCGTGGGCGCCGGCATCGCGACGGCGGCGCTGCTCGCCGGCTGCAGCGGAGAGCGGTTGCGCACCCCGTGGTCGCCCGACCCCTCGGCCGACGCGCAGGAGGGTCGCGCGACGCCGGACCTGCCCCTGCTGACCGATGTCCGGGACCGGGTCGCGACCTACCGCGACCTGCTGGCCCGCACCCGCCCGACCGGGGGACGCCGGGGGCTGGTGCGCACCCTCGACGACGTGTGGGTGACGCAGCAGGAACGCCTCGACCTCGTCCTGCAGGCGCTCGGCGCCGGTGGGGTCGGAGACGGCGGAGACGGCGGAGACGGCGGAGACGGCGGTGCGGCGGTCACCGCGCCCGGAGACGACGCCGCGGCCACCTCCGCCGGCCCGCTGGAGCTGGTGGAGGTCGGGCGCAGGGTCCGGGAGGACCTCTCCACCATGCGCGAGGGTGTCGCGACCTCCACCTCGGTGCACCGTCCGATGCTGCTGTCCCTCGCCGCCCAGCACCTGGCGAGCGCGGAACGCCTCGGGGCCGGGACGGACTGGCCCCCGCTCGTCGGACCGGTCGGGACGGCGGCGGTGCCGGTCCTCGCCCGCACCCGCCCCGCCATCTTCGCGCTGGAGGTCGTCGCGGCGCGCTCCGGCGGCGAGGAGCGCGAGGACTACGAGGAGGTGCTGGCAGCGCTGCGCTCGGTCACCCGCTCCCTCGTCACCCTGGCCGGGGACGCCGCCCCGGTGGCGCCGCTGGGCTACGACCTCCCCGAGCCGCTCGCCGACGCCGACCAGCGCCGCGCGCTCGCGCGGGCCGTGGTGCAGGACGTCGGACCGGCGGTGCTGACGGTCGCCGACCGCGCCGGGCAGGACGGGGACCAGGTGGAGTCCTATATGCGGCTCGTCATGCAGGCCCGCCTCTGGGCCGACCGGCTGGGTGTCGCCGACCAGGCCTTCCCCGGGATGAGCCTGCCCTGAGCGACCCCGGCCGGCCAGGCAGACTGGGGGCATGTCGAACCGTCTGGCCAGCAGCACCTCCCCCTACCTCCTGCAGCACGCGGACAACCCGGTCGACTGGTGGGAGTGGGGCGAGGAGGCGTTCGCCGAGGCTCGGCGACGCGGGGTGCCCGTGCTGCTGTCCGTGGGGTATGCCGCGTGCCACTGGTGCCACGTCATGGCCCACGAGTCCTTCGAGGACCAGGAGGTGGCGCAGGTCCTGGGCGAGGGCTACGTGGCGGTCAAGGTGGACCGTGAGGAGCGCCCGGACGTCGACGCCGCCTACATGAGCGCGACCACGGCGCTCACCGGGCACGGTGGCTGGCCGATGACATGCCTCCTCACGCCCACCGGTGAGCCGTTCTGGGCCGGGACCTACCTGCCCAAGGACGACCTGCTGCGCCTGCTGCGGGCCGCCGGTCGGCAGTGGACGTCGGAGCGGGACCGGCTGGAGGAGGGCGCCGGCCAGGTCGCGGCGCGGCTGCGGGAGGCCTACGCGCGCGCCGGTGCCGTCGAGGGCGGGGGCGAGATCGACCTGGCCGGCGCGGTGGCCACGCTGGCCACCGAGCACGACCCCCAGTGGGGCGGGTTCGGCGGGGCGCCGAAGTTCCCGCCGTCCATGGTCCTGGCGTTCCTCCTGCGCCACCACGCGCGCACCGGCGACGAGGACGCGCTGCGGATGGTGCGCAGCACCTGCGAGCACCTGGCCCGGTCCGGCACCTACGACCAGGTCGGCGGCGGGTTCGCGCGGTATGCCGTCGACCGCGCCTGGGTGGTCCCCCACTTCGAGAAGATGCTCTACGACAACGCGCTGCTGCTGGGGGTCTACACGGACCTGGCGCGCACCGACGAGGCCTCGCGCCCCTGGGCCGAGCGGGTCGTGCGGGAGACCGTCGAGTGGCTCGTCCGCGAGCTCTGGACCGAGCAGGAGGCCTTCGCCAGCTCGCTGGACGCCGACACCGAGGGCGTGGAGGGGGCGACCTACACCTGGACCCGTGCGGAGCTCGCGGCCGTCCTCGGACCCGAGGACGGCGAGGCGGCCGCCGACCTGCTCGGGGTCACCGGGACCGGCACCGTCGAGCACGGCCGTTCCACGCTGCAGCTGCGGTCCGACCCCGACGACCGGCGCTGGTTCGACGCGGTCCGGCAGCGTCTGGACGTCGCGCGGAGCCTGCGTCCGCAGCCGGCTCGCGACGACAAGGTGGTGACCGCCTGGAACGGGTTGCTGGTGGGCGCGCTCGCCCACGCCGGCTGGGTGTTCGGGGAGGAGGACTGGATCGACCTGGCCGCGCGCTGCGCCCGCTTCCTCCTCGACGTCCACGTCGTCGACGGCCGTCTGCGGCGCAGCTCCCGGGACGGCGTCGTGGGCCACTCCCTGGGCGTGGCCGAGGACGCCGGCAACCTCGCCGACGGCCTGCTGGCCCTGCACCGCGCCACCGGGGACGCGCGGTGGCTCGCCGAGGCCGACGACCTGCTCGACCGCGCCCTCGACCTCTTCGGCGAGCCGGACGGCGGCGTCGCGGCCACGGGCCACGACGGCGAGCAGCTCTTCCTCGCGCCGTCGGCCACCGGCGACAACGCCGAGCCCGGAGGGCTGTCCGCGCTCACCGTCGCGCTCGTGCGGGCCGGTGCGCAGGGGTCTCGCGCGGACCGGCTGGAGCGCGCCGGCCAGGCCCTGGCGCGGGTGGCCACCACCGCCCGGCAGGCGCCCCGGTTCGCCGGATGGTCGCTGGTGGCGGCCGAGGAGCTGGCGGCGGGCCCGGTCACCGTGCAGCTGGGGGCGCAGCCGGCGCCGGACCTCGTGCAGGCCGCCCGGCGCACCCCGGTGGGGACGCTCGTGGTGTGTCCGCCGGCCGGTGACGGCGACCCCACCCAGGAGGTCGGGCCCGGGCTGGCGCTGGTCTGCCGCGGGACGGTGTGCGGGCTGCCCTCCGGCGACCCCGCCGACCTGCCCTGACCACGGCGTGCCGGGCCAGGTCGGCCTGCCCGCGCCCGGCGCGGGCGTCTGCGAGCATGGGGGCGTGCGTATCTCCCCGGCCCTGGCCACCCTCGCCGCCGCACTGGTGCTGACGTCCTGCGACGCGGGCGACCCGGCTACCACCCAGGTGGCCCCCACCACCGAGGGGCGCGACGCGGCGACGACGTCCGCGAGCGCGCCGACGACCGACGGCACGGCCGGGTCCGCGGACGGCGGGGCGACGACGAGCACCCCGACCACGGGCGACGCCGCGGCCCGGACCGGGTCCGCGACGACGTCGTCGGGGGCGACGGCGGCACCCACCACGACGGACCCGCGAGACTCGCCGCTGGGCAGCGGCCCCGTGACCATCCTGCTGGTCGGGACCGACTCGCGCGACCCCTCGTCGATGGGCGGCCAGTCCGACACCATCATGCTGCTGCACCTGCCGGAGGACCGCGAGGACGTCGCGCTCATCTCCCTCACCCGCGACATGTGGGTGGACATCCCCGGCCTGGGTCAGGGGAAGATCAACTCGGCGTTCGCCCGGGGCGGGACCGACACGCTGCGGGCCACGGTCTCCGACCTCCTCGGCGGGGTGGAGATCGACTACGTGCTGCAGTCCAACTTCCAGGGCTTCATCAACCTCACCCGGTGGCTGGAGGGCTTCGAGGTCGACAACCAGCACGCCTCGTCCGTGGTGGTCGGCTCCACCGGGCGGGAGGTGGTCTTCGAGGAGGGTGAGATCTGGCTGGAGAACACCGACGGGCTGATCTACGCGCGCCAGCGGCAGACCCTGCCCCTGGGCGACCTCGACCGCACCGAGCGCCAGCGGGCGGTGCTCGTCGGGATGATGGACCGGCTGCAGGAACGCCTCGAGGAGGACCCGCAGGACTTCCCGGAGCTTGTCGCCCACCTGAGGGACAACGTCAAGGTGACCGGCGACCTCGACGTCGCCGACTTCGTCGCCCTCACCCCGCTGCTCACCGAGCTCGACCCCGACGACACCCTCTCCCTCATGGTGCCGATCACGGGCTTCGACATGATCGGCGGTCAGTCGGTCAACATCGTCGACCGGGAGCAGACCGCGGCCCTCGGCCAGGCCCTCCGGCAGGACTCGGTCGACGCCTACGTCGAGCGCTGGGGAACCGGCTACGCCCCCGGGGGCTGACACGCAGGGCCGGGCCCCGAGCAACCCTCTCAGCCCGTGAGCTGCACCCAGGTGTCGTAGCCGATCGTGACGACGAAGGCCACGAGGACCACCACGAAGAAGATCCGGACGAAGCCGCTGCCCCGCGAGACCGCCACCCTGGCGCCGAGGTAGCCGCCGAGGACGTTGGCCGCCCCCATGAGCAGCCCCACCGACCAGATCACCACCCCCTGCGGCACGAAGACGACCAGCGCCGCGAGGTTGGTGGCCAGGTTGGCGATCTTGGCCTTCGCGCTGGCCTCGAGGAAGCCGTACCCGAGGATGCTGACCAGCGCGAAGACGAAGAACGAGCCCGTCCCCGGTCCCAGCGCACCGTCGTAGGCCCCGACGACCAGACCGATGAGGACGGCCCACGCCAGGTGCCGGCGCCGGGCGTGACCGAAGCGCAGGGACTGCATCTGGCCCATCGACGGCTTCAGGAGCGTGATGGCGCCGACGGCGAGCAGCACCCCGAGGATGATCGGGTCGAACGCGGCCCGGGGGATGAGGAAGGCGAGCGCGGCTCCCGCGGCGCTGCCGCAGAACGCCGCGGCCGCCAGCGGCAGCGCCGTCCGCAGGTCGGGCCGGATGCGGCGCAGGTAGGTGACGGAGCTGGTGGTGGTGCCGCAGATCGAGCCCAGCTTGTTGGTCGCCAGCAGCTGCACGGGGCTCGCCCCGGGCAGGGCGACCAGCAGCGCCGGCAGCTGCACCAGCCCGCCGCCGCCGACCACCGCGTCGATGAAGCCGGCGGCGAGCCCCGCGAGCGCGAGGAAGAGCAGGACCCGTGGCTCCAGGTCGACCGACGCCAGCACCGGGGGTGCGGCGCTCAGTCGCCCGGGGTCGGGGCCGAGCCCCGCACCTCGGAGAGCACCTCGGCGACGGCCGCCTCGACCCGCACGTCGCGGCGCTCGCCGGACCGGCGGTCCTTCAGCTCGACGACGCCGTCGGCCAGGCCCTTGCCCACGACGACGATCGTCGGCACGCCGAGCAGCTCGGCGTCCTTGAACTTCACGCCCGGACTGACCTTGGGCCGGTCGTCGAAGACGACCTCGAGGCCCTGGCCGGCGAGCTCGGCCACCAGCCCCTCGGCGTGGTCGAAGACCGCCGGGTCCTTGCCCGTGGCGACGACGTGCACGTCCGCGGGCGCCAGCTCGCGGGGCCACACCAGCCCGAGGTCGTCGTGCGTCGCCTCGGCCACGGCCGCGACCGCACGGGACACGCCGACCCCGTAGGAGCCCATGGTCACCGTGACGAGCTTGCCGTTCTCGTCCAGGACCTTGAGGTCCAGCGCCTCGGCATACTTGCGGCCGAGCTGGAAGATGTGCCCCATCTCGATGCCACGGGCGAGCGTGAGCGGGCCGGCGCCGTCGGGGCTGGGGTCGCCCTCGCGGATCTCGGCGGCCTGGATGGTCCCATCGGCGGTGAAGTCCCGCCCCAGCACGAGGTCGAACACGTGCTTGCCGTGCTCGTCGGCCCCGGTGACCCAGGCCGACCCCTCGGCGACCGAGGGGTCCAGGAGGTACCTGATGCCGGACGCGCGCTCCTCCCCCAGCACGCCGGGGCCGATGTAGCCCTTGGCCAGCATCGGGTAGGCGGCGAAGTCGGCCTCCTCGAAGGGCCGCCAGGTGGCGGGGGCGACCTGGGCCTCCAGCCGCTTGGCGTCCACCTCGCGGTCACCCGGGAGACCGATGGCGAGCGGCTCGGTGCTGCCGTCGGGGTGGGTCAGCAGGACGACGACGTTCTTCAGCGTGTCGGCCGCCGTCCAGGGCCGGCCGTCGGCGCGGGGGTGCAGGGCGTTGCCCTGGTCCACGAGGGTCGCGATGGTGGGGCTGTCGGGGGTGTCCTCGACGTGCGCGGCCGGGGTCGAGGCCACCGTGGCCTCGTCGACCGCCGGCGCCTGGGGCACGACGACCGCCTCGACGTTCGCGGCATAGCCGGACTCCTCGCAGCGCACGAAGGTGTCCTCGCCGATCGGGCTGACCGCGAGGAACTCCTCGCTGGCCGACCCGCCCATGGCGCCGGAGTCGGCGTAGACGATGACGTAGTCGAAGCCGAGCCGGTCGAAGATCCGGATGTAGGCCTCGCGGTGCCGCGCGTAGGCCTCGTCGAGCCCCTCGTCGCTCACGTCGAAGGAGTAGGAGTCCTTCATGATGAACTCACGGCCGCGCAGCAGCCCGGCGCGGGGGCGCGCCTCGTCGCGGTACTTCGTCTGGATCTGGTACAGCGTCAGCGGCAGCTCCTTGTAGGAGCTGAACATGTCCTTGACCGCGAGCGTGAACATCTCCTCGTGGGTCGGGCCGAGCAGCATGTCGACGCCCTTGCGGTCCTGCAGCCGGAAGATGTTGGGGCCGTACTCGGTCCAGCGGCCGGTGGCCTCGTAGGGCTCGCGCGGCAGCAGCGCCGGAAAGGACAGCTCCTGGCCGCCGATGGCGTCCATCTCCTCGCGCACCACCCGCTCCACCTGGCGCAGCACCCGCAGGCCGAGCGGCAGCCAGGAGTAGACGCCCGGTGCGGCGCGCCGGACGTAGCCCGCGCGCACGAGCAGCTTGTGCCCCGGCAGCTCGGCGTCGGCCGGGTCCTCACGCAGGGTCCGCAGGAAGAGGGTCGACAGGCGCAGTGGGCGCGGCACGTGAGGGCACTCCTCGGTGGTCGGTGTGCAGGGGTATGCCGGTGGTCCCGGCGCTACGAGGGTACCTGCCGGCATCGGCGGGTCTCGACGCGATTTCGCTGGCGCCCGCCCACCCCGTCGCCGGGTGCCGGGTCAGCGGGTCGCGGCCACCTCGTCCACGCCCGCCAGCAGCCGGTCCACGTCGTCGGTGCTGGTGTAGGGCGCCAGGCCCACGCGCACCCCGCCGGTCGACCCCAGCCCCAGCCGGTGGGACAGCTCCCAGGCGTAGAAGTGGGAGGCGGGGGCGTTGACGTCCAGCCTGGCCAGGTGGCGGTGGACGGCCGACGGCTCCACCCCCTCGAGGGTGAACAGCAGCGTCGGGGTGCGGTGGGCGGCCCGGGACCACAGGGTGAGCCCCTCGACCTGTCGCAGCCCCTGCTCGGTGCGCTCGCGGAGGGCGTCCTCGTGCTCCTCGACGGCCGCGAAGGCGCTGGTGAGGCGATCCGGGCGAGAGCCGCCCCCGCCCCAGCCCGCGATGACGTCGACGGCCGCCGCCGCGCCGGCGAGCAGCTCGTAGGGCAGGGTGCCCAGCTCGAAGCGCTCGGGAACGGCGTCGCTGGAGGGCACGAGCTTGTCCGGGTGCAGGTCGCCCAGCAACCCGGGCCGCGCGACGAGCACCCCCAGGTGCGGGCCGAAGAACTTGTAGGGCGAGCAGGAGAGCAGGTCGGCGCCCAGCGCCGCCCGGTCGACGCGGGCGTGGGCGGCCAGGTGCACGGCGTCCACGTGCACGAGGGCCCCGACCTCGTGCGCCGCGTCGGCGACGGCCCGCACGTCCGGGCGGGTCCCGAGCAGGTTGGAGGCCCCGGTCACGGCGACGAGCCGGGTCCGCGAGGACAGCACCGACGTGACGGCCTCGAGGGGCAGCTCCCCGGTCGCGGGATCCACCTCGGCCCACCGGACGGACGCGCCCACGGCCTCGGCGGCGAGGACCCACGGGCGGATGTTGGCGTCGTGGTCCAGCGAGCTCACCACGACCTCGTCACCGGCGCCCCAGCCCTGCGTGCGGGCGAGGGTGCGCGCCAGGTCCATGGTCAACGCCGTCATGCTCCGGCCGAAGACCACGTCACCGGGGTCGACACCCAGCAGGTCCCCCAGGGCGGACCGCGCCTGGACGACGACGTCGTCGGCACGTCGCTCGCTGGCGGTGACGACCCCCCGGTTCGACAGGGGGCTGGCCAGGGTGGAGGCGACGGCCGCGGCCACCACCTCGGGCGTCTGCGAGCCCCCGGGGCCGTCGAAGAAGGCGACCCCCGAGCGCAGGGAGGGGAACTGGGCACGGACGGCGGCGACGTCGAGCGGCATACCGACCACTCTAGGCAGGCCCGGGTGCCCGGCCGGTCGGACCCACGCCGTGCACCGGCGCAGGGCTAGGGTCCACGCCATGGATCTCCACGCCGACGCCCTCGTCCCCGTGCGCTCCCCCGGGGTCAGCGGCGACCTGCGCCGGTGGCCGGTGACACCGCTGCCCGGACTGGACCGCGCCGCCCACCTCTGGGTGTGGCTGCCCCCGGGCTACGACGACGACGACACCCGGCACCCGGTCGTCTACCTGCACGACGGGGACAACCTCTTCCTGCGGGAGGCGTCGTTCGCCGGCGAGGTGTGGCACGTGGACCGGGCGATGAGCGCCCTGGCCGCCGAGGGCACCACGGCGATCGTCGTCGGTGTGCCGTGCCACCCGACGCGGCGCGGCGAGGAGTACACCCCGCTCCCCCACCCCGAGCTGGGCGGCGGGCGGGCGGAGGACTACCTGCGCTTCCTCCTCGACGAGCTCAAGCCGGCGGTCGACGCCACGCTGCGGACCCTCCCGGACCGGGAGCACACGGTGGTGGCCGGCAGCTCGTTGGGCGCCGTCGTCAGCGCCCACCTGTGGCGGCGGCGCCCGGAGACGGTCGGTGGCGTCGGGCTGTTCTCCCCGGCGTTCTGGTGGCCGGGCGAGCAGAGCCTGGTCGACCTGGAGGAGGCGCTGGAGGGCGGGCTGACCGGACGCGTCCACCTGGACGTGGGCGGGCGGGAGGACCCCGCCGACCCGGAGCGCGAGCAGCGCTACGTGGCCGACGCCGAGCGGCTGCTGGCCTCGCTGCGGCGAGCGCGGGTGCCGGTGCGCTACGTCTTCGACGCGGTGGCCCACCACCACGAGACCGCGTGGGCCGGCCGCGTCCGGGAGGCGCTGGCCTGGCTGCTGCGCGGGTACGCCGCCCCGGCGCCGCCGCACGTCGACCTCGCCCCCGCGCCGCCCTCCGGCTGACCCGGCACGCGCGACGAGGGTGGGTGGGCGCTCGGCCCACCCACCCTCGGTCACCGTCGGCCCGGGCCGGGAGGCCCGGGCCACGCGTCACTCGTGCTCGCCCACCACGTCGTGGTCGTGGCCGTGGTCGTCGCCGCCCAGCGGACCCGCGAAGGTGTGCTCGGGACCGGCCGGCTCGGGCACGGTGAACCGACCCGGGATCCTCGCGCCCGCGACCCCGTTGACCGCTTCGGTGGAGGCGGCGTAGGTGAACACGGCGAAGGCGACGGCGTCGGCGTTCACCGACAGCGCGTGCTGGTCGACGTTGTCGAGGGTGTCGCACGCCTGGTGGTAGCACGGGTCGAAGGCCTCGCCGGCCACGCCGCCCCAGATCGCCTCCTGCTCCTCGGTCTTGACGACCTCGGCGCCGGTGAACAGCCCACCGGAGGGGATGCCGTTGTTGATGAAGGCCTGGTAGTCGCTGCGGCCGCTGAAGGCGGAGTCGTCGTACGGCTCGCCGCGCAGCGTGTAGAACGACTCGAAGGTCCTCTCGATGTCCTCCGACCCCTCGGGGACGAGGACCGGAGCCTCGAAGCTCGACTCGTCGGCGTCATACACGCCGAAGTAGTAGTTCGGCGAGCCGATCATGTCGAAGTTGAGGTAGAGCGCGATCTCGTCCAGCTCCGCCTGGGTGCGCTGCTCGACCCACTCGGTGGAGCCGATGAGCCCCAGCTCCTCGGCTCCCCACCAGGCGAACCGCACCGTGTTCTGGGGCTTGGACTTGCTCATCTGCTGGGCGACCTCGAGCAGTCCGGCCGAGCCGGACCCGTTGTCGTTGATGCCCGGCCCGGCCTGCACCGAGTCCAGGTGGGCACCGGCCATGACGACGTTGCCGTCGGTCTTCCCGGCCAGCTCGCCGATGACGTTGGCGGAGGTCGCCTCGAAGAAGTCGACCTTGACCTGAGCGGTCGAGCCCTCCTGGGCGAGCGCCTCGCCGGCGGCGAAGCTGGTGCCGACGACGGGGATGCTCGCCTCGAAGGGCAGCAGCGTGGGGTTGACCGCGCCGAACCTGTCGCCCCCGGTCGTGCCGGGGTCACCCTGGTTGAAGATGACGACGGCCTCCGCGCCGGCCGCCTGCGCGTTCTGCGCCTTCAGCCCGAAGGCGCAGGAGCCTCGCTGCACGAGCGCGATGTCGCTCGGTCCGGAGAGGTCCAGCCCGGCGAAGTCCGCCGCCTCGCACCCGCTGCTGTTGGCGCGGTCGCCCGAGAGGTTGACGTCCACCGGGACGACGTCGCCGCTCACGTCCCCTTCGCCCGTGCCGGTGGCGTCGTTGGCCGGGTAGTCCGCCGCGACGGGCGTCAGCTGGCGCAGTGCCACGTCGGCGGCGTCGTAGGTGAACGGCACCACCTCGGCCGACCAGCCGGCCGCCTCCAGCGTCTCGACCACGTAGTCGACGCTGGCGTCGTAACCGGGCGTCTGGTCGGCGCGGTTGCCGTCGTTGGCGTCCGCGATGGCCTGGAACGCCTCGAGGTGCTCGGTGACGCCCTCGGCCGTCACGCACTCGAGGAGCTTGGCGTAGGTGTTGTTGGTGCGGTTGTCGCAGCCGTTCGTGGCCGGAGCCGCGCCGGAGGGCGCGGCGACCAGGGCGGAGGCGACGAGGGCGCCGGCGGCGGCCGCGCCCAGCGTGCGCCGGGGGCGCAGGCGGTGGTTCATGAGGACTCCTTCGTCACTCGGTGGACGGGCCCGCTGGGACGGGGGCCCGCGAGTCAACCTAGACCCGGGGCGTGGGCTTGGCCAGTACCGACCCGAGGCTCTGCCGCGGCGTTATGATGACATGGAGCCATGACCCCGACCGCGACCGGTACCGACCCGCACCGTTGGCTCGAGGAGGTCGAGTCGCCCGAGGCCCTGGAGTGGGTGCGCGAGCGGTCGGCGGCCAGCGAGGCCGCCCTGAGGGCCGGCCCGGCCTTCCCCGCGCTGCACGACGGCATCCGCGACGCGCTCGAGGCCAGTGACCGCATCCCCCTCGTCGGCCAGGCGGGCGACCACCTCTACGGCTTCTGGACCGACGCCGAGCACCCCCGTGGGGTCTGGCGTCGCACCACCTGGGAGTCCTACCGGACCGACGACCCGCGGTGGGAGGTGCTCGTCGACGTCGACGCCCTCGCCGAGGACGAGGACGTGCCGTGGGTGTGGCAGGGGGCGAGCCTGCTGCGCCCGGAGCGCGACCGGGCCCTGGTGCACCTGTCCCGCGGCGGCTCGGATGCCGGCACCACCCGGGAGCTCGACCTGACCTCCGGGCGGTTCGTCACCGGGCCCGAGGGCTTCGCCAAGCCCGAGGCCAAGGGCCGGCTGACGTGGCGGGACCACGACCACGTCTTCCTCACCACCGCCGACGACCCGACCGGCGCCACCCGCTCGGGCTACCCGCGGACGGTGCGGCTCTGGCGCCGCGGCACCCCGGTCGCCGACGCCCGGGTCGTCCACACCGTGGGCGAGGAGGACCTGGGGGTGTTCGTGCACCACGACCAGGAGCGCGACCAGACCGTGCTCACCAGGGTGCCGGCCTTCTACCGCGAGCAGGCGCTCGTCCTGACCCACGACGGGGTGCAGGCGCTCGACCTGCCCGAGACGGCCGCGATCTCGGTGCACGGGGACCAGGTGGCCGTCGAGCTGCGCCACGCCTGGCGGCCGCGGCCCGGGCTGGAGTACGCACCGGGCTCGCTGGTGGTGGCACCGCTGGCGGCGGTCCTGGCGGACCCGGCCTCGGCGGGCTGGACCTGCCTGGTCGCCCCGGACGAGCGGTCCGCCCTGGTCGGGCTCACCTGGACCGCCCACCAGCTCGTCACGACCACCCTGCACGAGGTCCGGCATACCGTGCAGGCGCACCGCCGGACGTCGCAGGGGTGGGTCACCACCGACCTCACCGAGGCTCTCGAGGTCGGCCTGCGGACGGTGAGCCTGTCGGCCGTCGATGACCACGAGAGCGACGACCTGTGGGTCGTCACGACCGGGTTCCTCGACCCGATGACCCTCTCGCTGGCCCATCTCGCCGAGGGGCAGGAGCTGCGGCTCGAGTCGCTGCGGCGCGCGCCGCAGCGCTTCGACGCCACCGGCCTGGAGGTGACCCAGCAGTGGGCCACGTCGGCGGACGGCACCCGGGTGCCCTACTGGCAGGTGGGCCCCGTCGACCTGCCCGAGGACGGCTCGACGCCGACGGTGCTGCACGGCTACGGCGGGTTCGAGCACGCGCTCACCCCCGCCTACGACCCCATCGTCGGCCGGGCCTGGCTCGCGCACGGACACGTGCACGTCGTCGCGGGCATCCGTGGGGGCGGGGAGTTCGGGCCGCGCTGGCACCAGGGTGCCCTCCAGGAGCAGCGCCACCGGGCCTACGAGGACTTCGTCGCGGTCGCGCGGGACCTCGTCGCCCGCGGCATCACCTCCGTGCCGCGGCTGGGCACGACCGGCCGCAGCAACGGCGGGCTGCTGGTGGGCAACATGCTCACCGGCTACCCGGAGGACTTCGGGGCGGTCGTCTGCCAGGTCCCGCTGCTCGACATGGCGCGCTACCACCACCTGCTGGCGGGCGCCTCGTGGATGGCGGAGTACGGCGACCCCGACGACCCGGAGCAGTGGGAGTGGCTGCAGACGTTCTCGCCCTACCAGCGGTTCGACCCGGCCCGTCCGACGCCGCCGGTCTACCTCGCGACGTCCACCCGTGACGACCGCGTGCACCCCGGTCACGCGCGCAAGATGGCGGCGCTGCTGGAGGAGCACGGACGCGACGTGACGTACTGGGAGAACACCGAGGGTGGGCACGGGGGCGCCAGCACGGCCGCCCAGTGGGCGACCTGGCACGCGCTGGCCTGGGCCTTCCTGCACGAGCGCCTCACCGGCTGAGCCGGCCCGGGGGCGGACCCTCAGAGCAGAACCGTGGCGAAGGTGCCGGTCTGCACCATCCCGACCCGACGGTAGGTCGCCAGGGCCGGGGCGTTGAAGTCGTTGACGTAGAGGGTGACGACCGGGGCGACGTGCCGGATGGTGTGCTCCACCACGGAGGCCATCGCCGGCGCCGCGAGACCCTGGCCGCGCCACCGCGGGTGCACCCACACCCCCTGCACCTGGGCCACCCCGAGCGCCACCGAGCCGAGGTCGGCCTTGAAGACGACCTCCCCCTCCTCCACCCGCACCAGCGTGCGCCCCTCGTCGACGAGACCGGCCACCGCGCCACGGTATGCCGTGGCGTTGCCCCGGTAGGGCGGGTAGCCGATCTCCTCGGTGAACATCGCCGCGGCCGCGGGCAGCACGAGGTCCACCTCCTCGGGGCGCGCGGTCCGCACCTGCCGGTCCAGGGGCACACCGACCTCGCTCGGGAGGACCTGCATGGTCATGACCGGCTGGTTGCGGCGCACCTCGCGCGGCTCACCCCAGTGCCGGCGCAGGCGGCCCCACAGGTCCAGCACCTGGTCGGCCGGGCCGAAGACCGAGCTCGCCGTCGCCCGGCGCTTGACCACCGCTCCCGCCAGCGCCCCCAGGGCCCGCGGGCTCGCACCGACCGGGACCACGTTGGCCGCGCACCAGCAGAGGGCGTGCTCCCCGCCGGCCTCGTAGCCGTAGAGCGGTCCGCGGGTGCCGACGAGACCGCTCTCGCGGATGCGTGCGGCGACGAAGACGTTGGTCACCGGGTCCTCGGCGCACACGTCGAGGGCGCGCCGGACGTCCTGCAGACCGTAGGCGCGCACGCTCGACGTCCCGGAGCCCAGGGTGCGCAGCATGCCCCCAGCCTGCCCCACCCGTCGCGCTCGTGCGACACGGGCCCGCGCGACACACCTGACGAGCCACGACGTCCGGCTCCGTGCCCTTGCGGGACCGGTCGGGGCAGGGCAGGATCGGAGGGCACCACGGGACGTCCACCACCGGAAGGCCACCATGCAGCCTCGAGCACTCGACCCCGCCAGCCGAGAGCAGGCGATCCAGGCCCTCAAGGAGTCGGGCTCAGGAGGTCGACCGCTCGACGTGCTCGTCGTCGGGGGCGGGGTGACCGGGGCCGGGGCGGCCCTCGACGCCGCCACCCGCGGTTTGTCGACCGTCATCGTCGAGGCGCAGGACTGGGCCTCCGGCACCTCCCAGTGGTCCACCAAGCTCGTGCACGGCGGCCTGCGCTACCTGCAGATGCTCGACTTCAAGCTCGTGCACGAGGCGCTCACCGAGCGCGGGCTGCTGCTCAAGACGCTGGCCCCGCACCTCGTCAAGCCCATGCCGTTCCTCATCCCCCTCGAGCACCGGGTGTGGCAGCGCGCCTACTACGGCGCCGGGGTCACGCTCTACGACGTGCTGGCCAACATCATGCCCGGGCGACGCGCCCTGCCGATCCACCAGCACACCACGCGCGGCGGGCTCAGCAAGCAGTTCCCCGACCTCCGCCACGACACCGCCATCGGCGCGGTGAAGTACTACGACGCCACCGTCGACGACGCCCGGCTCGTCTCCACCCTCGTCCGCACGGCGCACACCTACGGCGCCCGCGCGGCCAGCCGCACGGAGGTGGTCAGCATCGTCAAGGACGAGCACGGCAAGGCGATCGGTGCCGAGCTCGTCGACCTCGAGACCGGTGAGCGCTTCGAGGCGCGGGCCGAGCACGTCATCAGCTGCACGGGCGTGTGGACCGACGACGTCTCCGGGCTGGCCGACACCGACGGCGGGCTCAACGTCCTGGCCTCCAAGGGCATCCACCTCGTCATCCCCCGCGAGCGCATCCAGGGCACCTCGGGTCTGTTCCTGCAGACCGAGAAGTCGGTCCTCTTCTTCATCCCCTGGTCGCGCTACTGGATCCTCGGGACCACCGACACCCCCTGGGAGCTGGACCGGCAGAACCCGGTGGCCACCGCGGCCGACATCGACTACGTGCTCGAGCACGCCAACGCGGTGCTCAAGACGACCCTCACCCGGGACGACGTCGTCGGGTGGTATGCCGGGCTGCGCCCGCTGCTGCAGCCCGGCACCAAGGAGGGCACGGACTCGGCGAAGGTGAGCCGGGAGCACACCGTCGCCAGCCCCGTGCCCGGGCTCACCGTCATCGGTGGCGGCAAGCTCACGACCTACCGGGTCATGGCCAAGGACGCCGTGGACTTCGCGCTCGGCGGCCGGGCCGCGGACCTGCCGTGCGTCACCGACCAGATCCCGCTGCTCGGGGCGGTCGGCGAGGCCGCCATGCGGCACCGGATGCCGGCCCTGCGCGAGCGGTTCGGCTGGAGCGAGCAGATGACCGACCACCTGCTGCACCGCTACGGCTCGTTGGTGGAGGAGCTGCTGGAGCTCATCGAGGAGGACCCCTCCCTGGCCCACACCCTCGAGCACTCGACCGCCTACCTGCGCGCCGAGATCGCCCACGCCTGCCGCACCGAGGGCGTCCTGCACCTCGAGGACCTCATGATGCGGCGCACCCGGCTCATCTACGAGGCCCCCCGCAAGGGCCTGGACACGGTCCCCGAGATCGCCGAGATCGCCGCTGCCGAGCTGGGCTGGGACGAGCAGAAGAAGCAGGCCGAGATCGAGGCCTACACCGCCCGCGCGGAGGCGGAGATCGCAGCCGCCGCCGAGCCGGACGACGAGAGCGCCGCCCGGGTCCGGGACCACCTCGGTGAGGTCGCCCCGCTCCAGGCGATGGGGGCGGGCAAGGACGCCTGACCCCCGGGGGTCCCGGACGCCCGTCCGGGCCCGTGAGCACAGAAAGGATCCTGCGACGTGGGAGAGATCTTCATCTCAGAGGTGCTCGGCACGATGATGCTGCTGCTCTTCGGCTGTGGTGTGGTGGCCAACGCCATCCTCCCCAAGACCAAGGGCACCGGGGGCGGCGCGAGCGCCGCCTGGCTGCTCATCAACTTCGGCTGGGGTCTCGGCGTCTTCGCCGGTGTCTTCACCGCCTACAAGTCCGGGGCGCACATCAACCCGGCGGTGACCATCGGGCTGCTGGCCAACGGGGCCGAGGAGTTCGCCCCGGGCGTGGCCGCCAGCGTCGGCAACGCCGTGATCTACATCCTGGCGCAGCTGCTCGGGGCCTTCCTCGGTGCCGTGCTGTGCTGGGTGGCCTACAAGCAGCATTTCGACGCGGACGGCGACCCGGCCGCCAAGCTCGGGGTCTTCTCGACCGGGCCGGAGATCCGCAACTACGGCTGGAACTTCGCCACCGAGGTCATCGGCACCTTCGTGCTGGTCTTCGTCGTCATCATGTTCGGCAACACCCCCAACGAGCTCGGTCCTCTGGCCGTGGCCCTGCTCGTCGTCGGCATCGGCGCCAGCCTCGGCGGGCCGACCGGCTACGCCATCAACCCGGCCCGTGACCTCGGTCCGCGCATCGCCCACGCCGTCCTCCCCATCCCGGGCAAGGGCACCAGCGACTGGGGCTACTCCTGGGTGCCGATCGCCGGCCCGGTCGTCGGCGGCATCCTGGCCGGCCTCGTCGCCGCGCTGTACGGCTGACACCCAACCCACCCACAACGACGTGAAGGAGCGCATCCATGGCTGACTACGTCCTGGCCATCGACCAGGGAACCACGAGCACCCGTGCCATCGTGTTCACCAAGAGCGGCGAGATCCACTCGGTCGGGCAGAAGGAGCACGAGCAGATCTTCCCGAAGGCCGGATGGGTCGAGCACGACCCGGCCGAGATCTGGCGCAACACCAAGGAGGTCATCGGCACCGCCCTGGGCAAGGGCGGGATCGGCAACGACGACCTGGCCGCCATCGGGATCACCAACCAGCGCGAGACCGCGGTGGTGTGGGACAAGAACACCGGTGAGGCCGTCTACAACGCCATCGTCTGGCAGGACACCCGGACCGACAAGGTCGTCGCCGAGCTCGCGGGCGAGGACGGTGCGGACAAGTACAAGCACATCTGCGGGCTCCCGCTCGCGACGTACTTCTCCGGGCCCAAGGTCAAGTGGATCCTCGACAACGTCGAGGGCGCGCGGGAGAAGGCGGAGGCCGGTGACCTGCTCTTCGGCAACACCGACAGCTGGACGGTCTGGAACCTCACCGGCGGCACCCAGGGCGGCGTGCACGTCACCGACGTCACCAATGCCTCCCGCACCATGCTCATGGACCTGCATTCGCTCAGCTGGTCCGAGCAGGTGGCCTCCGACATGGGCATCCCGCTGTCCATGCTGCCGGAGATCAGGTCCTCGGCGGAGGTCTACGGCGAGAGCACCAAGCTGCACGTGCCGATCGCCGGCATCCTCGGCGACCAGCAGGCGGCGACCTTCGGCCAGGCCTGCTTCGAGAAGGGCATGAGCAAGAACACCTACGGCACGGGCAACTTCATGCTGCTCAACACCGGCACCGAGATCGTCCCCAGCGAGAACGGCCTGCTCACCACGGTCTGCTACAAGATCGGCGACCAGGACGCGGTGTACGCCCTCGAGGGCTCGATCGCCGTGACCGGCTCGCTCGTGCAGTGGCTGCGGGACAACATCGGGCTCATCTCGGACGCGCCGGAGATCGAGCAGCTGGCGACCCAGGTCGACGACAACGGTGGCTGCTACATCGTGCCGGCCTTCTCCGGGCTCTTCGCGCCCTACTGGAAGGACGACGCCCGCGGCGCCATCGTCGGTCTGACCCGCTACGTCAACAGGAACCACATCGCCCGCGCCGCCCTGGAGTCCACCGCCTTCCAGACCCGTGAGGTCGCCGACGCGATGAACGCCGACTCCGGTGTCGAGCTGACCGAGCTGCGGGTGGACGGCGGCATGGTCGCCAACGAGACCCTCATGCAGTTCCAGGCCGACATCCTCGGGGTCGACGTCGTGCGCCCCAAGGTGGCCGAGACGACCGCCCTCGGGGCCGCCTACGCCGCGGGCATCGCCGTGGGGTTCTTCAGCGGCGAGCAGGACGTCATCGACAACTGGGAGGAAGGCCAGCGCTGGAGTCCTCGGATGAAGGACGCCGAGCGTGACCGGCTCTACCGCCAGTGGAAGAAGGCCGTGACCAAGACCTTCGACTGGGTCGACGAGGACGCCGAGGCGGCGGAGGAGGCCGTCGAGGAGGCCGAGAGCAGCTGACCGGCATCGATTCGGTCACGATCCGGCCCGGGTGAGCGCGTTTCGCCCGGGCCGGACGTATGGTGCGCCCATGAAGAACTCCATCCTCCCCGTGATCGCGGCCAGCGCCCTGGCCTTCTCCCTCGCCGCCTGCGGCTCCGACGACGGTGGCTCGGAGAGCGAGGCCGGCGGGGGCGAGGCGGCCGGCGCCGACCTCGACCTCGTGACCGACGGCACCCTGACCGTCTGCTCCGACGTCCCCTACCCCCCGTTCGAGGACTTCGACGAGTCCACCGACTCCGGCTTCACCGGCTTCGACGTCGACATCGTCAGCGCGGTGGCCGAAGGTCTGGACCTCGAGCTCGAGATCAAGGACTCCTCCTTCGACGCGCTGCAGTCCGGTCTCGCTCTCAACTCCGGTGACTGCGACCTGGCCGCCTCGGCCATGACCATCACCGAGGAGCGCCAGGAGAACCTCGCCTTCTCCGACGGCTACTACGACTCCCAGCAGTCCCTCCTCGTCCCCGCCGACTCCGACATCGCGGGGATCGACGACCTCCCCGGACGGACGGTCGGCGTGCAGCAGGGCACGACGGGTGAGGCCTACACCCAGGAGAACGCCCCCGACGCGACCATCACCGCCTTCCCCAGCAACGCCGAGCTGTTCCAGGCCATCCAGGCCGGGCAGATCGACGCGATCCTGCAGGACCTGCCGGTGAACATCGACAACGCCGAGAACGGTGACTTCGAGGTCGTCGAGGAGTACTCCACCGACGAGACCTACGGCCTGGCGATGCAGCAGGACAACACCGCCCTGGTGGAGGCCGTCAACGAGCAGCTGAGCGAGCTGCGCGACAGCGGCGAGTACGACGAGATCTACGACTCGTACTTCAGCACCGAGGACTGAGCCGACGCCAGATGGGCTCTCTGACCCGCACGCAGCGACAGCGGGCCGTACGGCTGACGCTGTACGCCCTCTTCGTCGTCCTGGCCGTCACCTTCGTGCTCATCGCGGACTGGGAGGCGATCTCGTCGAGCTTCTTCCTCGTCGAGGGCTTCACCGGCACCTGGCAGGACTTCGTGTTCGTCGGGGCACGCAACACCATCCTCTACACGGTCATCGCCTTCGTCGGCGGCTTCGTGCTGGCGATGGTCCTGGTGCTCATGAAGCTGGCACCGGTGGCGCCCTTCCGCTGGCTGGCGACGGCCTACATCGAGCTGTTCCGTGGCCTTCCCGCGCTGGTCGTCATCCTGTTCATGGCTCTCGGCGTCCCCATCGCCTTCGGGTGGCGACCGCCCGGTGGCACCATCGGCGCCGGCCTGGTCGGGCTCATGCTGGTGGCCGCCGCCTACATGGCGGAGACCATCCGGGCCGGCATCGAGGCGGTCCCCAAGGGTCAGACCGAGGCGGCGCGGTCGCTCGGCATGAGCGGCCCGTGGACCATGGCCACGGTCGTCATGCCGCAGGCGCTGCGGATCGTCATCCCCCCGCTGACCAACGAGCTGGTCATCCTCATCAAGGACACGTCGTTGCTCTTCGTCGTCGGGATGGCGGCCAACGAGAAGGAGCTCACCACCATGGCGCGGGACTTCATGGCGAGCGGCCCGTCGGCCGGCACCGCCACCAGTCTGGTCTTCGCCTGCCTGATGTACCTCGCGATCACCCTGCCGCTCACCCGCGTGGTGGCGTGGCTCGAGCGTCGACAGAAGAGGTCCCGCTGATGACGACCCGACTGCACCCGACCCAGCAGATCGACCACGGCGCCCCGGCCATCGAGATCCGCGACCTGCACAAGTCCTTCGGCGACAACCACGTCCTCACCGGCATCGACTTCCACGTCGACTCCGGTCAGGTCGTCTGCGTCATCGGCCCGTCCGGCTCCGGCAAGTCGACGCTGCTGCGCTGCGTCAACCGGCTCGAGGAGCCCACCTCGGGCCAGGTGCTCATCGAGGGCATCGACATCACCGACCCGGAGACCGAGCTCGACGCGGTCCGGTCCCGGATCGGCATGGTGTTCCAGCAGTTCAACCTCTTCAGCCACATGACCGTGCTGCGCAACCTCACCATCGCGCAGCAGCGGGCGAAGAAGCGCAGCCGCAGGGAGGCCGAGGAGGTCGCCCGCGGCAACCTCGACCGGGTCGGGCTGTCGGACAAGGTCGACGCCTACCCGGCCCACCTGTCGGGTGGCCAGCAGCAGCGCGTCGCCATCGCCCGGGCGCTGTCCATGGACCCGGACATGATGCTCTTCGACGAGCCCACCTCGGCGCTGGACCCCGAGCTGGTCGGCGACGTGCTCGACGTCATGAAGACGCTGGCGGGCGAGGGCATGACGATGATGGTCGTCACCCACGAGATGGGCTTCGCCCGGGAGGTCGGCGACAAGCTCGTCTTCATGGCCGACGGCGTCATCTGCGAGGAGGGCGACCCGCGCGAGGTGCTCAGCAACCCCCGGGAGGCACGCACCCAGGAGTTCCTCTCCAAGGTCCTCTAGGGGCGCGGCGCGTCGCGCGGCGTCGGCGTGCTCAGCGCTCGGCGAGGTCCTTGAGCCGGGCCAGGCCCCTCTCGAAGTCCTTGCCGACGAGCCGGTCCATCGACATGACCCGGCCGAGCACCCGCATGACGCCGGTGTGCCGGCCGGACATACTCCAGGTCACCAGGGTCCGGTCCTGCTCCGGCTGCGGGACGAGGTCGAAGCGGATGTCGTTGTCGGTCGGGAACGGCTTCTCGAAGTGCAGGTCGATCTGCACCGAGCGCGGCGCCTGCGCCCCGGTGATGCGCATCGACCCGGCGCCGGCCTTGGTGCTGCCGTCCCAGGCGTACTCCGACCCCACCCCCGACTTGGGCCCGGAGTAGCTGCGGTGCATGCGCGGGTC
Source organism: Serinicoccus chungangensis (assembly GCF_006337125.1). GTDB lineage: Bacteria > Actinomycetota > Actinomycetes > Actinomycetales > Dermatophilaceae > Ornithinicoccus > Ornithinicoccus chungangensis. Next base: position 2,065,803 of record NZ_CP040887.1, read on the forward strand.
CAGCGCCTCCCAGGGCGACCAGTCCCGCCAGCGCCGGAAGTCGACGAGCTCGGTGAAGATGCGCTCGGGAGGAGCCTGCACGAGGATGCTGCGCGAGGTGGCGTAGGGCAGCGGCGCCAGTGGCATATGGGTCCCTCCTGTCACTGGTCGAACCACTGGGGCTCGTCGGGGTCCGGCCAGACCAGCTCCGGCCGTTGCAGGTCGGTGTTGTCGACGATCCACTCCGGCGCCCACGTGCGGGCCTGCAGCCGGTAGAGGCGCTGCGCCTCAACGTAGCGCGCGTTGGCCGGATGTCCGGGCAGGTCGTCCCCGGACACGCGGGAGGCGGGGAACCGCGCGTTGCCGCGGGGCACCGTCACCGACTCCGGCGCGGTGACCAGGCACGTGGCGTCCCACTCTCCGCGCAGCTCCGGACGCCGCAGGAAGACCCCCTCCACCAGGAGGACGGCGTCCTCGGAGAGACCGACCGGCTCGGGGGAGACCGGCTCCTCGCGGCCGACGTCGAAGACCGCGGGCACGATGTCCCCGCCTGCCCGGAACGGCCAGAGGACGGCCCGGCGCAGCGCGTCGTAGTCGTAGGAGTCCTGGTAGCAGGTCATCCCGGTCCGGCCGCGTGCGTAGCGCTCCTGGCGGGGGTGGTGGAAGCCGTCCACCGAGACCGCGTGCAGCTCGCGGCCGGCCACGTGCGGGGCGAGGGCCACCAGCTCGGCCGCCAGCCGCGTCTTGCCCACCCCGTCCGGGCCGTCCAGGGCGATGACCGCACGCTCCCCCGGGCGGACGGCGAGCATGAGTCCGAGCAGGTCGACGAGGACGAGCTGGCGCAGCGGCAGGAACCCGGGAGCAGTCACCCGCTCAAGGGTATGCGGTGGGTGTCGCCCCACTCCATGTAGACGCCGTTGTCGAGCAGCGTGGCGTCCGGCGGCGGCGGCTTCTCGACGAACCCGAAGGTGCGGTAGAGCGAGCGGGCCCGGGTGTTGTCCGCGCTCACGTCCAGCCAGACCCGGCGCACCCGGGGTCCGGCCAGGGCGTGCTCGAGCAGGTGGCGCAGGAGCAGCCGCCCCAGGCCCTGGCCACGGCCCTCGGGGGCCACGACCATGCGGCGGATCTCCACGACGTCGCCACCGCCGACGCCGACGAGGATGCCGAAGGCGATCACCCGGTCGAGCCGGTCGACGAGCACCCAGTGCTCGAGGTCCGGGTCCTGCAGCGCCTGCTCGTGCCAGTCGTGCCCGCCCTGGCCGAGGAAGGGACTGGTGTCCATCGCCTCCTCGAAGCTGACCACGGCAGCGAGGTCGCCGGGCCGGGTCTGCCGCAGGTGCGACCCGACCACCAGACCACCGCGGTCCCGACCCAGGGGCCGGTCCCGCACGTGCGGCGCGCCGCTGGCCCGCGGGGTCGTGACGACGATCATCTCCAGGTCCTCGTCGCCGTCGTTGCGCATGAAGTGGCGGGTGCGCGGGGGCACCTCGATGCCGGACCCGGGCGGCACCTGCACCTCGCGACGTCCGAGGGTCATCGTGCCCGTTCCCGCGAGGACGTAGAAGAACTGCCGACCCCGGTCGTGGGTGTGCGGCTGGGCGGCGGTGCCGGACGGCATGTGCTCGTGCACCACCGTGAGATCGCCGCGGTCGACGAGGTGGAACGCGCGGCACACCTCGTGCCACGTGGACTGGCGGGCGGTCTGCCGGCTGATGGGGTCCGGTGCCATGACCAGACGTTACCCGGTGCGCTGTTGCCGGCGCGTCACCCGACGGTCACGGTGGGCGCGCCGGTCGAGGTGCCGGCGCCGCCGTCCTCGGGCTCGCCCATCTCCTCGGCGATCCGCATGGCCTCCTCCAGCAGGGTCTCGACGATCTGGCTCTCGGGCACGGTCTTGACGACCTCGCCCTTGACGAAGATCTGCCCCTTGCCGTTGCCGGAGGCGACCCCGAGGTCGGCCTCCCGGGCCTCGCCCGGACCGTTGACCACGCAGCCCATGACGGCCACGCGCAGCGGCACCTCGAGCCCCTCCAGGCCGGCGGTGACCTCCTCGGCGAGGGTGTAGACGTCGACCTGGGCCCGCCCGCAGGAGGGGCAGGAGACGATCTCCAGCTTGCGCGGCTTGAGGTTGAGGCTCTGGAGGATCTGGTTGCCGACCTTGACCTCCTCCACCGGCGGGGCGGACAGCGAGACCCGGATGGTGTCGCCGATGCCCTGGGACAGCAGCGCCCCGAAGGCGACGGAGGACTTGATGGTGCCCTGGAAGGCCGGGCCGGCCTCGGTGACGCCGAGGTGCAGCGGCCAGTCACCCCGCTCGGAGAGCATCTCGTAGGCGCGCACCATGACGACCGGGTCGTTGTGCTTCACCGAGATCTTGAAGTCGTGGAAGTCGTGCTCCTCGAAGAGGCTGGCCTCCCACACCGCGGACTCGACCAGCGCCTCGGCCGTCGGCTTGCCGTACTTGTCCAGCAGCCGCTTGTCCAGGGATCCGGCGTTGACGCCGATGCGGATGGACACTCCCGCGTCCTTGGCGGCCTTCGCGATCTGCTTGACCTGGTCGTCGAACTTGCGGATGTTGCCCGGGTTGACCCGGACCGCCGCGCACCCGGCGTCGATCGCCGCGTAGACGTACTTCGGCTGGAAGTGGATGTCGGCGATGACCGGGATCTGCGACTTCTTCGCGATGGCCGGCAGCGCGTCCGCGTCGTCCTGGCTGGGGCAGGCGACCCGCACGATGTCGCACCCGGTGGCGGTGAGCTCGGCGATCTGCTGCAGGGTCGCGTTGATGTCGGTCGTCGGCGTGGTCGTCATCGACTGGACCGAGATCGGGGCGTCCCCGCCCACCTCCACCTTGCCGACCTTGATCTTGCGGGTCGGGCGCCGGGGCGCGAGGACGGGAGGCGGGGCGGAGGGCATACCGAGGGAGATGGGGACACCAGCAGTCATGCGCTCATTGTCGCACCCCGGGCTGGTGTCTCCCTGGGCACCCGCTGGGCGCGGGTCAGCCGAGCTGCACCGGGCGGACGATGTCGGCGTAGATGAGCAGGGCGGTCATCCCCAGGAGCCCGACGGCGACGGCGTACGCGACCGGCAGCGCGGCAGCCGTGTCGACCGGGCCGGGGTCGGGCCGGCGGAACACCCGGGCCCAGGTCTTCTTCACACCCTCCCAGAGCGCCCCCGCGATGTGCCCGCCGTCCAGCGGCAGCAGCGGGATGAGGTTGAAGACGAACAGCGCCATGTTGAGCGAGGCCAGGAGCGACACCAGCAGCCAGAACCGCTCCTGCGCGGTCTCCACGAGCCCGCCCAGACCGTCCTGGGTGACCTCGCCGGCCACCCGCCCGACGCCGACGACCGACATCGGCCCGTTGGGGTCGCGCTCCTCGGCGCCGAACGCGGCCTGCGCCACGTCCACCATGCGCTGCGGGAGGGTGAGGACGATCCCCGCCGTCCCGGTGAACATCTCCCCCACGACGGGGGGGACCGAGGTGAGCGGCTGCGGCTCGTTGACGACGGTCGGGGAGGCACCGAGGAAGCCGACCTCCCCGTAGACCAGCTCACCCTCGTCGTCGAGCACAGGCTCCCCCTCGGCGGTCACGAGGGGGCGTTCCCGCAGCACCAGGTCCGCGGTCAGGGTCTGCGTGGTGTCACCGCGCTCGACGACGAAGGTCGCCTGCTCACCGGCGTTCTGGATGGCGTAGGTGGTCGAGGCCCAGTCCTCGACGGGCGTGCCGTCGACGGAGACGATGGTGTCGCCGACCTCGAACCCGGCCTCGGCCGCCGGCGAGGCGGGCTGGCCGTCGCAGTCGTCGTCCGCGACGTCCGTGTTGGCGCAGGCGGCCACCTGGCTGACCGTCGGTGTCCCGACGGGCAGGCCCTGCACGGTCAGCAGCAGGGTGATGAGCACGGCGCTGATCGCGAGGTTCATCAGCGGACCCCCGGCCATGACGACGATCCGCTTCCAGACCGGCAGCCGGTAGAACACGCGGTCCTCGTCGCCGGGCCCGACCTCCTCCAGCGACTCCTCCCGGGCCTGCTCGACCATGAGGTGCAGCGGGTTGGAGCTGCTGGCCCGCAGCCGGCCGCCGTCACCGGCGCGAGGCGGGAACATCCCGATCATCCGGATGTAGCCGCCCAACGGGATCGCCTTGACGCCGTACTCGGTCTCCCCCCGGGTGCGTGACCAGAGCGTGGGGCCGAAACCCACCATGTACTGGGTCACCCGGACCTTGAAGAGCTTGGCCGGGACCAGGTGGCCGATCTCGTGCAGAGCGATCGAGACGGCGATGCCCACGAACACCACGAGCACGCCGAGCAGGTAGAGCATGCGAACCTCCTCCTCAGCCCCGGCCGAGGGACTGGATCCGGTGGGCGGCGGCGGCCCGCGCCCAGGCGTCGGCGGCCAGCACCTGGTCCACCGAGAGGTCAACACCTGCGGCGGCGGTGGAGTTCCCGGCGTGCTCGCCCACGACCTGTCCGACGACCTCGACGATGCCGGTGAAGGGCAGCGTGCGGGCGTGGAACGCCGCGACGCACACCTCGTTGGCGGCGTTGTAGACCGCCGGGAAGGTCCCGCCCTCCTGGCCGACCTGACGCGCCAGCCGCACCGCCGGGAAGGCCTCGTCGTCCAGCGGCAGGAACTCCCAGCTCGTGGCACGGCTCCAGTCGCAGGCCGGGGCGACGTCGGCCAACCGGTCCGGCCAGGCCAGACCGAGCGCGATGGGGATGTGCATGGTCGGCGGCGAGGCCTGCGCGATCGTCGAGCCGTCGACGAACTCGACCATGGAGTGGACCACCGACTGCGGGTGGACCACCACGTCGATGGCCTCGAAGTCTACGTCGAAGAGCAGGTGGGCCTCGATGACCTCCAGGCCCTTGTTGACCAGGGTCGCCGAGTTGGTGGTGACCACCTGTCCCATGTCCCAGGTGGGGTGGGCGAGCGCCTGCTGCGGGGTGACGTGCGTCAGCTGGTCGCGGCTCATCCCCCGGAACGGTCCCCCGCTGGCGGTGAGCACCAGCCGGCGCACCTCGTCGGCCCTGCCCGAGCGCAGCGCCTGGGCGATGGCGCTGTGCTCGGAGTCGACGGGCACGATCTGCCCGGGCGCGGCGGCACCGGTGACGAGGCGGCCGCCGACGATGAGCGACTCCTTGTTGGCCAGGGCGAGGGTGCTGCCCGCGCCCAGCGCGGCGAGGGTCGGGCGCAGGCCGATGCTGCCGGTGACCCCGTTGAGCACGACGTCGGCCCCTGCACCCGAGACCTGCACCACCCCCTCTGCCCCCGTGAGGACCTCGGGCCGGTATGCCGGCCGCCCCGCCGCGCGGGCGGCCTCGGCCAGGGCGTCCTCGAGGACCGTGACCACCGCGTCGTCGTCGCGGGCGACGGCCAGCAGCGGGACGTCGAGCTCGACGGCCTGGGCCGCGAGGAGTCGCGGGTCGCTGCCGCCGGCGGCCAGGGCGTGCACCCGGAACCGGTCGGGGTGCGCCCGGACGACGTCGATCGCCTGGGTGCCGATCGACCCGGTCGAGCCGAGGATGGTCAGGCTGCGTGCACTCACACCGGTCATTGTGCCTGCCGGCACCGTCAGGTCGGCGCGTGGCGGGGCCCCGGGACCGGCTCGACCACCCGGGACACCCATTCGCGGACCAGGCCGCGCAGCGCCTCCGGGGACGTCGGGGCGAAGGTCGGTGCCGGCCGGGAGGCGGTGCCCTCGCCTGCGGCGGGCGCGGTGGCCGGGTCGCCGGGGGACGCGGCCGGCGCCCACGCCACGTGGCACCCGGAGTCCCCGACGGCGAGCAGGACCGACTCCTCGGTCCCCGAGCCGGGCCGCGCGAGCGTGAGCTCGGCCAGCAGGCGCGCCCCGAGCGTCACCGCCGCAGCGTCCGGGTCCTCCGGGTCCAGGACGACCGGCTCGCCCCGACCCGCTGCCGCGTCCGGGGGCAGCAGCGGCGCGAGCGCCTGCTCGGCGAGCCGGCCCGGGTCGACGAGCAGGTCCAGCCCGTGCCACCCGCCCGGGTGCAGGTCCTCGACCACCCCGCCCGCCGCGATGAGGTGCAGCAGGCGCAGGTCCGGGTGCTCCTCGGCCCCGGCGAGGCGTCGTTCGACGACGATCAGGGCCTCGGCGGCGACCCGGACGTCGAGCATCACCAGGACGAGGTCGGCGAACGGAGCGCCGGTCGCGAGCGCGCCCTCCGCGTCGATGAGTCCCCGCCCCTGCAGCGACTGCACCGCCTCCGGCCGACCCGGTCGGTGCGCGACCGGCGCCACGGGCCGGTCCGCTCGCTCCGGTCGACCGGTGGTGCCACGGCGGTCGTCACCGGCCCCCTCGTGCGCGGAGGCGTCGAGCAGACGGGCGTGGGCGTCCTCCAGCACCTCGAGCTCGGCGGGGGTCACCACCAGCACCGGCCCGCCCCACGGACCGGACCCGCCCGGGGTGGCCCAGGGGTCGCCGGGCACCGTGGGGTCGCTCACGGGTCCCACCGCCCGAGCCGCACCGGGCCCGGCAGCACGGGCACGCGCACGACCGGCATGAGCAGCGGGTCTCCCGCCCTGCGCCACCACTCCCGGACCGACTCCGTGCCAGGCAGCCGACCGACGACGCGGTCGACCATCTCCCGGGCGGGCAGGCGCACCCTGACCGCAGGCAGACCCACGACCCGGTGACGCGCGTCGGGGAGGGCGCGGCGGACCTCACGCAGCCGTCCCAGGGCCCGGTGGGAGGCGAGAGCGACCCGTCGGCCGGTCCGCTGCAGGAAGCGTGGGCCGTGCCTCCGGGCGTACCGGACGAGGGCCGAGCCGCCGTCCCACGCCGCGTTGCCCGACGACCAGGCCGCCCAGGCCGTGAGGAGACCGACGCCGACCCCACCGACCGCAGGGTGGACGAGGGTGCCCGGCACCACCAGGAACCCCCCGACGATCCCGGCGGCGGCGAGACCCCTCGTCACCTCGCCCCTCCACCCGGCGTAGCCGCCCCCGTCACGCACGTCGCCCCACGCCCCGAACCAGGCCGTGACCAGGCGGTGCGGCCCCGGGACCAGGGCCACCCGACCGAGGACGGCCCCTCCGCGGACCCGCACCAGGGCACGCAGCCGGGACAGCGCGTGCGCGGCCCGGCGCAGCGCCTCCCGTCGCACGTGGGCGGCCCGGGACCAGCGGGCCCGGGCCAGCCGGACGACGACCTGGGTGGTGCGGACGACCCGCTCCCCGGTCCCCCAGGCGTACCCGAACGCCTCCACGGCCTTCCGGGGCGCGGTGGCCAGGTCACGCACCTCGTCGAGGAGGTCCCAGGCCTGCGAGACCTGGCGCGCGGCGCCGCGCTCCCGCTCCCGGAAGTCGTCCTCCAGCGCGACGACGCGGCGGCACGCGAGCGCCTCCTCGTGCTGCAGCTGCTCGATCCGACGCCGACGGAGCAGCTCCAGCGCGGGCTCGGGCGGCGGTCCCGGCAGCTGCAGCGCCAGGATCTCGGCCCGGGCACGTCCGGCCCGCCGGGTCCACGTGTGCACCTCCCGGGTCGCCACCCGCGCGGCGGCGGCGCAGTCCAGCACGGCCGCCGCCGCCTCCCGCGGCGGTGCTGCCGCCGCCCGGGTGAGCCGGTGCACCTCCCGGGCCCGTGCTGCGGCCTGCCACGCGGCGAGCCCGGACCACCCCGAGGGCTGCGGCGCACCCCTCAGCACGCGGTCCGCCGCGGCCTCGATCTGGTCCCCGGCCGCCTGCAACGACCGTGCCGCCTGCTCCATCTCCTCGGGCGAGGTCGCCAGCACCGAGGTGCTCATGGCGCCAGCCCCGTCCGGGGGCTGCGGGCCCAGCCCCCGGCCAGGGACCTCTCCAGCTCGAGGTAGTCGGCCCGCGCCTGGCGCACCGCCCGCGCCAGGCACTCCCCCTGCCCGGCGACCTCGAGCACCCTGCAGCGCCCCCGCCCGGCGGCGTCCGTCGCGGCGCGGCTCAGCAGGCCACCCCCGCCGCCGCGGCCACGCCCTGGAGGGCGCGGGCGAGCCCGTCGGCGACCTCCTCCAGCGCTCCCCCGGCCGCCTCCAGCTCCCCCGCGGCGGCCTGCAGGTGCTCGCCGTCCACGCGCACGGCATACCCCATGTGCTCCCCCTCGATCTCCTGCCGGGCACGGCACGCCCGACTGCCACCGAGGCTAGGGCAGGTGCAGCCCGCCGGACGGCGTTGTCCACAGGCTCCCGGCCCCCGGTGCCCGGGTCAGGGACGGAGCACCGGACGCAGACCGTCCAGGACCGAGACGTCCTCGATCGTCGAGGGCACCATGGGGGTGTCGCCGTCCGCGATCTGGCGCATCGTCCGGCGCAGGATCTTGCCCGAGCGTGTCTTGGGCAGCGCCTCGACGACGTCCACCTGGCGCAGCGAGGCGACCGGACCGACCTCGGCCCGCACCCGGGCCACCAGCTCGTGGCGCAACCGCTCCTGGGCGGCCTCGTCCGCCTCGACCCCCGACTTGAGCACGACCAGGGCGCGGGGCACCTGGCCCTTGAGGTCGTCGGCCACGCCGATGACGGCGCACTCCGCGACGGCCGGGTGCCCGGCCAGGGCCTCCTCCAACGCTCCCGTGGACAGACGGTGCCCGGCCACGTTGAGCACGTCGTCGGTGCGACCCATGACGAAGACGTAGCCGTCCTCGTCGACGTACCCGCCGTCGCCGGAGAGGTAGTGGCCCTCGTAGGTGGACAGGTAGGAGGAGACGAAGCGCTCGTCGTCCTGCCACAGGGTCGGGAGACAGCCGGGTGGGAGCGGCAGCCGCAGACAGATCGCCCCCTCCGTCCCGGCGGGCACCTCCTCGCCACGCTCGTCGAGCACGCGGACGTCGTAGCCGACGGTCGCCGGGCCGGGGCTGCCGGGGCGGATGTCCAGCAGGGCACCCTCGGGACCCACCGGGTTGATGGCGATCGGCCAGCCGGTCTCGGTCTGCCACCAGTTGTCGACGACCGGGACGCCCAGGTGGTCGGACGCCCACCGCCAGGTGTCCGGGTCCAGACGCTCCCCGGCGAGGAAGAGCGCGCGCAACGAGGAGAGGTCGTGGCCGGGGACGAGCTCGGCCCGCGGGTCCTGCTTCTTGATCGCCCGGATGGCGGTCGGGGCGGTGAACGCCGCGACCACCCGGTGCTCGGCGATCATCCTCCAGTAGGCACCGGCGTCCGGCGTCCCGACCGGCTTGCCCTCGAAGAGGATGGTCGTGGCCCCGGTGAGCAGCGGGGCGTAGACGATGTAGGAGTGCCCGACCACCCAGCCGACATCGGACCCGCAGAGCCACGTCTCCCCGGGCTGGACGCCGTAGAGGTGCGTCATCGACCAGCGCAGCGCCACGGCATACCCGCCGCTGTCGCGGACGATCCCCTTGGGCCGGCCGGTCGTGCCGGAGGTGTAGAGGACGTAGAGCGGGTCGGTCGCCCGCACCGGCACGCAGGCCGCCGGCGCGACGGCGTCGGGATGCATGAGGCTGGCCCAGTCGAGGTCCCGCTCCCCGAGCTCGCAGGTCAGCTGCTCCCGCTGGAGGATGACGCAGTGGGCGGGCCGGTGCGCGGAGCGGGCGATCGCCTCGTCGAGCATCGGCTTGTAGGGCACGACGCGGTTCGGCTCGATGCCACAGCTCGCCGAGACGACGACCGTGGGGCGCGCGTCCTCGATGCGTGCGGCGAGCTCGGCGGGCGCGAAGCCCCCGAACACCACGGAGTGCACCGCACCGATGCGGGCGCAGGCCAGCATGGTGATGACCGCCTCGGGGACCATCGGGAGGTAGACGACGACGCGGTCGCCCTTCCGCACCCCGAGGTCGCGCAGCACGCCGGCGAAGCGGGCCACGAGGTCGAGCAGCTCGGCGTAGGTCCACCGCCGGACGGTGCCCGTGACCGGGCTGTCGTGGATGAGGGCCGTCTGGTCGGCCCGGCCGTGCACCACGTGCCGGTCCAGGGCGTTGTAGCAGACGTTGAGGGTGCCGTCCGGGAACCAGTGGTGGAACGGGGCGTCCCCGTCGTCGAGGACCTCGCGCGGCCGGTGGATCCAGTCGATCGCGCCCGCCGCCTCCCCCCAGAAGGTGCGGGGGTCGGCGAGGCTGGAGGCGACCTGCTCGCGGTAGGCCTGCTGCGGGGTGGCGTCGCTGCTCATAGGGCCATCACACACCCCGCGACGGCCGCGCGCCAGGTCCGGTCGCCGGGCGGTCGTCCGCGCGCGCCGGGCGGTGGGAGGGGTGACGCCGGCCGGCCGCTAGGGTCGCTCGGTATGCAGCAGCACCAGGGCCCGGTGAGCGAGCAGGTCTGCGACCGGCCCGTCGGTGCGGGAGAGACGTCCGAGGTGCGCTACGGTCGCGTCGAGCCCCACCCGTGCCCGGACGACCGCGAGGTCGAGGACCCCGGCACCTGGGGGCGCTGGCTGCGGGCGGAGGGCCCGCTGCCGCCCCTGCGGGTGCAGGGCGTGGACCTCACCCTCGACCGGGAGCTGCTGCTGGCCCGCGACGACCTCGGCGACCTCGTCGTGCTCGGTGGCCGGCTGGACGCGGAGGTGGAGACGCACCTGCGCCGGGCCGGGGCCCTCGTCTTCCCCGCCGCGCCGCACGCACCGGTCGACCCCTACCGCGCCCACCTCTACACCGCCGAGGAGCTCTACGCCGGGGTGGAGGAGCACGGCTACGAGCGCACCCCGGACGCGCGCGCCTACCGCTGGTTCGAGGACGCGACCGTCCGCCACGACGCCTACGTCACCGCGCTGCGGGCGATCCACGACGACGCCATGACCGACGCCCTCGTCGCCGCGCTGGGCGGCCGCCGGGTCGTCGGGGTCATGGGCGGGCACGCGCTCCGGCGAGGGGGCGAGGACTTCGCCGCCGCCGCCCTGCTCGGCCACCGGCTGGCCGCCCGCGGCGGCGTGGTCCTGACCGGCGGCGGTCCGGGGGCCATGGAGGCCGCCAACCTCGGCGCCTGGGCCGCTGACGAGGAGGTGCTCGACCGGGCCCTGCAGGTGCTGGCGCAGGTGCCCGACTTCGCGCCGGACATCGGGGCCTGGGCGCGGCCGGCCCTGCGGCTGCGGGCCGAGGTCGGGGCCGGTGACGGCGCGGGCCCGCGCCGGCTGCGCAGCGTGGGCATCCCCACCTGGTACTACGGTCACGAGCCGCCCAACGCCTTCGGCCAGCTCATCGCGAAGTTCTTCTCCAACGCGCTGCGCGAGGACCTGCTGCTCGCGCAGTCGCGGCACGGCCTCGTCGTCCTGCCGGGGGCGGCCGGGACGGTGCAGGAGGTCTTCCAGATGGCGACGCGGCTCTACTACGAGGTGGACGCCGAGGACGGGCTCACCCCCCTGGTCCTGGTGGGCCGGGAGCACTGGACGACCCGGCTGCCCGTGTGGCCGCTGCTGGAGGCGCTGGCCGCGGACCGGCCGATGGCGGGTGCCCTGCACCTCGTCGACACCGTCGAGGAGGCTGCGGACCTGCTCCGCTGAGGTGCCTCAGGAGGGCTGGGCGGTCGCCGCGAGCTGCCCGCAGGCGCCGTCGATGTCCGACCCGCGGGTGTCGCGCACGGTCGTGGGGATGCCGTGGGCCAGCAGCCGCTCGACGAACTGCTGCTCGACCCCGCGCCGGGAGGCGGTCCACTTGCTCCCCGGGGTGGGGTTCAGCGGGATGGGGTTGACGTGCACCCACCCGCGCCCGCGCGCGTTGAGCTTCTCGCCGAGCAGGTCGGCCCGCCACGCCTGGTCGTTGATGTCCCGGATGAGGGCGTACTCGATGGAGACGCGGCGACCCGTGGTCTCGAAGTAACGACGGGCGGCGTCGAGGGCCTCGTCGACCTTCCAGCGGGTGTTGATCGGCACCAGCTCGTCGCGCAGCTCGTCGTCCGGGGCGTGCAGGGACAGGGCGAGGGTGACGGGGATGCCCTCCCCCGCCAGCTTGTCGATGGCCGGGGCCAGTCCGACCGTCGACATGGTCACCCCCCGCGCGGACATGCCCAGGCCGTGCGGGGAGGGGTCGACCAGGCGATGGATCGCGCCGAGGGACGCCTTGTAGTTGGCCAGCGCCTCACCCATGCCCATGAAGACCACGTTGCTGACGCGCACCTGGTCGGCCGCCTCGCCCTCGTCCTCGCCCCCGGCCAGCTGGCCGGGGCGCAGCGCCCGGGCCGCGGCGACGACCTGCTCGACGATCTCCGCGGTCGACAGGTTGCGGGTGAGCCCGGCCTGGCCGGTCGCGCAGAACGGGCAGTTCATCCCGCACCCGGCCTGGCTCGAGATGCACATCGTCACCCGGCCGGGGTAGCGCATGAGCACCGACTCGACCATGGCGCCGTCGTGCAGCCGGTGCACCTGCTTGAGCGTGGCGCCGTCGTCGGCGGACAGCGATCGCACGGGGGTGAGCAGCGGGGGCAGCAGGCCCTCGACGAGCTCTCGCCGGCCCACCTTCGGCAGGTCGGTCATCTGGTCCGGGTCGGTGACGAGCCGTTCGAAGTAGTGGCGGCTCACCTGGTCGGCACGGAACCCGGGGATGCCGAGCTCGGTGGCCCACTCCTTGCGCCCGGCCAGGTCGTGGTCGGCGAGGTGGGTCGGGGCCTTGCCCCGGCGGGGCGCACGGAAGGTGAGCTGTCCGGGGACGGGGCGGTCGGCGGTCGGGGCGGGGAGATCGGTCGTCATGGCACTCCCAGTGTCTCAGGCGTTCAGACCAGCAGGTGCAGCAGCGCCCAGCAGACGGGCACGGTCACGACGAGGGAGTCCAGCCGGTCCATCACCCCGCCGTGGCCGGGCAGGATGCTGCTCATGTCCTTGATGCCGAGGTCCCGCTTGATCGCGGACTCGGCCAGGTCGCCGACGGTGGCGAAGGCGGCCGCGCACGCGCCCACCACGAGCCCCGCCCACCAGGCCCCGTCCAGGAGCCAGAAGACGCAGACGGCCCCCACGACGGCGCTCGTGGCCACCGACCCGGCGAAGCCCTCCCAGGACTTCTTCGGCGACAACGAGGGGGACATCGGGGTGCGTCCTCGCAGGACGCCCACGGCATACCCTCCGGTGTCGGAGGCCACGGTGACGAGGATGAAGGTGATGATCCGACCGACGCCGTCCGGCTGCGCCAGCATGAGCGAGGCGATGGCGGCGAGCAGGGGGACGTAGGCCACGATGAAGACGCCGCCGGCGACGTCGCGGGCGGCGTCCCGGGGAGAGCCGATGCTGCGCCACACGAGGATGAGCGCCGTGGCAGTGGCGAAGCCGACCGCGAGTGCGTCCGCCCCCTGGTAGTAGGCGAGCGGCACCAGCCCGACCGAGGCGAAGACCGGCACCCGGGGCGGGTCGACCCGGCCGGTGCGCAACGCCTGGTCCAGCTCCCAGACGCCGACCACCGCGGCGGCGGTGACGAGGTAGACGAACGCGGCCTTCCAGAAGACCAGGCTGGCCAGGATGACGAGCACCAGGCTGACGCCGACCGCGATGGCGGCGGGAAGGTTGCGGCCGGCCCGCGGGGGCCGGCGGGCCGACCTGGCCGCCCGCCGGGTGCCAGCATCCGCCGCGGGGGCCGTCGGGCTCGGCTCGGTCATCGGGTCCCTCCCCCTCGGGCTGAGCTGCTCACACCTCGAGCAGCTCGGCCTCCTTGTGCTTGAGGATGTCGTCGACGACGTCGACGTGCCGCCGGGTCAGGGCCTCGAGCTCCTTCTCCCCGCGGGTGCCGTCGTCCTCGCCGATCTCGCCGTCCTTGACCGCCTTGTCGATGACGTCCTTGGCGTGCCGGCGCACGTGCCGGACCGAGACCTTGGCGTCCTCCCCCTTGGCGTGGGCCAGCTTGATGTACTCGCGACGGCGCTCCTCGGTGAGCTGCGGCATGACGATCCGGATGGCGTTGCCGTCGTTGCTGGGGTTGGCCCCCAGGTCGGCCTCCCGCAGCGCCTTCTCGATGTCCTTCATCGCCGACTTGTCGTAGGGGGTGATGAGCACCGTGCGGGCGTCCTGGATGCTGAAGCTGGCGAGCTGCTGCAGCGGCGTCGGCGCACCGTAGTAGTCGACCTCGAGCTTGGTGAACATGCCGGGGTGGGCGCGGCCGGTGCGGATGGACGCCATGTCCTCGCGGGCCACCTCCAGCGCCTTGTCCATCTTCTCCTCGGCCTCCATGAGGGCCATCTCGACGACCTCGGACATCGTGGGTGCTCCTTGCGTGGTATGTCGTGGTGCGGCAGGTCCGTAGCGGTGCGGCGGTCAGCCCGCCGTCACGAGTGTCCCGATCCTCTCACCCTTGATCGCCCGGGTGATGGAGTCCTCGCCGTCCATCCCGAAGACGAGCATCGGCAGCTCGTTGTCCATGCAGAGGCTGAAGGCCGCGGCGTCGACCACGCGCAGGTTGCCGACGAGCGCGTCGGAGAAGGTCAGCTCGTCCAGCTTGCGGGCCTGGTCGTCGGTGCGCGGGTCCGCGGTGTAGACGCCGTCCACGCCGTGCTTGCTCATGAGCACCTGGTCGCACTTGATCTCCAGGGCCCGCTGCGCCGAGACGGTGTCGGTGGAGAAGTACGGCATCCCCGCGCCCGCACCGAAGATGACGACGCGCCCCTTCTCGAGGTGGCGCATGGCGCGACGCGGGATGTAGGGCTCGGCGACCTGGCCCATGGTGATGGCCGTCTGCACCCGGGTGTCCACGCCCTCCTTCTCCAGGAAGTCCTGCAGGGCCAGGCAGTTCATCACCGTCCCCAGCATGCCCATGTAGTCGGCCCGCGCCCGCTCCATCCCCCGCTGCTGCAGCTCGGCGCCGCGGAAGAAGTTGCCGCCGCCGATGACGACGGCGATCTGCACCCCGGTGCGGTGCGCGTCGGCGATCTGGTGGGCGATCCCCTTGACCACGTCCGGGTCGACGCCGACGTGCCCCCCACCGAAGGCCTCGCCGGAGAGCTTGAGCAGGACGCGACGCGCCCGCCCCGGGTGCTCGGAAGAGGTCTCGTGGCTCGTCGCGGTCCGGTGCGCGGGCGCGGTCGTGGTCATCAGGAGTCCTCCTGGGATCGAGGCTGGGCGGTCGCTCGATCCTGCCACACGCGCGGGGGTGCGGCGATCGCGCCGGCCGGGACGACGCCCGGTCAGCGCCGGGTCAGCGCGGCGTCGGGAGCTTGGTGCCCGCCACCTGACGCTCGTCCAGGACGGCGCGGCGGAAGCGGTAGAGGCGGGCCGGCCGCCCCCCGGTGTCCGGGGAGATCTCGCCGGTCTCCTCCACCAGCTCCTGCCCGGTGACCAGGCGCCGGAAGTTCTGCTTGTGCAGGCGTCGACCCGCGAGCGCCTCGACGGTGCGCTGGAGCCGGCCGAGGGTGAAGGTCTGCGGCACGAGCTCGAAGACCACGGGCCGGTACTGGATCGTGGCGCGCAGCCGGGACAGCGCGGTGGCCAGGATGCGCCGGTGGTCGGACTCCAGGGGGTCCCCCGGCACCAGGGACGCCCCCGCCTCGGGGATGAGGCCGGCCTCGTAGAGCAGCTCGTAGCGCTGCAGGGCCAGCTCGGGCGCCCAGGCCCGGCCGCCCAGGCCGAAGCAGATGTCGGCCCGGCGCCGGCGGGCGCTGCGTCCCCCGCCCCCGGCGCCCTCCACCCACTCCGTCAGCAGCGGTGCCACGGTCCGCTCCACCAGGAGCGCCCCCGACGTCCCCGGGTCCTCCACGGCGCGGTGGTCCTCCCAGGGGAAGAAGGCGTACCAGTCGCGCCACTGCGGGCCGGACACGGCACGGGTGAGGCCGAGGTAGGAGACCGAGACGGCCCGCCGCGCCCCCGGGTCGCCGTCGGCGAAGGTGTAGAGCTGCTCGACGTAGCCGAGCCGGTGCCCCGTCTGCTGCTCCACCCACGCGCTGAGCCCCGCCTGCATGGAGCGGTGCTCCGAGCGCAGGGGCCCGGCCGGCAGCCGCGGGCGCTCCCCCGAGGTCAGCACCAGGGGTCGGTCGGCGTCGACGGCGGTCACCACGGCGACCAGCTCGGCACTCAGGTCGGCGGGCACGGCCTCATGATGCCTCCCGCGGGCCCTGCCGACCACCTCGGCCCCCGGCCGGGCAGGGTCCCCCCGCCGCAGCACACCTGTCCGCCCGGCACGGCCCGGACGATGCCGGAAGGCCGGGCCCCGCGGTGCGGGACCCGGCCTTCCGGTCGGTGCTGAGCCTCAGGGCTGGCGTCAGACGCCGACCTTGAAGCGCGCGAAGCCGGTCACCTCGGCGCCGGCCTCCTCGGCGACCTTGGCGATCGTCTTCTTGGTGTCCTTGGCGAACGGCTGGTCCAGCAGGACGTTCTCCTTGAAGAAGCCGTTGACCCGGCCCTCGATGATCTTGGGCAGCGCCTGCTCGGGCTTGCCCTCCTCGCGGGCGGTCTCCTCGGCGATACGGCGCTCGTTGGCCACCGTGTCGGCGTCGATCTCGTCGCGGGTCAGGACCGAGGGCGAGAACGCCGCGACGTGCATCGCGATGTCACGCGCGACCTGCTCGTCACCACCGGAGGTGGCGACGAGGACACCGATCTGCGGGGGCAGGTCGGGCATCGTCTTGTGCAGGTAGGACACGACCTGGTCACCCGCGACGCGGGCGACACGACGGACCTCGATCTTCTCGCCGATGGTGGCGTTGGCGTCGTCCAGGACGTCCTTGACCGTCTTGCCGTCCATGTCGGAGGCCAGGAGGGCGTCGACGTCCGCGGCCTCGACGGCCACGGCCTGGGCGAGGACGCGGTCGGCCAGCTCGCCGAACACCGGGCCCTTGGCCACGAAGTCGGTCTCGCAGTTGACCTCGACGAGGGTGCCGACGCCACCGTCGACCTGGGCCCGGACGAGCCCGTTGGTCGCGGAGCGGCCCTCCCGCTTGGTCACGCCCTTGAGGCCCTTGACCCGCAGGATGTCCGTGGCCTTGGCGGTGTCGCCGTCGGCCTCGTCGAGCGCCTTCTTGACGTCCATCATGCCGGCGCCGGTGGACTCGCGCAGCGCCTTGATGTCAGCGGCGGTGTAGTTCGCCATGAGTGCTTGCTTGCTCCTTCGTGAAGGGAGGGATCAGGACTGGGTGGGCTCGGCGGTCGCCTCGGCGGTGTCGCCCGCCTCGGCGGTCTCCGCCGCGGCCTCGGTCGCCTCGGCGGTCTCCGAAGCGGTGTCGGCGGCCTGCGTCTCCTCGGCCTGGGTCTGCGCCTCGGCGGTGACCTTGTCCTCCGACGTGGCCTGCTCGGCACCGACGGTGGGCTCGGACTCCTCGGCGCCGGCGAGCAGCTCGCGCTCCCACTCGGCCATCGGCTCGTTGGCGGCCGTCTCCTCGCCCGAGGTCGAGCTGCTGCCGCCGGAGCGCGAGATGAGACCGTCGGCGACGGCGTCGGCGACCACACGGGTCAGCAGGGTGACGGAGCGGATCGCGTCGTCGTTGCCCGGGATCTTGTAGTCGACCTCGTCCGGGTCGCAGTTGGTGTCGAGGATCGCGATGACCGGCAGGCCGAGCTTGCGGGCCTCGGTGACGGCCAGGTGCTCCTTCTTGGTGTCGACGACCCAGACGGCCGAGGGCACCTTCTGCATGTCCCGGATGCCGCCCAGCGTCTTGGCGAGCTTCTCGTACTCGCGACGCATCATGAGGAGCTCCTTCTTCGTGCGGCCGCTGCCGGCCACGTCGTCGAAGTCGATCTCCTCGAGCTCCTTCATGCGCGTGAGGCGCTTGGAGACGGTCTGGAAGTTGGTGAGCATGCCGCCCAGCCAGCGGTGGTTGACGTAGGGCATCCCGACCCGCGTGGCCTGCTCGGCGATGGACTCCTGAGCCTGCTTCTTGGTGCCGACGAACATGATCGACCCACCGTGCGCGACGGTCTGCTTGACGAAGTCGTACGCCTCGTTGAGGTACGTCAGCGACTGCTGCAGGTCGATGATGTAGATGCCGTTGCGCTCGGTCATGATGAAGCGCTTCATCTTGGGGTTCCAGCGACGGGTCTGGTGCCCGAAGTGGACGCCGCTCTCCAGGAGCTGGCGCATGGTGACGACGGCCATGCCGTGTCTCGCTTTCTTCTCGATGGCAGTTGTGTCCTGGCCCGGGGACGCTCCCCACCCACGACCGTGCTGGCACGGACGAGAGACCGCAAGGTGCGCCACCGGCGACGAGCCGCCTACCGAGGAGGTATGCGGTGTGCACCGGTCGCGCCCGGGCGCGAATTCGCGCGTCGGGCCGGCCCGAGGGCAGGACGAGACGCACGTAGGTCCCAGGGTACGCCAGCGGGCGTCCGGCGGACGAATCGCTACCGTGGCCCGATGAGCGATCCTCTCGTCCAGCGACTCCAGCCCTTCGGCACCAGCGTCTTCGCCGAGATGACCCAGCGTGCCCTGCAGTTCGACGCGGTCAACCTGGGGCAGGGTTTCCCGGACACCGACGGCCCGCAGGAGATGCTCGACCTCGCGGCGCGCGGCCTGCAGGAGGGGCTCAACCAGTACGCCCCGGCCCGCGGCCTGCCCGTCCTGCGCGAGGCGGTCGCCGACCACCAGGAGCGGTGGTACGGCATACCGCTCGACCCGCAGACGCAGGTCCTCGTCACCGTCGGCGCGACCGAGGCGATCGCCGCCTCCCTCATCGCCCTGGTCGAGCCCGGAGAGGAGGTGCTGGTCATCGAGCCGTCCTACGACTCCTACGGCGCGGCCGTCGCGATGGCCGGCGGGGTGCGCCGCAGCGTGCAGCTCGGCTTCCCCGACCTGCGGCTGGACCTCGAGCAGCTGCGCGCGGCGGTGACGGACCGGACCCGCGTCCTGGTGCTCAACACGCCGCACAACCCGACCGGCAAGGTCTTCACCGCCGCCGAGCTGGAGGGGGTCGCCGCGGTCGCGCGCGAGCACGACCTCGTGGTCGTCTCCGACGAGGTCTACGAGCACCTCGTCTTCGACGGGCAGCAGCACCTCCCCATCGCCGGGCTGCCGGGGATGTTCGAGCGCACGCTGACGATCTCCTCGGTGGGCAAGACCTTCTCCCTCACCGGGTGGAAGACCGGCTGGGTGAGCGGCCCGCGGGAGCTGGTGGACGCGGTCGCGGCGGTGAAGCAGTTCCTCACCTTCGTCGGCGTGACGCACCTGCAGCCGGCGGTCGCCCACGGTCTGGCGATGCCGGACGCGTTCTTCCACGGTTTCGCGCAGCAGCTGCAGGACAAGCGGGACCTGCTCGTATCAGCCCTCGGTGAGGTCGGGGTCCCGGTGAGCCCGTGCCAGGGCAGCTACTTCGTCATCGCCGACCTCGCGGGTCACGGCGTCGAGGACGCCGTCGACTTCTGCCGGCGCATGCCGGAGGAGCTGGGCCTCGTCGGCGTGCCCGTCTCGGTCTTCTGCGACGACCCCACGCCGGTGCGCAGCCTGGTGCGCTTCGCGTTCTGCAAGCAGGACGAGGTTCTGCTGAAGGCGGCGCGCCGCCTGCACCGGCTCGGCAGCGCCTGACAGGCTCGCTGGTATGCCGTCCGCGCCCCCGACGAGAGCGCCCGCGTCCTGGCGTCCCTCGCCGCGGGCCCGGGTGGGGTCCTGGCTCGGGGACTGGGCGGTCGTCGGCGGGTGGCTCGGGGTACTGACCCTGGCCGGCCTCGTGCTGCGACCGACGCTCGGGGTCTCTGCCACCGTCACCGTCACGCCGGGTTCCCTGCTGGCCTCCGACGTCGCCGTCACGCTGGCCACCGTGGTCCCCTACGTGTGCTACCTCGCGCTCACCGAGTCCTCTGCCCGTCAGGCCACGCTCGGCAAGCGGTGGGCAGGCCTGGTGGTGACGGCGCTCGACGGCACCGCGCCGAGCCGCTCCGCGGTCTGGCTCCGCAACGTCGTCAAGGCCCTCCCGTGGCAGCTGGCACATCTCGGCGCGAGCAGGGGGATCCTGGAGGTGCAGGAGGGCTGGGGCCTAGGTCTGGTGGTGCTCTCGCTCGTGCTGGCGGTGCTGTGCGCCGCACCGGCCCTCGTCGGGGGTCGCGGCATCCACGACCGCGCGGCGGGTACCCGGGTGGCGCGGGTCGCGAGCCGGGGAATGGCCCCGTGAGCGAGCCACGCCGGTCCGGCGGCGGCGGTGAGGGGCGGCCCGGCCGGGCCGTTCTCGGCGAGTCCCTGCTGGCAGAGTTCGCGCAGCACCTGGAGATCGAGAAGGGGCGCTCGTCGCACACCGTCCGCGCCTATCTCGCCGACCTGCGCGCCCTGGACACCTTCCTGGCCCGCCGGGAGGTGCCCGACCCCGCCGCCGTCAGGTTGGGGGACTTGCGCGCCTGGTTGGCCGGGCTGGGCGCCGCCGGCGCGGCCCGGTCCAGCGTCTCCCGTCGGGCGGCCAGCGCGAAGACCTTCTTCCGGTGGGCCCAGCGCACCGGACGACTGCCCGCGGATCCCTCGCTGCGGCTGCTCGCCCCGGGCAAGGACGCTCACCTGCCCGGGGTGCTCCGGGCCCCGCAGGCCGCAGCGCTCATGGACCTGGCGGCCGTCGCTGCCGACGACGAGGACCCGCTGCACCTGCGCAACCGCGCCATGCTGGAGCTGCTCTACGCCTCCGGGATGCGCGTGGGTGAGCTGACCGGTCTCGACATGGACGACCTGGACCTGGGGACCGGGACCGCCCGGGTGCTGGGCAAGGGCGACAAGGAGCGCGTGGTGCCCTTCGGTGCCCCGGCGGCGGAGGCGACCACGGCGTGGCTCGACGCGGGACGTCCTCGTCTGGTGACGGCCGAGTCGGGGCCCGCGCTCTTCCTCGGCCGCCGTGGGCGCCGGGTGGACCAGCGGCAGGTCAGGTCCAGCCTGCAGGGTCTCCTCGCCCACCTGCCGGACACCCCGCCCCTGGGGCCGCACGGGCTGCGGCACAGCGCGGCCACCCACCTGCTCGAGGGCGGTGCGGACCTGCGCACCGTCCAGGAGCTCCTGGGGCACGCCAGCCTGGCGACCACCCAGATCTACACGCACGTGTCGGTCGAGCGCCTCCGCTCCGCCTACCAGCAGGCACACCCGCGCGCCTGACCGGACTCCACCTCCTCCGTCCCTGCCGGGCCCACCCACGCGATCACCGGACCTCCTCTCGTGCGTCCTCACCGGCCCCACCGGGTCCGTCCACCGGTCCGGCACCCGCCCTCCCGGTGGCCCGACCCTCGTGCGGGAGCAGGGTCAGCTCCACGCCGAGCAGCAGCGGCGTCGGGTCGACGTAGCCGTCGCGACCCCGCACGGCCCCGAGGTGCAGGCAGTCGTGGACGGCGCAGTGGCCCCCGGACGTCAACCGCCCGAGGGGGTCCCCGCGAGCCACTCGTGTCCCCTGGGCCACCCGGGCCCCGACCGGCTGGTAGGTGCTGCGCAGACCGCTCGGATGGGTCACGCTCACCACGCCCACCCCGGCGACCTCCCCGCTGAAGCTCACGACACCCCCGTCCACCGCCAGCACCCTCTCGCCGGGCAGACCTGCGAGGTCGACGCCTCGGTGGCCACGCCCCCAACGGTGCTCGGGCGGGTCGAAGCCCTGCAGGATCTCGGGGACGCCGGCGAGGGGCCAGCCCCACAGCGCGGTGCTCTGCCGGTCCCCCGTAGCGGTGTCCAAGGTGGGCACGCGCAGACCCAGCAGGACCGAGACCAGCGCGCCCGAGGAGGAGACCACCGGCGCGGCCGCCACCACCGGGGTGGAGGACCCGGCGAGCACCGCCACGGCTGCCAGGGCCGCCCAGGCGGCCTGACTCGAGCGGCCGACGCGCCTGGCTCGACCGAGGCGGCGCGTGTCGCCGGCGCGGCGCGCGCGGCGGGGGGCGCCAGCGCCGTCCGCCGTCCCGGGTCCCCCGGCCAGGTTCATCGGGCCCCCACAGGTCGCCGTTGCCACCCGTCGAGGAGCTCCTCGGCCAGACCCGCACGCTCCAGCTCGCGCAGCGCCCCGAGCGTCTCCCGCAGCGTCAGGCCCGACCGCGCCATGACGTCGTCGACCGCGCTCGAGGAGCGCGGCCGAAGCCACTGCCACACCCGCCGCAGGTCCTCCGTGAGCCCGTCCGTGGCACGTCTCTCTCCCTGCTTGACCGGTGCGAGGTCGTCACCGATGCGCCCGACCAGCTCGGCCACCTCGGCGCCGTCCGTGACGAGCTCGGCGCCGATCCGGATCTCGGCGTGCGTGCCCTGCGACATGAGGCTCTCCACCGAACCCGGGACGGCCATCACCGGCCGGCCCAGCTCCCGGGCGTGCTTGAGCGTCGAGCGGGCGCCGGACCGCAGGCCAGCCTCGACGACCACCGTCCCCAGGGCCACGCCCGCGATGATGCGGTTGCGGGCGAGGAAGCGCATCCGGGCCGGGGCCCCGCCCGGTGGCGTCTCGCTGACCAGGGCACCGGTCCGACGGATGCGGTCGATGAGATCGGTGTTGGCGCGGGGATAGGGCACGTCGACCCCTCCGGCCAGCACCGCCACGGTGGACCCCTCCGCCGACAGCGTCGCGCGGTGGGCCGCCGCGTCGATGCCGAAGGCCGCACCGGACACGACCGTGAAGCCGCGGGCCACGAGGTCGACGCACAGCCCGGCGGTGACGTGGTCGCCGTAGGCGGTGCTCGCCCGGGCACCCACCACCGCGACGCTGCGCCCGGACAGCGCGGCGAGGTCGCCCGGCCCGCTCACCCAGAGGCACCAGGGCGGCTGCTCCAGCTGGTCGAGGCCGTCGGGCCACTCGGGGTCGCCGGGCACGAGGATGCGAGCCCCCAGCCGACCGGCGATCCGCTCGTCGTCGACGGTCCGGGCGCGCGCGACCCGCGCCGTGAGTCGCCCGAGGTCCACGCCGCCGGGGGCGCGACCGTCGCGCAGGGCGTAGCCGACGGTGTCCACGACCCCGTGCTCGGCCACCACCTGCTGGATGCGCTCGTCGTAGGGCTCGGCGAGCCGGGACAGCAGGATCCGCGCCCGACGCTCGTCGTCCGCCCTCATGCCACCTTCACCCCGCTCGGCGTGCGCAGGTCCAGCGCCAGGGTGACGTCGTCGAGGTCGGGGCGCGGGGCGCCGCGCAGGTCGGCCAGCGTCCAGGCGACCCGGAGCGCGCGGTCCAGACCCCGCAGCGTCAACGCACCCCGGTCCATCGCGCGCTCGAGCGGCCGCCGCTGCGCCGGGCCCAGACGCCAGGGCTGCTCGCGCAGCACCGCCCCGGGGACCTCGCTGTTGAGCAGCCAGGGCGACGCCCGCCACCGCTCCCGCTGGCGCTGCCGCGCCTGCAGCACCCGGGCTGCCACCACGGCGGACGGCTCGCCCGGCGGGAGCGCCAGGTCGCCACGGGTGACCGCACTCACGGCCAGCTTGAGATCGATCCGGTCCAGCAAGGGCCCGGAGAGCCGGCCCAGATAGCCGGTCCGGCGGAAGGGTGGGCACGAGCAGGCACCGCCGGCGCCGCCGCAGGGGCACGGGTTGGCCGCGAGCACGAGCTGGAAACGGGCAGGCAGACGCACGTGCCGGTCGGCCCGGGCGATGAGCACCTCGCCCGACTCCAGGGGCTGGCGCAGACCGTCGAGGACGTCGCGGCGGAACTCCGGCGCCTCGTCCATGAAGAGGACGCCGCGGTGGGCCCGCGACACGGCACCCGGATGGATGAGGCGGGAGCCGCCGCCGATGACCGCGGCCGTGGACGCCGTGTGGTGCGGCGCGACGAAGGGCGGGCGCGTCACCAGCCGGTCGTCCGCCGGCAGGGCGCCGAGGACGGAGTGGATGCCCGTCACCGCCAGCGCGTCGTCAGGCCCCAGCTCGGGCAGGATGCCCGGAAGCCGCTCGGCGAGCATCGTCTTGCCCGCCCCCGGCGGGCCCACCAGCAGCAGGTGGTGGCCCCCGGCCGCGGCGATCTCCAGGGCCTGGCGGGCCACGGCCTGCCCGACCACGTCACCGAGGTCGGGCACCCGGGCCGGGACGGAGGGTGCGGCCGGGGGCAGCTCGAGGTGCAGCTCCTCGCCACGGGACCGGGCGAGGTAGAAGGCACGGACGTCACCGAGCGTGCGCACCGGGTGCACCTGCACCCCGGCCACCAGGGCCGCCTCCCGCGCCGCGTCCGCGGCCACCAGCAGCTCGGCGACGCCGTCGGCGGCGGCGGCCAGCGTCATGGGCAGCACCCCGGGCACCGGACGCACGTCGCCGGCGAGGCCGACCTCCCCGACGTGGCCGATCCCCCGGACCGCCGCCGGGGGCACGTGGCCCTCCGCGGCCATCATCGCCACCGCGATGGCGAGGTCCAGGCCGCTGCCGGCCTTGGGGACGCCCGCCGGTGACAGGTTGATGGTCCACCGCCGCGGGGGGACCGGCATCCCGCAGTTGCGCAGGGCGGGCCGCACCCGGTCCGGCGCCTGCCGGCAGGCGCTGTCGGCCAGACCGGTCATCACCGTCGCCGGCAGCCCGTCGGCCCCCTGGGCCTCCACGGTGACCAGGCGCCCCTCGACCCCGCTCAGGGTGACGGCGTGCGTCCGCGCGAGGGCCATCAGGCCACTCCCCGCAGGTGGGTGAGCCGGGTCGGCGCGTCCGGCGGGCTCAGGAGGCCGAAGACGTCGATCCGGAAGGAGGCTCCCCGGCGCTCGTGGGCGTCCAGCCAGGCCCAGGCCAGCCGTCGCAGCCGATGCGCCTTGTCCCGGCCCACCGCCTCGACCGGCTCGCCGAACCGGGCCGAGCGACGCGTCTTGACCTCGCAGAAGACCAGCTGGTGGCCGTCGTGGGCCACGACGTCGAGCTCACCCTCCGGGCAGCGCCAGTTGCGCTCCAGCACCATCCAGCCCAGCGCCTGCACGTGCGCGCAGACGAGCTCCTCGCCCCGGTCGCCGATCTGCCGGGCCCTCGACCACGGCATACCCCCCTCGTCCATCTCCCCCTCCTCCTGGACCACCGTCGGCGGTGGCCCTCCTCAGCCAACGCAGCAGGCCCGGCCTGCGCAAGGGCCGGGCCGTCGGCTGTGGACGACCGGGTGGGCGTGCGGAGGATGTGGACGGCCGGTCAGCGACCGTCGGTGAGGCCCTTGACGTCGAGGTCGGACTTGGCGAGCTCCTCGACGTTGACGTCCTTGAAGGTGATGACCCGGGCCTTGCGCACGAAGCGGGCCGGTCGGTAGACGTCCCAGACCCAGGCGTCGGTGAGCGTCACCTCGAACCAGGTCTCCCCGTCCCCGGTCCGGACCTGCACGTCGACCTCGTTGGCGAGGTAGAACCGGCGCTCGGTCTCCACCACGTGGGTGAACAGCCCGACGACGTCGCGGTACTCGCGGTAGAGCGCCAGCTCGGCGTCGGTCTCGTACTTCTCCAGGTCCTCCGCGCTCATGGCGTCACTCCTTCCTCGCCCGCGACGACGGTCGCCGCCGCGGCGATGTTCCAGCTGCGCCGGTGCCAGTCGCTGGGCCCCAGCCGGCGCAGGGCGTCCTGGTGCTCGGGTGCGGCGTAGCCCTTGTTCTGGTCCCACAGGTAGGCGCTGTGCCGTGGCTCGGCCGCCGCCTGCACCATCAGCCCGTCCCGCTCCACCTTCGCCAGGACCGAGGCCGCGGCCACGGAGGAGCAGCGCAGGTCGGCCTTGACCATGGTGCGGACCGGGGGGCCGGGTGGTGGGCCGTCGACGAGCCCGAGCAGGCCGACGCGGGTCGGGTCGGTCAGCCAGTCGTGGTTGCCGTCGAGCAGGACGAGGTCCGGTCTCGTGGCGCCCAGCCCGGCCAGCGCCCGCTCCCCCGCCAGCCGCAGGGCCGCCATGATGCCCCGGTCGTCGATCTCCTGGGGCCAGGCGTGCCCCACGGCGTGCCCGAGGGCCCACCGCCGGATCCGCGGCACCAGGCGCTCGCGCGCCGCGGCGGTGAGCAGCTTGGAGTCCTTGACCCCCTGGGGCGCCGTCCGGCACGAGGCGTCGATCGCGACGACGCCCACGCTCACCGGTCCGGCGAGGGCACCCCGGCCGACCTCGTCCATGCCCACGAGCACGGCAAAGCCCTCGCGCTGCAGCGTGCGCTCCACGCGCAGGCTGGGCCGCTGGGCCGGACGCCGGGACGTCGCGGTGCTCACGGCGCGTCCGGGACGTCGGCGAAGGTGTCCGGGACGGTGAACCAGTCGAAGTGGTCGAACGGGTAGAGCAGGACGACGGCCTGGCCGACGACCGCGTCCAGCGGCACCGAACCCTCCTGGCCGGTGCCGTCGTCGTTGGCCCGCGAGTCGCGCGAGTTCGACCGGTGGTCGCCCATGAGCCAGATGTGGTCCTCGGGCACCGTGACGGAGAAGTCGGTGGTGCTGGGCTCGTCGCCGGGGTAGACGTAGTCCTCGTCGAGGGGCTCGCCGTTGACCATGAGCCGGCCCTCGTCGTCGCAGCACTCGACGGTGTCGCCGGGCAGCCCGATGACCCGCTTGATGAGGTGGTTGCCCTGCGACGACGGCGCGACCCCCACGAACTCCAGGGTGCGCAGCGCCGCGTTGACGACCGGCCCGCGGTCCACCCGCTGCACCGGCGGCAGCCAGCCGCCCGGGTCCTCGAAGACGACGACGTCACCTCGGTCGACCGACAGGGGGCCGGCCTGCACCTTGCTCACCATGACCCGGTCGCCGTAGACCAGCGTCGGCTCCATGCTGCCGGAGGGGATCCAGAACGCCTGCGCGACGAAGGTCTTGATGAGGAAGGAGATGACCAGGGCGGTCGCGGCGATCGTGACGACCTCCCGGACCCCCGCCCAGAAGCCACCGGTGGGGGCCCGCCGTTCGACCGGCCGCGGGGTGCCCTCGTCGGAGGAGCTGCCCCTCTCCCGGGTGGGTTCGCTCACCGGATGTCGTCCTGTCGTGTCGGGTCTGTGGCCATGCCGACCCTAACGCGGATGGCTGGGAACAGACCGATCCCCCGCCGGGCCGGGCCGGGCGGGGGATCGTCGTCGGAGGGTGTGGCTCAGCCCTGGTCGGCCGGCTGCGACTTGGCGGCCGGGACGCTGTCGCGGCGCTCGCGGATCTTGGCCGCCTTGCCGCGCAGGTCGCGCAGGTAGTAGAGCTTGGCGCGGCGCACGACACCGCGGCTCGCGACCTCGATCTTCTCCACGTTCGGCGAGTGCAGCGGGAAGGTGCGCTCGACACCGACACCGAAGGACACCTTGCGCACGGTGTAGGTCTCACCGAGGCCACCGCCGTGACGACGGATGACGACGCCCTTGAAGACCTGGACACGGGAGCGGTTGCCCTCGATGACCTTGACGTGGACGTTGACGGTGTCGCCGGCCCGGAAGTCGGGGATGTCGCTGCGAAGGCTCGCGGCGTCGAGATCGGCAAGCTTGTGCATGATGCTCTCCTGCTCGTGGGTGCCACAGGTCACCCGCGGCGTGTCGGTCCCGCGCCGGCGCACAGGCTGGCGGGGCACGGTCGTCGTGGTGTGGTCTCCGGTCGGCACCACCCGCACGCTTCCCCCTGTGGCAGGGGCACGGGCTGTTCGGCGCGGACGCCGGGACACAAAGGCCTAGTGTGCCAGAGGTCGCGGGAACCCTCCAAGTCCGTCGCCGCCCGGCGCCGGCGCCGCTCGGGGCCACGCCCGTCCGCCGCCTAGCATGGACGACGTGCCCCTCCTGACGCTCCTCAGCGACCCGAGCGCCCGTGACCTCTCCAGGACGACGCCCTCCGAGGTGGCCGGGACCGAGGTGGCCGGCGAGCCGCGCTGGCTGCGCCCGGGGTCCGCCGTGCAGGTCCCGGTCGGGCCTCGGATGCGCCTCGACGAGGACCTCTGGACCACCTGGCAGGCGCGCGGGGTCGACGTCGTCCTGCAGCCCGACGGGGCGCGCCGGCGGCGGGTGCTGCTCGCCGACATGGACTCGACGATGATCCAGCAGGAGTGCATCGACGAGCTGGCGGCGCACGCCGGGGTCGGCGAGCAGGTCGCCGGCATCACGGCCCGCGCCATGAACGGCGAGCTCGACTTCGCCGGTGCCCTGCACGAGCGGGTCGCCCTGCTGCGCGGGCTGCCGGTCGGCGTGGTCGACACGGTCCTCGCCGACCGCATCACCCCGACACCGGGAGGAGCCGAGCTGCTCGCCACCATGGCCGCGGCCGGCGGGTATGCCGCGCTCGTCTCCGGCGGGTTCACCCTCTTCACCCGGGTGGTGGCCGAGCGCCTCGGCTTCGACGAGCACCGCGCCAACACGCTCGAGGTCGCGGACGGCCGGCTGACCGGTCGCGTGGTGCTCCCGGTCGTCGGTCAGGAGGCGAAGCTGCGGGCGCTGGAGGAGATCTGCGCCCGGCTCGGGCTGGGTCCCGAGGACGTGGTGGCGGTCGGTGACGGCGCCAACGACCTGCCGATGCTGCGCGCTGCCGGTCTGGGGGTCGCGCTGCACGCCAAGCCCGCCGTCGCCCGCCAGGTGCCGGTCCGGGTCAACCACGGGGACCTCACGGCCGTGCTCTACCTGCAGGGCTACGCGGAGGACGAGTTCGTCCGCCCCTGACGGCGTCCTGGACCGACGTCCCCGGGGCCTCTCACCCGCAGACGCAGGTCAGGAAGCTCAGTGGTCGGCCTCGTAGCGGGCCAGGAGGTCGGGGCGGCGCTGCGCCGTGCGGAGCAGCCGCTGCTCCTGCCGCCAGGCGGCGATCCGGCCGTGGTGGCCGGAGAGCAGCACCTCGGGGACGTCGTGCCCGCGCCAGCTGGCGGGCTTGGTGTAGACGGGGTACTCCAGCAGCCCGCCCGTGTGCGACTCCTCCAGCAGGGACGCCTCGTTGCCGACCATGCCGGGCAGCAGCCGTGCCACCGCCTCGGTCATGGCCAGCACAGCCACCTCGCCCCCGTTGAGCACGTAGTCGCCCAGGCTCAGGATGCTGAGCGGGTAGCGCGCCGCGAACTCGTCGTAGACCCGCTCGTCGATCCCCTCGTAGCGTCCGCACACGAAGACGAGCCAGTCCTCCTCCAGGGCCAGGCGGGACGCGACCTCCTGGCTGAAGACCTCACCGCCGGGCCCCGGCACCACGAGGCGCGGCGTGCGGCCGGGCACGGACGAGCAGATCTCGTCCAGGGCCTCGCCCCACGGCTCGGGCCGCATCACCATCCCGGCCCCGCCGCCGTACGGGGTGTCGTCGACGGTGCGGTGCCGGTCGTGGGTCCACCTCCGCAGGTCGTGGACGTGCACGTCCAGCAACCCCTCGCGCCGGGCGCGCCCCAGCAGCGACAGGTCCAGGGGCGCGAGGTACTCGGGGAAGATCGTGACGACGTCCAGCCGCAGCGGCATACCGCTCACTCCCCCAGCTCGAGCAGACCGGGGGGCGGGTCCACGACCACGGTGCGCCGCTCCTCGTCGACCTCGGGCACCAGCTCCTCCACGAAGGGCACGAGCACGACGGCCCCGGACGGGGTCCGCACCTCCAGCAGGTCCTGGACCGGCCGCACGTGCAGCGCCGCGACCTCACCGACCGGCCGCCCGTCGACCTGGACGACGGTGAAGCCGAGCAGGTCGTCCTCGCGCCACCCCTCGTCGGCGTCCTCGTCCTCCCCCGCGTCGTCGTCCACGAGCAGCCGGGTGCCGCGCAGCGCCTCGGCGGCGGTGCGGTCGGGGTGCCCCTCGAACCCCAGGAGGTAGGTGCCCTGGTGCTGCCGCACGGTGGCCAGCGTGAGCGGGCCGCGCGGCGCGGGGTCGGTGTCGAAGCGGGCACCGGGGGTGAGCCGGGCCTCCGGGTCGTCGGTGTGCACCTGCACGGTGACCTCACCGCGCAGACCGTGCGGCTTGCCGACACGGGCGACGACGAAGGTCGGGCTCATGGTCTCCTCCGGTCCGGTGGACGGCGCGACCCGCCCGGGCGCTGGAGCGCCGGGCGGGTCGCGGGGGGTGCTGACGGGGAGCGGTCTCAGCGCGCCCGGTCGGTGTCGACGATGTCCACGCGGACCTTCTCGCCGCCGGCGAGGGCGCCGACCACGGTGCGCAGGGCGCTCGCGGTGCGTCCGCGACGACCGATCACGCGACCCAGGTCCTCCGGGTGGACCCGGACCTCCAGGATGTCGCCGTGCCGGGCGTTCTTGGTGCGGACGACCACGTCACCGTCGTGGTCGACGATGCCCTTGACCAGGTGCTCCAGCGCTTCCTCGAGCATGCTCAGGCCTCGTCGGTCTGCGCGCCGCTCTCAGCCGCCTCGTCACCGCTGCTGGCGGCGGCGGAGCCGTCGGTGTCGGCCGCCGGAGCCGTCTCGTCCGTGGCGGAGGCCCCGGCCTTGGTGGACTTCTTGCGACGCTGGGTCGTGGCGCCCGAGGTGTCCTCGCCGTCGGAGGCGGCCAGGGCAGCCTCGTAGAGGGCCTTCTTGTCCGCCTTGGGCTCGCGGACCCTCAGCGTGCCCTCGGCACCCGGCTCACCCTTGTACTTCTGCCAGTCGCCGGTGACCCTGAGCAGCGCTGCGACCTGCTCGGTCGGCTGCGCGCCGACACCGAGCCAGTACTGCGCACGCTCGGAGTCGATGTCGATGAGCGACGGCTCCTCGGTGGGGTGGTACTTGCCGATCTCCTCGATCGCCCGGCCGTCCCGCTTGGCGCGGGAGTCCATGACGACGACGCGGTAGTACGGTGCACGGATCTTGCCCATGCGCTTCAGACGAATCTTGACAGCCACGTGTGCGGTGTCTCCTCATAGTTGTCAGTGGTGTGCGACCCGGCGCCGCGAGGGGAAGAACACGCACGGCACCCGGACTGCGATGGACTCATCAGGGCACGGTGAGAGGGCCGACCGCCGATGGGTTCACCCTCATTGTGCCACATCCCCCGCCGGTCCCTGCTCCGCCACCTCCGGCGAGGCAGGGGCGTGCTGCGCCACGAAGCGCAGCACCTCGGTGTCGTCCACCCCGGGGAAGACCCCGGGCGGCATGACCGCGAGGAGGTGGGAGTGCGCCCGCGCGCTGGGCCACACCAGCCCCTCCCACTCCCGCGCGAGGTCGGGCGGCGGCCGGGTGCAGCAGCGCGGGTCCGGGCACCGGGACAGCCGGCGCTCCCGCGTGTCCCGTCCGCGCATCCACCGGACCTGCTCGAAGGGCACGCCGACGCTCACCGAGAAGACGCCGGCCGGGGTGGGCTCGGCGACGGCCGTGCACCAGTACGTCCCCCGGCCGGTGTCGGTGTACTGGTGGTAGACCTCGCCGAGCGGCCGGTCGAAGACGACCCGCGCGGTCCACGAACGACAGACCCGGGCCCCCTCGATGGCCCCCGAGGCGTCCATGGGGAAGCGCACCCCGTCGTTCTCGTAGGCCTTGTAGATCACCCCGTCCGCGCTGGTACGCATGAAGTGGACCTGCAGGTCGAGGTGCTCGGTGGCGAGGTTGCAGAACCGGTGGGCCGCGGTCTCGTAGGACACGGCGTAGGTGTCCCGCAGGTCCTCCACGGCGATGTCCCGGTCGGCCCGGGCCCGTCGCAGCAGCGGGACCGCGGTGCTCTCCGGGACCAGCGCGGCGGCGGCGAAGTAGTTGATCTCGACCCGCTGGGCGAGGAACTCGGCGTAGTCACGGGGCGGCTCGTGCTCGAGGACGACGTGCCCCAGCGCCTGCAGGGCGGCAGCGCGGGGGTCGTGCCCGCCCCCGGCGGGCAGGTAGATCCGGCGGTGGGCGAGGTCGCTCACGGTCCGGGTCGACGCGGGGACGTCGGGCACGGTGACGATCTCGAACCCCACGTGCCGGGCGACCCGCTCGACGACCTCCCGCGAGACCGGCCCGCCGGTATGCCCCGCCTGCTCCACGAGGCGTGCGGCGGCGGCCTCGATGTCCGCGAAGTAGTTGCCGGCCGCGCGCATCCGGGCCCGCAGCTCGGCGTTGGCCAGCCGGGCGAACTCCGGCGTGGCGGCCCGCTGCTGCTGCAGCCCCACGACGCTCTCGTAGAGCCCCACGAGCGCCTCCAGCGCGTCGTCGGGCAGGCCGGGCCCCACGCGCACGGCCGGGATGCCCAGCGTCTGGAAGCCCTCGGCCCGCTGCGCCCGCTCCCACCGCACCTCCAGCGCGGCACGCCGGCTCGGGGGCCCGCCCGAGAGCAGGGCGGTCAGGTCGGCCCCCAGGGCGCCGGCCACCCGCTCCAGCGTCGACGGGCGGGCCTCGCGGCGGCCGTTCTCGATGAGCGAGAGCGCCGAGGCCGACAGCCCGGCCCGCTCGGCCACCGCCGCCAGGGTCAGCCCGGCCGCCCGTCGGGCGTGCCGGACACGGCGCCCGACGGAGACCGGGTCGGCAGCTCCTGCTGCCCCCGGCTCGGTGCCGTCCAGGCGCTGCGAGGGACGGAACGGCAGGACGCGACCGGTGGAGGACGGCATACCACCACGATAGCGAAAAATTCGCTGTTCTTGACGCGGCTGTGCCCACCCGTGGGTCGCCGGCCACCGCGACAGTGGTGACACCACCCGCAGTCGCCACACGAGGAGAGGGGTCGACGATGACCATCACCACCCAGCCCACCGACACCACCCCGGCCGCCGCCCAGGCGCTGGAGATCGAGCAGGACTGGCGCGGCAACCCCCGCTGGGCCGGTGTCGAGCGCCGCTACACCGCCCAGGACGTGGTGCGGCTGCGCGGCTCGGTCGTCGAGGAGCACACCCTGGCCCGCCGCGGCGCGCAGCGGCTCTGGGAGGCGCTGGAGACCCGTCCCTTCACCCGCGCCCTGGGCGCCCTGACGGGCAACCAGGCCGTGCAGATGGTCAAGGGCGGGCTCGAGGCGATCTACCTCTCCGGCTGGCAGGTCGCCGCGGACGCCAACCTCGCCGGCCAGACCTACCCCGACCAGAGCCTCTACCCGGCCAACTCGGTGCCCGCCGTCGTGCGCCGCATCAACAACGCCCTGCAGCGCGCC
Organism: Serinicoccus chungangensis; assembly: GCF_006337125.1. Taxonomy (GTDB): domain Bacteria; phylum Actinomycetota; class Actinomycetes; order Actinomycetales; family Dermatophilaceae; genus Ornithinicoccus; species Ornithinicoccus chungangensis. Next base: position 2,098,424 of record NZ_CP040887.1, read on the forward strand.
GACCAGATCGCCTGGATGGACGGCGACACCAGCACCGACTACCTCGTGCCGATCGTGGCCGACGCGGAGGCGGGCTTCGGCGGCCCGCTGAACGTCTTCGAGCTGATGAAGTCGATGATCGCGGCCGGTGCCGCCGGCGTGCACTGGGAGGACCAGCTCGCCTCGGAGAAGAAGTGCGGCCACCTGGGCGGCAAGGTGCTCGTCCCGACCGGCCAGCACGTCCGCACCCTGAGCTCGGCCCGCCTCGCCGCGGACGTGCTCGGCGTCCCCTCGGTCGTCATCGCCCGCACCGACGCGCTGGCCGCGGACCTGCTGACCAGCGACGTCGACGAGATCGACCAGGAGTTCACCACCGGGGAGCGCACGTCGGAGGGCTTCTTCCGGGTCCGCAACGGGATCGAGCCGGTCCTGGCCCGCGCCAAGGCCTACGCCCCCTACGCCGACCTCATCTGGGTCGAGACCGGCACCCCTGACCTGGGGCTCGCCCGCGAGTTCGCCCAGGAGCTGCACCGGGACTTCCCCGACCAGAAGCTGGCCTACAACTGCAGCCCGTCGTTCAACTGGCGGGCCGCCCTCTCGGACACCGAGATCGCCGCCTTCCAGGACGAGCTGGGCGACCTGGGCTACGCCTTCCAGTTCATCACCCTGGCCGGCTTCCACGCCCTCAACCACTCGATGTTCACCCTGGCCCAGGGGTATGCCCGCAGCGGCATGAGCGCCTACGTCGAGCTGCAGGAGGCGGAGTTCGCGTCCGCGGCGTCCGGCTACACCGCGGTGCGGCACCAGGCCGAGGTCGGCACCGGGTACTTTGACGCGGTGAGCACCGCGGTCAACCCCGAGTCGTCGACGACGGCCCTCTCGGGCTCCACCGAGTCCGAGCAGTTCCACTGATCGATGCCGGCCCCGGTGCCCGACGACCGCCCACCGCGGTCGTCGGGCGTCCCGGGCCCCTCCGACGAGACGAGGACGAGATGGACTACCCGGCGACCCTGCTGGAGGAGACCACGGCCGGCCTGCTGCGCCGGCTCGTGGCGGACACCGCACCCGCACGTGCCGAGCTGCTGCGGGCCCGCAAGGAGAGGTCCAGGGCGGTGCGGGCCGGCGCCGAGCTCGCCCCGTCGCCCGAGACCGCCGACGTGCGCGAGGACGGCTCCTGGCGGGTCGCACCGCCGCCGCCGGACCTGACCCACCGGCTCGTCGAGCTGGCCACCCCGGCCTCCCCCGAGCACGCGACCGCGGCGATGGCCTCCCGCGCCGACGTGTGGGTGGCCGACCTCGAGGACATGCTCGTGCCGACGTCGGCGCGGCTCGTCGCGGCCCACCGGGCCATCGAGGACGTCGCCGCCACCCGCACCGGGGACGCGCAGCCCGGCGTGCCCACCCTCATGGTGCGTCCGCGCGGTCTGCACCTGCCCGAGGCGCACCTGCAGGTGGACGGCGAGGCCGCCGGCGCCTCGACGGTCGACACCTTCACCTTCCTCGCCCGCTGCGGCCGCACGCTGCTGTCCGGCGGCACCGCGCCCTACCTCTACCTGCCCAAGCTGGAGACCGCGGCGGAGGCCGCCTGGTGGGACGACCTGCTCACCCGGGCCGAGTCCCTGCTCGGGCTGCCTCAGGGGTGCACCCGGGTCAGCGTGCTCGTGGAGACGGTGCAGGCGACCTACGAGCTGGAGGAGATCGTCCACGCGCTGCGTCGGCGGCTCACGGGCCTGGCCGCGGGCCGGTGGGACTACATCTTCTCCTACCTGCGGACCTACGGGACCCGTCCGGACCACCTCCTGCCCGACCGGGACGCGTTCACCATGAACACCCGCTTCCTGCGCAGCTACACCTCGCTCATCGTCGGGGTGTGCCACCGGCGGGGGGTGCAGGCCATCGGCGGGCCGATCGCCCTCGCGCCCAGCGGCCCGTTCGACGAGTCGGTCGCGATGACCCACGCCCGGGTGCACCGGGACAAGGCGCGGGAGGCCAAGCAGGGTTTCGACGGGGCCTGGGTCGTGCACCCCGGCATGGTCCCGGTGGCCCGGGCGCCCTTCGAGGAGCGGGACCGCCTGCGTGAGGAGGGTGCCTGGGAGGAGGCCGACCCGGCAGCGGCCGCCACCCTCGACCCGGTCGCCCTGCGCGACGTGAGCTCCATCCCCGGGGCCTCGACGCTCACCGGGGTGCGGACCGCGCTGCGCTCCTCGCTCAGCTACCTCACCGGGTGGCTCGCCGGGGAGGGCACGGCCGTCATCGCCGGGCACATCGAGGACTTCGGCACCGTCGAGCTCAACCGCATGCAGCTGTGGCAGTGGCTGAGCCACGGCCAGCGCCTGGCGGAGGGGCCGACCATGTCCGAGCTGCTCCTCGACCGCATGCTCGAGGACGAGGTGGCCCTCCTGCGCCGCCGGGGCGCGCGCGAGGACCTGCTCGGGCACGCGGTCACGCTGCTGCGCGACGCCGTCGTCGCGACCGAGCCGCCGGCCTTCCTCTCCCAGCGGGCCTACGAGGTCCTGCTGTCGGTGGACGAGGCCGTCCAGGAGACCGACGTCGCCTGAGCGTGGCCCGGGCGTGGCTCGCGCCGCCTCAGTAGGCGCGCCCCCGCAGGACGACGTGCGCGGGGTGCGCGAGGACCCGCACGTCCTCGCGCGGGTCCTCGGCGTAGACCACGAGGTCGGCCGACTCGCCCTCGGCGATGCCGGGACGCCCCAGCCAGTCGCGCGCCGCCCAGGTGGCGGCCCCGACCGCCTCCAGCGACGTCATACCGGCCCTGGTCAGCGCCTCGACCTCCCGGGCCACCAGCCCGTGCGGCAGCTGACCGCCGGCGTCGGTGCCGACGTAGACCGGTATGCCGGCCTCGTGCGCCTTGGCGACCGTCTCGTGCCGACGGGCGTAGAGGTCCATCATGTGGTCGGCGTAGGTGGGGAACTTGCCGCGTCCGGCGTCGGCGAAGCCGGGGAAGTTGTCGATGTTGACCAGGGTCGGCACGATCGCGATGCCCTGGGCTGCGAAGGTGTCGATGGTGTCGTCGACCAGTCCGGTCGCGTGCTCGATGCAGTCGGTGCCGGCGGCCGCGAAGTCCACGAGGGACTGCTCGGCGAAGCAGTGGGCCGTCACCCGGGCCCCCTCCTCGTGCGCGGCGGCGATGGCCTCGGTGAGCACGTCCACCGGCCAGCAGGTGTTGAGGTCGCCGGTCTCCCGGTCGATCCAGTCCCCCACGAGCTTGACCCAGCCGTCCCCGGCCCGCGCCTCCTGCCGCACGTGGGCGACGAGGTCCTCGGGCTCGATCTCCCAGGCGAAGTTGCGGATGTAGCGCCGCGTCCGGGCGATGTGCCGACCGGCGCGGATGAGCCGCGGGAGGTCCTCCCGGTCCTGCACCCACCGGGTGTCCGCCGGGCTGCCGGCGTCGCGCAGCAGCAGGGCGCCCGCCTCGCGCTCGGCCAGCGCGTGCTCCTCGGCGCGGGCGTCGTCCACCGCCCCCTGCGCCTCGAGCCCCACGTGGCAGTGGGCGTCCACCAGGCCGGGCAGGGCATACCCCCGGATCCGCCGGACCTCCCGGCCGGCCGGCGCGGTGAGACTCACCCGGCCGTCGACCACCCAGACCTCCCCGAGCACCTCCTCGGGTCCCACGAGGACCTGTCCCTCGATGTGCAGCACCGGTGCGCTCACGTGGCGTCTCCTTCGTCGCAGGTATGCCGCCACCACCGTATCCGCCGCCCCGGTCCGTAGACTCCCCCCTCGTGTCCACCGACCCCTCCCCCACCACCGGGCCTGTCCGAGCACCCCTGCGCGTGCCGCGCGTCGACCTGGGGACGATGCTGCGCGACGCCGCGGCGGGCCGGTTCCCCGCCCCGGACGGGGGCTTCTCGCGGGCGGCGCCGTGGAAGGACGGGGTCGAGGGGGCTGTCGCCTTCACCGGTCACGCGGTGATGGTCGTCGGGGACGACGTCAGCGACGGCCAGCTGGCCGGGCTCGGCGTGCACGGCTTCGGCGGGGCCCACGAGCCGCGCACGACCCTGGCGCTGGCCGGCGCCGGACCGGTCGGGGTGCTGGACGCGCTGCTCGTCGGTCACGGGACCGGGGCCGGCGGACCCCTCGTGGCACGGGCCGACCTCGCCGAGACCGACCGGGCGGCCCACGCCGGCGAGTGGCGCACCGAGGTCGACGTCTACGGTCTGCCCGACCCGGGCGTCACCTCGCTGGCCACCCTCTCGCGCGGTATCGGCGGGCTGCCGGAGGTCGGCATCCAGGCCGAGGACGGGTATGCCGCCACCCTCCTGGAGGGCGTGCTCGGCCGGTTGCCCCGCGGCGAGGTGGTGCTGGCGTCGGTGACGCCCGGCAACGCGCGCTCGCTGCGCTTCTTCCTCAGGCGCGGCTTCGTCCCGGTGGCCAGCGAGCAGCTGTGGAAGCCGCGGCGCGAGCACGGGGCCGACCTCGGGCGGTGACCGCGCGGCCTCACAGCACGCCGGCCGCGCGGGCGGGCGCGGCGTAGGCACGGGCCAGGGAGTCGACGGTCTCGTGGGCGTTGAGCCCGCTGGGGTTGGGCACCACCCAGAGCTGGGCACCCTCGAGGTCCTCGGGCTGGCGACCCTGCTTGGCCCCCCGCACGCCGAACGCGCTCCGGTAGGCCGTGATCCCGGCCACGGCGACCACCGCGGGCCCGGTCCGGCGCACCGTCCGCACGAGCCGCCGCCCGCCCTCGCGCAGCTCCTCGACGGTGAGCTCGTCGGCGCGGGCGGTGGCACGCCGCGCGAGGTTGGTGACGCCGATCCCCCGCTGCAGCAGGTGGTCGCGGTCCTGCGCGCTCATGCCCGCGGCCGGGTCGACCGCACGCTCGATGACCCCCGCCCGCGCCAGTGCCGGGTAGAACCGGTTGCCCGGGTGGGCGAAGTGCGTCTGCGTCGCCGCCGTCCACAGACCCGGGTTGATGCCGACGAAGAGCAACCGCAGCGGCGGCCCACCGGCGCCGGGCAGCAGGTCCGGCACCTCGGCGTCCCGGAACGACTCGAGCTCGGCACGGGTGAAGCGAGCCGCCATCAGCCCACCTCGAGACCGACCTCGGCCCATGCCTCGCGGAGGGGTGTCGACGACCTCGGGCCGGTCGGCGTACCGCTCCCGGGCCGACAGCACGGTGGCCGCCGCGAACCCGGCGAAGTCGACGTCGCGGGGGATGCGCCCGCGGGTCGCGACGGTGTCGTACCAGACCTGGCCGGCGCGTTCCCACGCCCGGCCGCCGAGCCGGGTCGCGAAGAGGTGGAAGGCCTTGTTGGGGATGCCCGAGTTGATGTGCACCCCGCCGTTGTCGTTGTCGGCGTCGTGCGGCAGGTCGACGAAGTCGTCGAGGTGGGCCGGCTGCGGGTCCCGCCCCAGCACCGGGTCGTCGTAGGCCGTGCCCGGGTCGGCCATCGAGCGCAGCGCGCGGCCCTGCACCCGGTCGGTGAGCAGGGCGGCACCGATGAGCCAGTCCGCCTCCTGCGCGTCCTGGCCGCGCACCTGCTGGCTCACCAGCGCACCGAAGACGTCGCAGACGGACTCGTTGAGGGCACCGGGCTGCCCGACGTAGGTCAGGCCGGCGGTGTACTGCACGAGGCCGTGGGACAGCTCGTGGGCGATGACGTCCAGGCTCCGGGTGAACCCGGTGAAGTAGACGCCGTCCCCGTCGCCGAAGACCATCTGCCGGCCGTCCCAGAACGCGTTGGCGTAGCTCTGGCCGTAGTGGACGGTGGCCGCCAGCAGCATCCCCCGGTCGTCCAAGGAGTCGCGGCCGTAGGTGCGGGCCAGGAGCTCCCAGGTGGACCCGAGCCCGTCGTAGGCCTCGGTGACCGCGGGGTCGTCGGTCTGCGGATCGCCCTCGGCGCGGACCAGCCGCCCGGGCAGCGCGGTGCCGCCGTCGGCGTCGTGGACGCGGCGCCGCGGGGTCGCCCCCTCCGGGACCGCGGCGCGCTCGCCCTCGTGACGGACGGTGGGCGCGGGCGACCTGACCGGGCATGGTCGCCGGCAGGATGCCGCCCTGCAGCGGGGCGTGACCGCCGGGCCACCGCGTGGCCTCGATCTCGCGCCGAGCGCGGGTGTCCGCGCTGTCCCGCAGCGTGAGCTCCATCGCCGGCGCGAGGTCGGGCTCGGCCCGGGCGATCCGGGTGAGCAGGTAGCCCGGGATGATCGTGCAGCGTGTCCCCGTCATGGCCTCACTGTGCCACGCGCGGCCGACAGACCCGACGGCTCCGGGAGGGCTCAGTCCTTGCCGTCCTGCAGGTACTTCTCGAAGCCCGGGGGCAGCTTCAGACCGGACAGGTCCTGCCCGGAGGGGGCGTCGTCCCCACCGGCCGCCCCGCCGCCGAAGGCACTCTCGAAGGATTTCTCCCGGGCCGCCTGCTCCTTGGCCACGGCCTCGCGCTCCTGCTGCGCCCGCTTGGCCGGGTTGCCCGACTTGCCCTTCTTGCGCTGCGGGGCCTTGGCCTTCCGGGCGCCACCGGCACCACCCATGCCGGGCATCCCCGGCATACCGGGCATGCCGCCGCCCTTCTTGAGCTGGCGCATCATCTTCTGGGCCTCGCCGAAACGCTCGATGAGCTGGTTGACCTCGCCGACGGTCACGCCCGAGCCCCGGGCGATCCGGGCCCGCCGCGAGCCGTTGATGATCTTCGGGTGCCCGCGCTCCAGCGGCGTCATCGACCGGACCATGGCCTCGACCCGGTCGAACTCGCGCTCGTCGAGGGAGTCCAGCTGCGCCTTCATGCCCTGCATCCCCGGCATCATGCCCAGCATCTGCTTGAGCGAGCCCATGCGCTTGATCGCCGACATCTGGTCGAGGAAGTCGTCGAAGGTGAAGTCCTCGTCGGAGAGGAACTTGCGGGTCATCTCCCGCGCCTGCGCCTGGTCGAAGGCCTGCTCGGCCTGCTCGATGAGGGTCAGGACGTCACCCATGTCGAGGATGCGCGAGGCCATCCGGTCGGGGTGGAAGAGCTCGATGTCCTTGACGCCCTCACCGGTGGAGGCGAAGAGGATCGGCTGGCCGGTCACGGTGGCCACGGACAGCGCCGCACCACCGCGCGCGTCGCCGTCCAGCTTGGAGAGCACCGAGCCGGTGATCCCGACGCCGTCGGCGAAGGCCTTGGCCGTCTCCACGGCCGCCTGCCCGATCATCGCGTCGATGACGAAGAGCACCTCGTCGGCCCGGGTCTCCAGCCGGATGTCGTGGGCCTGCCTCATGAGGTCGACGTCGACCGCGAGCCGGCCCGCCGTGTCGATGATGACCACGTCGTGGTTCCGGCGTCGCGCCTCCTCGACGCCGTCCACCGCCACGTCGACCGGGTCCCCGAAGGAGCGCGTCCCCTCCCCCGAGTCCAGCGCGGCGTCGTGGCCGAAGATGTTGCCGCGCTCGGGCGCGAAGACCGGGACGCCGGCGCGCTGGCCGACCACCTCGAGCTGGGTGACGGCGTTGGGTCGCTGCAGGTCGGCGGCGACGAGCAGCGGGGTGTGTCCCTGGTCGGCCAGCCACTTGCCCAGCTTGCCCGCGAAGGTCGTCTTGCCCGATCCCTGGAGGCCGGCCAGCATGATGACCGTCGGCGGGTTCTTGGCCAGGTTGAGGCGGCGGGTCTGGCCACCCAGGATCGCGACGAGCTCCTCGTTGACGATCTTGACGATCTGCTGGGCCGGGTTGAGCGCCTGGTGCACCTCCGCGCCGAGCCCGCGCTCCCGGATCCGCCCGGTGAACTCCTTGACCACCGGCAGCGCGACGTCCGCGTCCAGCAGCGCCATCCGGATGTCGCGGACGGTGGAGTTGAGGTCGGACTCGGTGACGGTGCCCTTGCGCTTGAGGTTGCGGAAGGTCTGCGTCAGGCGGTCGGAGAGGCTGGTGAACACCCGCCCAAGGATACGTGCCGGTCCGCCTCCTCGGCGTCGCCCGTCCACCGACGGCCACCGCGCGGCCGGGCCGGGGCGTCCGCATACTGGAGCCGTGCCCCCGTCCGACCTCGCCGCCGCCGCGCGGCGGCGGCTGTCGTTGGCGCTGCGGGAGCGGGTCGCCGGGCCCGACGCCGCCCGCCGGGCCGAGGCCGTCTGGCTCGCGCCCGGACCCCGGCGCCACGCCCCGCACGACCCGATCTGCCGGGTGCACGGGCACGCGGGGATGTATGCCGGTGGCATCCGCGCGCTGCTCCTGCAGTCGCTGCACCCGCTGGCCATGGCGGGCGTCGGGCAGCACTCCGGCTACCGCGGGGACCCGTGGGGCCGTCTGCAGCGCACCAGCGAGTTCATCGCGATGACGACCTACGGCCCGGTGGACTCGGCGCGCCGGGTGCTCGACCGGGTCAACCGGGTGCACCGGACCGTCGTCGGCACCGCCGACGACGGTCGTCCCTACGCCGCCACCGACAGCCACCTGCTGCGCTGGGTGCACGTCGCGGAGATCGACAGCTTCCTGCGCGCCCACCAGCACTACGCCCGGACGCCCCTCACGGCGGCCGAGGCCGACACCTACGTGGCGCAGACCTCGTGGGCCGCCGGGCAGCTCGGCGTCCTCGACCCACCCCGGACGGTCGAGGAGCTCGGGAAGGCGCTGACGGCATACCGCCCCGAGCTGGAGGCGAGCGAGGGGGCACGCGACGTGGCCCGCTTCCTGCTCGCCGAGCCCCCGCTGCCCCGGGCGGCCCGGCCGGGCTTCTGGCTGCTGGCCGCGGGCGCGGTCACCCTGCTGCCCGGGTATGCCCGGGACCTGCTCGACCTGCACCTGCCGGGACCCGCGCGCCCGCTCGAGCCGGCCGCCCTGGCCCTGCTGGACCCGCTCGGCCGGCTGGGCACCGCCGCCGTCGGCTGGGCGCTGTCCGACCCGCGGGACCCGCGCAACGCGCCCACCAGCTCGGCGGTGGTGGACCGGACCGGCCCGCTGCACGACTCCTAGCGTGAACGTGGTCCGGTGCCGTGATGCAGCACGGCACCGGGACAGGTGCTGGCCACGAGTGGCCGACGGTCGGCCGGTCAGCCGACGATGGCGCCGACGAAGGCCTCCGCGTCGAACGGCGCCAGGTCGTCCGGGCCCTCACCGAGACCGATGAGCTTGACGGGGACCCCGAGCTTGCGCTGCACGTTGACGACGATGCCGCCCTTGGCGGTGCCGTCCAGCTTGGTCAGCACGATGCCCGTGATGGCGACCTCCTTGGCGAACTCCTCGGCCTGCCGCATGCCGTTCTGCCCGGTCGTCGCGTCGAGGACGAGCAGCACCTCGCCCACCGGGGCGACCTTCTCCACGACCCGCTTGATCTTGCCCAGCTCGTCCATGAGGCCACGCTTGGTGTGCAGGCGCCCCGCGGTGTCGACGAGCACGACGTCGACCTCGGCCTCGACCCCGCTCCTGACCGCGTCGAAGGCCACGGACGCGGGGTCGGCCCCCTCGGTGTGCGAGCGCACGGTGGGCACGCCCACCCGCTCTCCCCAGGTCTGCAGCTGGTCGGCGGCGGCGGCGCGGAAGGTGTCGGCGGCGCCGAAGAGCACGTCCTTGTCCTCGGCCACCAGCACGCGGCCGAGCTTGCCCACGGTCGTCGTCTTGCCGGTGCCGTTGACACCCACCACGAGGATGACCGCCGGGTGCTCGCCGGTGCGGCTGGCCGCGATCCGCCGGTCCAGCGTCGGGTCCACCAGCCGCAGCAGGTCGTCGTGGAGCCACTGCCGCACCTGCTGGGGGTCGCTGGTCCCCTCGACCTTCACCCGGGTGCGCAGCGAGTCGACGAGCTCCTGGGTGGCCTCCACGCCGAGGTCCGAGGCCAGCAGGGTGTCCTCGACGTCCTCCCACGCCTGCTCGTCCAGCCCGCCGCGGGACAGCAGCGAGAGCAGCGCCTGGCCGATGGCGGTGTTGGACCGGGCCAGCCGGGCCCGGAGCCGCTGCAGCCGGCCGCGCGCGGAGTCGGGCCGCTCGAGGGTGGGGGTCGGCGCCTCGGGCTCCTCGACGGCGACACCGCCGCCGCGGTTGTCGACCTCCCCGGGGGCGGGCCGCTCCTCGACGAGCACGTCCCCCTCGGGGGCGTCTGCCTCCGGTCGTCCGTCGCCGTCCAGGGTCGCGGTGTCCCCACCACGACCGCGCACCAGCGCGACCAGCAGCGCGAGACCCCCGAGCACCACGACGGTGACGAGGGTCAGAATCTCCCAGAGCTCATTGATCGGTCCCACGGGCACAGTGTCTCAGAGGCCGGGCCCGGCCCGGGACGAGAGCGTCGGCTCAGCTGGCGGCGCGGTACTGCTCGGCCCGGCCGTCCTCGGCGTCGTCCCGCTCGCGGGTCGCCTCGGACCCCGGGGCGACCGGGGTCTCGGCCCGGGAGCCGGCCGCGCCCTGGTCCGCCGCGCCGGCGGGGCCGGAACCGCGACCGGCGGAGCCTGCCCCCGCCGCAGGTGCGCTCGCCGCGGGTGCGCTCGTGGCCGGCGCCTCGGCGGTCTCGGCCTGCGCCGGGCGGCGCTGCTGGCGGATGGACTGGGTGCGCTCGGCCGCGGACCGGCCGAGCTGCTCCCCCCGGCTGCGCACCTGCTCACCGCGTCGGCGGGCACCCGCGATGAGCTCCTCGCCCTCAGGGGTCCAGAACTGGCCGCGGCCCTCGCGACGGGCCCCGATCATGACGTAGCCCACGACCCCCGCGCCCAGGGCGACACACAGGAGCATGGCCAGGACGAGTGCAAGCATGGAGCCAGTGTGCCGCGCCGGACGGCGCGGGACCGAACACGACCACGGCGTGTCCCGCGCGTGTCGCGCCGATCGTGAGCCGACTCACAGCACCGGACGCGTGGAGGGGCCGCACCGGACGCGTGGAAAGGCCGCACCGGACGCGCGGAGAGACCGCACCGGACGCGTGGAGGGGCCGCACCGGACGCGTGGAAAGGCCGCACCGGACGCGCGGAGGGCCGCTCAGCCCGGGAGCTCGCGCCCGATGCGGCCCAGCGTCTGCCGGGTGGAGGCGACCAGCCCGGCGTCCCCCGCGCGCTCCCGCAGCCGCAGGGCGCGGACGGCGGCCGCGTGCGCCTCGGCATACCTGCCCTCGTCGAAGAGCAGCTTGGCGCGGTGCTGGTGGACCAGTGCCGTCCGGGGCTCGTCGTCGACCAGCACCTCCTCGGCGGCGTCCAGCAGCTCGTGCGCGTCGACGAACTCCTCGCGCCAGTGGTGCACGTGGGCCAGGCGCACCGCCGCCACAGCCCACGCAGGGGTCCCGGGCTCCCGCTCGAGCAGGCGGTCCTGGCCCGCGGCGAGCGCCGCGTCCAGCTCGCCCAGCATCCGCAGCAGGGCCACCGCGTGCGGGTCCTGCGGGGTCTCCTCGACCCACTCGCGCGTCTCGTCCTCGTCGAGCAGCTCCTCGCGCAGGGTCTCGTTGTCGATGACGTACGCGGGGAACTCGGCCCCGCCGAAGACGACGGTCACGCCGGCGCCGGCTCGGGAGCACGGGTGGGGGGCTCGACCCCGTCGGCGGCGACGTCCTTGATCCGCTGGCTGACCACGGTGGTCACGCCGTCCCCGCGCATCGAGACGCCGTAGAGCGCGTCGGCGATCTCCATCGTCCGCTTCTGGTGGGTGATGACGATGAGCTGGCTGGAGTCGCGCAGCTCCTCGAAGAGCGTGATGAGCCGCCCGAGGTTGGTGTCGTCCAGCGCCGCCTCGACCTCGTCCATGATGTAGAACGGGCTGGGGCGGGCCTTGAAGATGGCCACGAGGAGCGCGACGGCGGTGAGCGAGCGCTCCCCGCCGGACAGCAGCGAGAGCCGCTTGATCTTCTTGCCCGGTGGCCGGGCCTCCACCTCGATGCCGGTGGTGAGCATGTGGTCGGGGTCGGTGAGGGTGATGCGCCCCTCCCCGCCGGGGAAGAGCCGGGAGAAGACCCGCTCGAACTGCGCGGCCGTGTCGTGGAAGGCCTCGGTGAAGACCCGCTCCACCCGCTCGTCCACCGAGCGGACGATCTCCAGCAGGTCCTCCTTGGAGCGCCGCAGGTCCTCCACCTGCTCGGTCAGGAAGGTATGCCGCTCCTCCAGCGCCGCGAACTCCTCCAGGGCCAGGGGGTTGACCTTGCCGAGCTGGGCGAGCTGGCGCTCGGCGCGGCGCAGCCGCTTGTCCTGGACCTCGCGGACGAAGGGCTGCGGCTCGGGCTGCGCGGCGTCCGCGTCGTCGGGGGCCGGGTCGTCCGGCCCGGGGATGTGCGGCACCGGCAGGTGCGGGCCGTACTCCTCCACCAGCGTCTCCGGCGACACCCCCAGCTCCTCGACGGCGCGCGCCTGGAGCGCCTCGATGCGCAGGCGCTGCTCCGCCCGGGCGATCTCGTCGGCGTGCACCGAGTCGGTGAGGTCCCGGAGGTCGTCGGCCAGCTCCCGCGCGCGCTGCCGGGCGGCGGCCAGGGCCTGGTCGCGCTCGGCCTGCTCGGCGCGACCCTGCTCGCGCTCGCGGGTCGCGGCCGCGAGCACCTCCTCGCTGCGCTCCAGCAGGTATGCCGCACCCACCCCGACCGCCTGCGCCGTCGCCCTCTCCCGGGCGCGGCGCTCGCGGCGCTCGGCGCGGCGGCGCCGCGCGGCCAGCTCGCCGGCCGCCGCGGACTCGAGGCTGTCGGCGCGACCGGCGAGCGCGGTGGCGCGCTCCTCCTGGGTGCGCAGCGCCAGCCGGGCCTCGGTCTCGGCGCTGCGCGCCCGCGCGGCCGCCTCGGCCAGGTGCTCGCGCTGCGTGGTGTCCGGGTCGTCGGTGCCCTCCTGGGTGGCGAGCTCCTCGGCGTCCGCCAGCCGCTGCTCGAGCTCGGCGAGCTCCTGTCGGGTGGTCTCGAGGGAGGCCTCGGCGGTCCCGATCGCGGTGGTGGCCCGCTCGTGCTCGGCCCGCGCGGTGCGCATGGTCTGCCCGAGCTGGGAGAGCTGCTCGGCGACGGCCGTCATCCGGGCGTCGGAGTCGTGCAGCGCGTCCAGCGCCTCGTCCACGTCCCGCCGGGCCGACTCCAGGTCCTCGCGGGCCGAGCCCAGCGCGAAGGTCGCCCGCTCCGCGCGCGCCACCGCTTCGGCCACCCCGGACCGGGCCTCCTCGAGCGCCGAGGTGAGCTCCAGCAGGCTGGGCGCCGCGGAGGAGCCGCCCCGGAGCCAGCCGGGACCGTAGACGTCGCCGTCCGCGGTGACCACCGTGATCCCGGGCAGGGCCCGCACGAGCAGGGCGGCGTCGTCCGCGTCCTGCACCAGGGCGATCCGCGCGAGCAGCCCGGTGACGGCCCGCAGCAGGGCCTCGTCGCCGCCCCTGGCGCTGACGGTGTCGGCGGCCCACACGGCATACCCCGGCAGGTCGGGCCACCCCGAGCGGTCGTCGCCGTCCGCCGCGACGAGCTCGGGCACGAGCAGGCCGGCCTGCCCCTGGTCCTCCTCGCGCAGCCACCGCAGCGCCTGGCGGGCCGGCTCGAGACCGTCGACCACCAGGGCCTCCCCGGCCCACCCCAGGGCGGCCGCCACGGCGCCCTCGCGGCCGGCCTCCACCTGGAGCTGCTCGGTCACGGTGCCCCGCACCCCCGGCACGTCGTCCGTCGCCAGGAGCGCGCTGGCCCCGTCGGTGCGCCGCAGGCTCATCGACAGGGCCTCGACCCGGGCCTGGGAGCGGGCCTGCTCGGCCTGGGCCTCCCGGACCTCCTCGGTGAGCTGCTCGACCTCCGCCTCGGCCGCGCCCCGGCGCTCCTCGGCCTGCTCGTAGCGCTCGTCCAGCCCCTCCTCGCCCTGCTCGACGTCGAGGACCGTGCCCTCCAGGGCGGCGAAGTCCCGCTCGGCCTTCTCGGCCCGCTCGACGACCGCCACCGCCACCTGCTGCAGCCGGGTGATCTCCCCCTCGCCCGCCTCGACGCGCGAGCGCCGGGCCGCGACCTGCCCGGCGAGCCGGGCCAGACCCTCGCGCCGGTCGGCCGCCGCACGGGCCAGCCGCTGCAGCCGCGCCTGCTCCTGGGCGTGCGCCTCCTCGGCGGCGGCGCGGGCGGTCTCGGCGTCGGCGAGCGCCTGCGCGAGCTCGGCGACCCTCGCCTGCAGGTCGGCCTCCTCCTGCCGCACCCGGGCGGCCTGGGCGCGCAGCTCCTCGGGGTCGCGCCCCCGCCCGAGCGCCCGCTCTCCTCGGCGGCCAGGTCCTCCTCCTCCGCCCCCAGGAGCCGGACCCGCTCGGCCGCGAGGTCGCCCAGGGCACGCACCCGCTCCAGCAGGGAGGACAGGGCGTACCACCGGTCCTGGACCTCGGTCAGCGCGGGCGCGGCGGCCGCCCGCTCCTGCTCGAGCCCGGCGACCTGCGCGTCGGCGGCGCGCGCCGCCTCCTGCACCGCGGTGCGCCGCTCGACCAGCGCCCGCTCGTCGGCCATCTCCTGCTCGAGCGCGCTGGTCAGCTGCACGAGGTCGTCGGCGAGGATCCGCAGCCGGGCGTCCCGGACCTCGGCCTGGATGGTCGCCGCCCGCCGCGCGGTCTCGGCCTGCCGGCCCAGCGGCCCCAGCTGGCGCCGGATCTCCGAGGTGAGGTCGGCGAGCCGGGTGAGGTTGCCCTCCATCGTCTCCAGCTTGCGCAGCGCGCGCTCCTTGCGCTTGCGGTGCTTGAGCACCCCGGCGGCCTCCTCGATGAAGCCGCGCCGCTCCTCGGGGGTCGCCCGCAGGACCTGGTCGAGCTGGCCCTGCCCGACGATGACGTGCATCTCCCGGCCGATGCCCGAGTCGGAGAGCAGCTCCTGCACGTCCAGGAGCCGGCAGCCGGTGCCGTTGATGGCGTACTCGGAGCCGCCGGTGCGGAACATCGTCCGGGTGATGGTCACCTCGGTGTAGTCGATGGGCAGCGCCCCGTCGGTGTTGTCGATGGTGAGCGACACCTCGGCCCGACCCAGGGGCTGGCGCCCCGAGGTCCCGGCGAAGATGACGTCCTCCATCTTGCCGCCGCGCAGGCTCTTGGCTCCCTGCTCGCCCATGACCCAGGCGAGGGCGTCGACGACGTTGGACTTGCCCGACCCGTTGGGGCCGACGATGCACGTGATGCCCGGCTCCAGCCTCATCGTCGTCGCCGAGGCGAACGACTTGAAGCCCTTGAGGGTGAGGCTCTTGACGTACATGGACCTGCTCTTCGCTCTCGGCTCCCGGGACGGCTCGTCCGCCAACATACCTGCCGGGTATGCCGCCGCCGCGCCGCCGCGCGGCCGTCCGCCCGGCCCGCGGGCGGGTCAGCGCTCGACGAACCCCGTCGTCCCCTCGCGCGCCGCGTGGCGCTGCACCACCACCCCGTCGACCCGGCCCGGACGGCTGCGGGTCGAGGGGTCCTCGCGCAGCAGCTCGACGAGGGTGTCGACCGCCGCCCGCTCGCCCTGGGCGTTGACCTCCACCCGGCCGTCCGGGAGGTTCAGGGCGTGGCCGACGAGCCCCAGCTCGAGCGCCCGGGAGCGGGTCCACCACCGGAAGCCGACACCCTGGACCCGACCGCGGACGAAGATCAGCGCGCGCTCCATACCTCCGAGACTACGGTGGGGGCATGGAGCAGCCACCCGCCACCAGCCCCGCCTACGAGCCCCTCGCGGACCGTCCGGTCCGGTGGGGCCTGCTCGCGGCAGGAGGGATCGCCCGGACGCTGGCCGGGGCGATCGCCGCGGTGGACGGCGGTGAGGTGGTCGCGGTCGCCGCGCGCGACGGGGGGCGGGCCCAGGCCTTCGCGCAGGAGTTCGGCATCGAGCGCTCCTACGGCGGCTACGACGAGCTCCTGCAGGACCCGGGGGTGGACGTCGTCTACATCTCCTCCACCCACCCCTTCCACCACGAGCAGGCCCTGGCCTGCATCGCCGCGGGCAAGCACGTGCTCGTCGAGAAGCCGACCACGCTCACCGTCGCCGACACCGAGGAGGTCTTCGAGGCCGCGCGGGGGGCGGGGGTGCTGGCGGTGGAGGCCATGTGGACCCGCTTCCAGCCGATCGTGCTCGACGTGCGGGACCGGGTGCGCTCGGGGGCGGTCGGTGACGTCCGCAGCTTCCACGCCGCGTTCCCCGTGCCGTTCGACTACGACGAGACCCACCGCCTCTTCGACCTCGCCAACGGCGGGGGCGCCCTCATGGACCTGGGCATCTACCCCGTGACCCTGGCGCACCTGCTCGTCGGGCACCCGACCCACCTGCACGTCCTGGGCTCGAAGGTCCCCACGGGCGCCGACGCCCTGGTGGCCCTGCAGTGGATGACGGCCGAGGGCGCCGTCGCCCAGGTCATGACGGACTCCCGGTCGCACGGCACCACCGAGACGATCCTGCGGGGCACGGAGGGGTCGATCACCCTGCACGGCCCCGTCAACGACCCCACCTCCTTCACGCTGCGCCGGGGCGAGGACGAGGAGACCGTCGGTGGTGACCGCCGGGGCTACGAGCACCAGGTCGAGGAGGTGCACCGCTGCCTGCGGGAGGGGCTGCTGGAGTCGCCGCTGGCCCCCCACGCCGACACGGTGGCGATCATGACGATCCTGGAGAGCGCCCGTCGCGAGCTGGGGGTGCGCTACCCCCAGGAAGGCGACCCGCTGCACACCTGAGGCAGGATGGCACCGCGATGACCCAGCTGCTCCTCTTCCTCCTCGTCGGGTGCGTGATCCTGGCCGTGCTCGGCCAGACCGCGACGCCCCGGCACGAGCGGCTGCCCCTGCGCCGCTGGACGCCGGTGCACGCGGCCGACCTCGTCGTGCGCGGCCTGCGGGTCTTCGCCGACGCCGGCAAGGAGCGGACCCGACGGCAGAACCTCGCCCGCGAGGAGGTCGAGGGCCGGCGGCCCGGGGAGGGAACCGAGGGCCCGCCGCCTCCCCCGCCGCCGGACCCGGAGGACCCGCCTCCGGACCGGTGAGGTCTCAGACGCGGACCCGGGGGACGGTCTGGCACCGCGGGCAGAAGTGCGAGCTGCGGTTCATGAACTCCTCGCGCCGGATGGCGGTGCCGCAGCGCGCGCACGGCCGGCCGGTCTGGCCGTAGGCGTCCAGCGAGCGGTCGAAGTAGCCGCTGGCGCCGTTGACGTTGACGTAGAGCGCGTCGAAGCTGGTGCCGCCCTGGGCCAGCGCCTCGCGCATGACCTCCGCGGCGTGGTCGAGCAGGCGGCCGAGGGCCGGCCGGGTGAGCGCCGAGGCGGGGCGCCGGCCGTGCACCCCGGCCCGCCAGAGCGCCTCGTCGGCGTAGATGTTGCCGATCCCGCTGACGACGCCCTGGTCCAGCAGCAGCCTCTTCACCGCGACGTTCTTGGACTTCATCGTGCGGATGACCGTCGGTCGGTCGAAGGCCTCCTCGAGCGGGTCGGGGGCGATGTGGGCGACCGGCTGCGGTATGCCGTGCCCGTGCCCGTCGCCGGTCCCGGGGTGCCCGGCCGGGCGACGGTGGGCGTCGGGCAGCAGGGGGGTCAGGGCCAGGCCGCCGAAGGTGCGCTGGTCGACGAAGCGCAGCTGGGGGCCGTCGTCGTCGAAGTCGAGGGTGGCGTGCAGGTGCCGCTCCCGCGGCGCGTCGGCGGGCTCGACGAGCAGCTGCCCGCTCATGCCGAGGTGCATCACCAGGGCGTGCGGGTCGTCGTCGGGGGGGTCCAGGACCAGCCAGAGGTACTTGCCCCGACGGTCGGCCACGAGGACCTGGGCCTGCCGCACCCGCGCCGCGAGGTCCTCCGGCCCGCCCTCGTGCCGCCGGGCGACCCGCTGGCCGAGGAGGTGGGCGGTGGTGATCCGGCGGCCGACGACGTGCTCGGCGAGCCCTCGACGGACCACCTCGACCTCGGGCAGCTCGGGCACGGGGTCCTCAGTCCGTCCGGAGGTCGAGGGCCGGGTCCACGCTGGGCCCCGTGGCGACCACCTCGGCGGCCCGGTCGGTGAGCAGCCGCCACCCCCGCTCGGCGGCCTGCTGCTCGGCGAGCTTCTTGGACCGGCCGACCCCGGTGCCGACGACCTCGCCGCCGACGACCGCGCGGGCTGTGAAGGTCTTGTCGTGGTCCGGCCCCTCGGCGTCCAGGACGTACTCCGGCGGCCCGAGCTCGGCGGCCGAGGCGACCTCCTGCAGGCTGGTCTTCCAGTCCAGTCCCGCGCCCAGCTCGGCGCTGCGCGCCATGACCGGGTCGAGCACGTGGTGGATGAAGGTGTCCGCCCGGGCCAGCCCGAGGGAGACGTAGAGGCAGCCGATGACGGCCTCGGTCGTGTCCGCGAGGATGGAGTCCTTGTCCCGGCCCCCGGTGCCCTCCTCCCCCTTGCCGAGCAGCACGAACTGGCCGAGGTCGATGGTCCGCGCGACCTCGGCGAGGGCGCGCGAGTTGACGACCGCGGCGCGCAGCTTGGCGAGCTGGCCCTCGGACAGGTCCGGGTGCGTGCGGTAGAGCGTGTCGGTGACCACGACCCCCAGCACGGAGTCACCGAGGAACTCCAGCCGCTCGTTGTGCGGCTGCCCGTCGTGCTCGTAGGAGAACGACCGGTGCGTCAGGGCACGCAGCAGCAGCGCCTCGTCGCACCGCTCACCGACGACCTCGGCGAGGTAGTCGTTGAGCTCGGCGACGGGGCGCATACCGCGGTCCGGGTCAGCCCTGGTGCTCGGTGCGCTCGGCGGCGGCGTAGTGCCGTCCGCCGTAGGAGCCGCAGGACGGGCACGCCTGGTGCGGGGTCGCCACGGCCTGGCACTGCGGGCAGGTGGTCAGCGCGATCGGGGCGGCCTTCCACTGCGAGCGGCGGTGCCGGGTGTTGGAACGGGACATCTTCCGCTTGGGAACGGCCACGTCAGGTCCTCTTCTCGTCGTCGTCGGCCGGGCTGGCCATCGCGGCCAGCGCCGACCACCGGGGGTCGATCACGTCGTGCTCGTGCTCCGGGTCGTCGGCCAGGCGTGCCCCGCACTCGGAGCACAGTCCCGGACAGTCGTCCCGGCACACCGGTTGGAAGGGCAGGGAGGTCACCACGGCGTCCCGGACGACCTCTTCGAGGTCCATCAGGTCGCCGTCGAGAGTCCGCTGCTCGTCCTCGTCGGTGCTCGCGTCCTTCTCGCTCCCGGGTCGACCCGCCACCTGCTGGTGGTGCGCCGCCCGGTCCGGGTAGGCGTACAGCTCCTGGAAGGGGACGTCGAGGTGCTCGACGATCTCGTCCAGGCAGCGCACGCACTCCCCGACCGCTCTGGCCTGGGCCGACCCCGTCGCCAGGATGCCCTCGACCACCGACTCCAACCGCAGATCCACCTGGACCGGCGTGCCGGCGGGGATCGCGATGACGTCGGTGCCCAGGGGCTCCGTCGTGGTCACCGCACGCGTGACCTCCCGCATCGTGCCGGGCCGGCGGACCAGCTCCCGGGTGTCGAACACCCAGTCGCGTTCCGTCTGCTGGGCAGCCATGCTGAAGTCCCTCACGTGTGTCTGACCTGCTGATCGGGGTTCGGCCCTGATCCGTGGCGCGGAGGCAGGAAGGACACAAACCGACTGCTCAGACTACCGGAGCGGGCGGCCTGGGCTCAAATCTGCCGCAGCGCCTGCAGCACCGGCGCGGGGACCAGCGCGGACACGTCGCCGCCGAGCCGGTGGACCTCCTTGACCAGGGAGCTGGAGACGTGCTCCAGCGCGGGGTCACCGGGCAGGAAGACGGTCTCCACCCCGGTGAGGTGGCGGTTCATCAGGGCCATCGGCAGCTCGTAGGTGAAGTCCGTGCCGCCCCGCAGCCCCTTGACCACCGCCTGGGCGCCGACCTCCTGGCACACGTCGACGAGCAGGCGCTCGGCATACGCCTCCACCCTCACCACCGGCGACACCTCCTCGGGCAACGAGCGCCGGACGAGCTCCAGCCGCTCCTGCACCGGGAAGGTGCCCTGCTTGGCGGGGTTGTGCATCACCGCGACCAGCACCTCGTCGAACAGCGCGGCGGCCCGCACGACGACGTCGACGTGCCCGAGGGTCACCGGGTCGAAGGATCCGGGGCACACGCAGCGGCGGGTGGTCATGCCGGGAGCCTACTGTCACCGCGTCCGCCCACCGCGCGGCTCAGTCCTCGTCGTCCAGCAGCCCGTCCTGCTCGGCCTGCTCGACCAGCGCGCGGACCTGGTCGATCCCGACGCCCTGGTCCAGGTGGCGGCCCCGCACCTCCAGGAAGGCGGCACCCAGGTCCGCGCGGTCCTTCTCGGACACCTCGTCGCGGGCCGGGTTGAGGATGGTCAGCTCCTCCTCGGTGAGGTGGTGCTGGAGCACCTCGTTCATCGCCTCGACCGCGTCGTCGAACTTCTGGGTGTCGGTGCCGACGCACTCCATCAGGTGCAGCAGCGCGCGGTTGATCTCGGCGTGCTCCTCCTCGCCGTGCTCGGCCTCGTGGGCGTCGATGGCCTCCTTGCGGCGCAGCCGGGGGTAGACCTTCTCCTCCTCGGCCTCGCCGTGCGCGACGAGCACCGCGGCGAAGGCCTGGCGGGCGGAGTCGCGGTCGGAGCTGCTGTCGCGCATCTCGCGCATGAGCTCCTCGAAGAGGCGGTGGTCGGCGAGGATGAGGTCGACGACGTCGCCGGAGACCGGTCGGGGGATGGTGTAGGAGGTCATGCCCCGATCCTGGCAAACCGCCGGCTCACGCGCTCGCCGGGGTGGTCGGCTCGGCGAGGTGCACGGCGGTCTCGCCGTAGCGGCGGGTGTCGAGGTGGACCAGCCCGGGCGGCCAGGCCGGCTGCGGGGAGCGGGCGCTGCGCTCCAGGACCACCAGCCCGTCCGGGTCGAGCCAGGGGACGAGAGCGGCGAGCACCTCCGCGAGCTCGGTCTCCTCCAGGGGGTAGGGCGGGTCCAGCAGCGCCAGGTGGAACGCCTCGTCGTCCGGCCCGGCCGAGAGCACCTGGGCCACCGGGGCCGTCCGCACCTCGACGTCGGCGAACCCCAGGTCGGCCGCGTTGCGCTCGACGAGTCGCGCGGTCGCCCGGTGCCGTTCCACCGCCAGGAGCCGCCCCGCACCCCGGGACACCGCCTCCAGCCCCAGCGCGCCGGACCCGGCGAAGAGGTCGAGCACGGCGCACCCCTCGAGGTCGAGCAACGACTCGATCCGGGAGAACACCGCCTCGCGGACCCGGTCGGTGGTGGGGCGGGTGTGGGCCCCGCGCGGGGTGTGCAGGCTGCGACCGCCGGCGGTCCCGGCGATGATGCGGGTCATCGGCTCACCCCCGCTCCAGGAACGCCGCGCGGGCGGCGTCCAGCCGGAGGAGGGCCTCGGCGAGCTCGGGGTGCCGCTCCAGCTCGGGGTCGGCCTCCACCGTGCGCCACGCCGCCTCATGCGCCCGGACGATGAGGTCCTCGTCGCGGGCCAGGCGCAGGAAGCGCAGCCCGCTGCGTCCGCCGCTCTGGCTGGCCCCCAGCACGTCGCCCTCGCGCCGGCTCTCCAGGTCCAGCCGGGCCAGCTCGAAGCCGTCCGTGGTGGCCGCCACCTGCTCCAGCCGCTCCACGGCGGCCGGGTCGACGCCCTCGCCCTGGGTGAGCAGCAGCGCCAGGCCGGGTCGGCCGCCCCGGCCCACCCGGCCCCGCAGCTGGTGCAGCTGGGAGATGCCGAAGCGGTCGGCATCCAGCAGCACCATGGTCGTCGCGTCGGGCACGTCCACGCCGACCTCGATGACGGTGGTGGAGACGACGACGTCGACGCGCCCGGCGGCGAAGGCCACCATGACGGCGTCCTTGTCCTCGGCGGGCATGCGGCCGTGCAGGACCTCGATGGTCAGCTCGCGGGTCGCGGCCAGGCCGCGCAGGCAGCGCGCCACCTGGTGCACGCCGTGCAGCGCGGGCGCGACCGCCCCGGCACCGTCCGCGGCGCCGAGGAGGTCGGCGCCGTCGTCGCCGGTGACACTCCCCTGGGCGGCGCCCGTGGGAAGCCCGGGTCCGGCACCGTCCGTGCCGGGCAGGTCCGGGTCGTCGACGTCACCGATCCGGGGGCACACGACATACACCTGGCCGCCGCCGCGGACCTCCTCGGCGACCCGCTCCCAGGTGCGGCGCACCCAGTCGGGGCGCTGGCCGTCGACGACGAAGGTGTGGACGGGGCGGCGGCCACCGGGCAGCTCGCGCAGCGTGGAGATCTCCATGTCGCCGTAGACGGTCATCGCGACGGTCCGCGGGATCGGTGTGGCGGTCATCACCAGCACGTGCGGGGCGGTGCCCTCGGGCGCCTTCGCGCGCAGGGCGTCGCGCTGCTCCACGCCGAACCGGTGCTGCTCGTCCACGACCACCATGGCCAGGTCGGCGAACTGCACGTGCTCCTGGATGAGCGCGTGGGTGCCGATGACGAGGCCCGCCTCCCCCGAGGCCGCCGCCAGCAGCGACGCCCGGCGCTCCGCGGTCGACTGGCTGCCGGTGAGCAGGGTGACCCGGGTGCCCTCGGCCAGGCCCCCCAGGAGCCCGGCCTCGGCGATGGGGCCGAGCAGCTGGGACATGGACCGGTGGTGCTGGGCCGCGAGAACCTCGGTGGGGGCCAGCAGCGCCGCCTGCCCACCGGAGTCGACGACGGCCAGCATGGCGAGCAGGGCGAGCACGGTCTTGCCGGAGCCGACCTCGCCCTGGAGCAGGCGGTGCATCGGGACCGTCCGGGCCAGGTCGTCGAGCATCTCGGCGAGGACGGTCTCCTGCCCCTGGGTGAGCTCGAAGGGCAACCGGTCGCGCAGCCGGGCCCCGAGGCCGTCCGCAGCCGGGATACGCGGCCGGGCGGGCACCGCGTCGGCGGAGCGGCGGACCCGCGCGAGCTGGGCCTGCACCGTGAACGCCTCGGTGAACTTCAGCCGCCAGCGGCCGCGGCGGTGGTCGGCCTCGGTGCGGGGCCGGTGCACCAGCCGGTAGGCCTCGAGCAGCCCCGGCAGGCCCACCTCGCGGCGCACCTCCTCGGGCACGGGGTCGCGCAGCTGCTCGACGTGGTGCAGGACCAGCTCGAGGCACTGGCCGTGGACGATCGGGGACAGACCCTTGGTGGCCGTGTAGACCGGGACCAGCCCGTCCAGCAGCCACTGCGCGCCGCCCTCGCCGTCCTCGCCCAGGGTGGCGTAGTCCGGGTGGGTGAGCTGGAGGGTCTCGCGCCACACCCCGACCTGGCCCGAGCACACCACGCGGACCCCGGGCCGCAGGCGGTCCTGGTGGCCGAAGGGCTTGAAGAAGGTGAGCTCGATCGTGCCCCCGGCGTCGTCGGCCACCTCCACGACGAGCCGGCGGCCCCGGCGGTTGCGCATCTGGTGGGTCGTCGCCGCGCGGACCGTCCCCACCACGACGACGTCCTCCCCGTGGGGGAGGTCGCGGAAGGCGGTGGGTCGGCTGGGGTCGAGGTAGGTGCGCGGGAGCCAGTCCAGCAGCTGCCCCACGGTCCGGATGCCGCGCGCCCGCTCGAGCGTCCGGGCGCTGGTGCCGACGACGTCCCGCAGGCCGATGTCCAGCGGGTCGAGGTCGCCGTCCGCCACGGCGTGCAGGTGCCGACCGGTCATCACTCGACCCCGATCAGCACGGTGTAGGTCGGTTGGCCCCCGTCCACGACGGTGAGCTCGACGTCGGTGCCGGCCACGCGCCGGGCCAGCCGGCTCTCCAGCGCACCGCGCACCTGCGCGTCACCACCCTCGCCGAGCAGGACGGTGACCAGCTCGACACCGGGGTGCCAGAGGGTCTCGAGGACGGCCTCGGCCGCCGGGGCCAGCGCGTCCTCGACGGCGACGATGCCGTGGTCGACGATCCCGAGCCACTGGCCGGGCAGGCACGGACCGACGGGGGTGTCGGCACCCCGGTCGGCCCGGGTCAGCGCACCGCCGTGCACGGCGCCGGCGGCCTCACGCATCGCCCGTGCGACACCCTCGAGGCGTCCGTCCGGGTCCAGGACGGCCAGGGCGGCCACCCCCTCGAGGAGGGTCCGGGTGGGCACCACCTCGACCGCGAGGCCCTCCCGCCGCGCCTCCGCGGCCGCGGCCCGCGCCACCATGACCATGTCCTCGTCGTTGGGGAGCACGAGCACGCCCTCGGCCTCGCAGGCCCGCACGGCGGCGAGGAGCTGGCCCGCCGACGCGCGACGCCGCGGACCGCTGGGCACGAGGACCGCGCCGGCCGAGCCCATGAGCTCGGCCACGCCGTCGCCGAGCACGCAGCTGACGACCTGCAGGCCGGTGGGCAGCCCGGACCGGCCCGCGCCGGAGAGGCCGCCGCAGGCGGGGTCCCCGGCCGGGGCGTGGGCCACGTCCCCGGTGAGGGAGGTGTGCCGGACGTCGCTGACGACCCCGGCCAGCCCCCCGGCCTCGAGCGCGGCCGCAGGGTCGTCGAGGTGGACGTGCACCTGGTAGTCGTGCGGCCCACCGGCGACGGCCACGGAGTCGCCCACGCGGGTGAGGTGGGAGCGCAGCCTCCCGGCCCGCTCGGGGTCGCTGCCGGTCAGCAGGAACATGACCTCGACGGTGCCGCCGGCCTCGGGCGTCGAGGGGGTGTCCGCGGGCCGAACGGTGCCGGTCGACCACCAGTCCGGCACCTCGCCGTCGGAGCCGGCCGGGCGGTCGAGCAGCACGGTGTGCAGGGCCTCGACCACGAGCACCAGCCCGGCCCCGCCGGCGTCGACGACCCCGGCGTCGCGCAGCTCGGCCAGCTGGTCAGGGGTGCGGGCCAGCGCGTCCTGGGCGCCCCGCAGCGCGGCCGCGACCACCTCGGCGACGTCGCCCTCCCCCGCGCGCACCGCCTCGCGCGCGCCCTGGGCGGCGGCCCGGGCGACGGTGAGGATGGTCCCCTCCACCGGCGCCGCCAACGCGTCCCAGGCGCTGCGCGCCGCCTGCTCGAAGGCCGCGGCGACCTCCTCGGGGCCGACCGCCTCCACGTCGGGGCCGACGGCGTCCGCCAACCCCCGGGCGAGCTGGGCCAGGATGACCCCCGAGTTGCCGCGCGCGGCCAGCAGCATGCCGCGGGCGATGAGGTGCAGACCGTCGCGGAGCCCGCCGGTGTCCTCACCCAGCTCGACCTGCACCCGGACGTGCTCCAGGGCACCGTCGAAGGTGAGGAACATGTTGGTGCCGGTGTCGCCGTCGGCCACGGGGAAGACGTTGAGCGCGTCGACCTGCTCGCGGGCCGCGGCCAGGGACAGCCGCGCCGTCATCGCCCACCGGCGGGCGGTCACGAGGTCGAGGGCTGGTCCGGGCACGCCCCTAACCTAGTGCCCGCCCCCGACCGGCCCCGCAGCCCCGCACCGGACGCGCGCTCGGACCGCACCGGACGTGGGGAGGGGATGATTTGGGCGCCACCAGCGCCGTCCGCTACGCTGTTCCGGTTGCCCGCGCGCCTCGACGCCGTGGGCCTGCGACCTCTCACCGGACGACCTTCAGGAGTACACCGTGGCTGCCACTTGCGACGTCTGCGGCAAGGGACCGAGCTTCGGTCACAGCATCTCGCACTCGCACCGCCGCACCAAGCGCCGTTGGAACCCCAACATCCAGCGCGTGCGCACCACCATGGGCGGCACGTCCAAGCGACTCAACGTCTGCACCTCCTGCCTGAAGGCGGGCAAGGTCACCCGCTGACCTCCCCCTCGCAGGCACGTGAGCCGGCGGCACCCACCAGGGTGACGCCGGCTTCGTCGTCCCTGAGGTCGCGGCTCCCGACGCCGGGGGCCTGCGCCGGGCGACGTGCGCGGTCGGCCGGTCGCCTGCCTCACCCCCCGTAGTGGTCCCAGCCTCCCCGGGCCGGGTCGAGCCGGTCCGGACCGAGCCACACCCCCGCCCCGTCCGCGCCGGGCCCGGCCACGTCGCCGAGCACGACCCACCCCGGCGGCGGCGCCCCGGGCGCGAAGGTGGCGAGCAGCACGTGCTCCTCCCCGCCACCGAGCACGGCCGTGCGGGCCGGGACGGGGCTCAGCCCGTCGAGGTCGGCGGCGAGCGCGTCCACCACGTCGGGCCGGAGGTCGACCCGGACACCGCTGGCGCGGGCCACGCGGTCGGCGTCGCGGACCAGCCCGTCGGACACGTCGATCATCGACGTCGCCCCCGCGAGCGCGGCCCGCGGTCCCTGGTCGAGGTCCGTCCAGGGCCGTCGGTGGTAGTCCACCCAGGGCCCCTCACGCTGTCCGTCGAGCAGCTGCGCGAGCCCGGCGCCCGAGCGCCCCAACGGCCCGGAGACGGCGAGCACGTCGCCCGGACGGGCGCCGTCGCGCAGCACCGGGCGCTCCACCCCCTCCGGCAGCTCGCCCAGGGCGGTGACGCCGACCATGACCACCCCGTCCGGCGCCGCGCTGAGGTCACCCCCGACGACCGGCACGCCGGTGCGCCGCGCGGCCCACGCCATACCCTCGGCCAGGCCGCGCGCCCACGCCAGCGGCAGCCGCGGGTGCGCCGCGAGGGTGACGAGCAGGCCGGTGCCCACTCCCCCCATCGACGCGATGTCGGCGAGGTTCTGGGTGGTGGCCTTGACCCCCACGTCCTGCGGCGTCGACCAGTCGTCGCGCCAGTCCTGGCCCAGCACCATGGTGTCCGTCGTCGCCAGCACCGCACCCCGGCGCACCCGCAGGTAGGCCGTGTCGTCGCCCGGCCCGACGTGCACGCCGTCGTCCGGCTGGTCGGCGAGGGCGGCGAAGACCTCGCCCAGCACGCCGCGCTCCCCCACGTCACCGAGCACCGGCCCGGTCGGCGGGCCTCCGTCCGGGCCCACCCGTCCACCGTCCTCGCTCGCGTCCACCCCCGCACGGTAGCCTCCCATCCACCGCGCCGGATCAGGAGGAAGCCGTGGTCAAGGCATACATGCTCGTCCAGACCGAGGTCGGGGCCTCTGCGCAGGTCACCCGCACCCTCCGCGGCCTCACCGGGGTGGTGAGCGCGGAGGACGTCGCCGGGCCCTACGACGTCATCGCCGTCGTGCAGGCACCCACCGTCGCCGAGCTGGGGCGCGGGGTGATCGCCCGCGTCCTCGAGGTCCCCGCCATCACCCGCACGACGACGTGCACGGTCGTCGAGCTCTGAGGGGCCTGCTGCCCGCGGCCGCCGTCGCCCTCGCGCTCGGCGGGTGCGCGGACGAGGCCGTGCGCGCCGTGCCCTTCGACGCCGCCGACTCCGCGCCGTGCCAGGAGGTCGCCCGCCACTGGCCGAGCACGATCGGGCCCTACGAGGCCCGGGTCACCGCCGTGCAGTCCGAGGGCGTGGCCGCCTGGGGCGACCCGCCGATCGTCGCCCGGTGCGGCAAGACGCCCCCCGGGCCGACCACCGACCCGTGCATCGACGTCAACGGCGTCGACTGGGTGGCCACCCGGCTCGACGACGGGGGCACGATGTTCACGACCTACGGGCGCGAGCCGGCGCTGGAGGTGCTGGTGCCGGCGGACTACGACAGCCACCCCCTGCTGCTGCCGCCCCTGGGCGAGGCCGCCGAGGCGGTGCCGCAGACCCTCGGGGAGTGCTCCTCGGCGGACGGCTGAGCTCAGCGCAGGCCGAGCGGGCGCTCGAGCGCCAGGGTGATGAGCTCGTCGACCAGCTCGGGGTAGCTCAGGCCCGAGGCGGCCCAGGCCTGGGGGTACATCGAGTAGGGCGTGAAGCCGGGCATGGTGTTGATCTCGTTGAGGACCACCTCGCCGCGCGGGGTGACGAAGCAGTCCACCCGGGACAGCCCCTCCGCGTCGGCGACCTCGAAGGCGAGCGCGGCGATCCGGTGGATCTCGTCGCGGATCGGCGCCGGTATGTCGGCCGGCGCGGTGATCTGCACGCTGTCCTCGTCGAGGTACTTCGCCTCGAAGTCGTAGAAGTCGTGCGCACCGGAGACGACGATCTCGCCGCACTCGCTCACCCGGGGCGGCTCCGAGCCGCGGCCCCCGAGCACACCGCACTCGATCTCGCGGCCCTCGATCCCCTGCTCCACGAGCACCTTGGGGTCGTGGTCACGCGCCTTGTCGACGGCCACCTCGAGGTCCTCGGGGCGCTCCACCTTGAAGACGCCCACGGAGGACCCGGCCCGGGCCGGCTTGACGAAGACCGGGAACTGCAGCGCCGACGCGGCGTCCAGCGCAGCGGCCCGGTCCCGCTGCCACTGCCGGTCGGTGATGAGGGTGTAGGGCCCCACCGGCAGCCCGGCCGAGGCGAAGAGGACCTTCATGACGTGCTTGTCCATCATCGCCGCCGACGCCATGACCCCGCACCCGACGTAGGGCAGGTCGGCGAGCTCCAGCAGGCCCTGGATCGTGCCGTCCTCCCCGAAGGGCCCGTGCAGCAGCGGGAAGACGACGTCGACCTCGCCGAGGGGGTGCACCTCCCCCGCGGCGTCGACCCAGGTCCACTCGTGCTCCACGCCACCCAGCGGCACGATGACGCGCCGGCCGGTGTCGGTCACCGCCGGGAGCCGGCCGTCACGGATGTCGAGGGCTCCCGGGTCGTCGTCCACGAGCACCCAGTGGCCCTCGCGGGTGATGCCGACCGGCACCACGGCATACCGCTCCCGGTCCAGCGCCCGGAGCACGCTCGCGGCCGTCGCGCAGGAGATGGCGTGCTCGTCGGAGCGGCCGCCGAAGACCAGGGCGACGCGGCGGCGGCGGTCGGGGGCGGGTGAGGTCTGCGTGTCCATCGCCGACGAGCCTAGCCAAGGTGACGGGGGCGCCCGCGCAGGACGCGCACGCCGCTCAGTGACGCTCGTGCTTGCGCGCGCGGGTCATGAGCTCGCCGGTCAGCCGCTCCGGGGTGACCACCCCGTCGACCACGGCGCTGACGCCCTGGCAGATCGGCATCTCCACCCCGTGCCGGGCGCCGAGCTCGACCACGCTGCGGCAGGACTTGACGCCCTCGGCCGTCTGGTGCGGCACGGCGAGGATCTCGGCCACGGTGCGGCCCTGCCCGAGGGCCACGCCCACCCGGTGGTTGCGCGAGAGCGGGGACATGCACGTGGCGATGAGGTCGCCGACCCCGGCCAGCCCCATGAGCGTCGCCGGGTCCGCGCCCAGCGCCTGCCCCAGGCGGGCGGTCTCGGCGAGGCCGCGGGTGATGAGGCTGGACTTGGTGTTGTCGCCGTACCCCAGCCCCTCGGCCATGCCGACGGCGAGGGCGATGACGTTCTTCACGGCACCACCGAGCTCGGCGCCCACGACGTCGGTCTGGGTGTAGGGCCGGAAGTAGGGCGTCATCACCGCGGCGGCGACCCGGTCGGCCGTCGCGTGGTCGGTCCCGGCGACGACGCTGGCCGCCGGCTGCCGGGCGGCGATCTCCCGGCTGAGGTTGGGCCCCGTGACGACGACGACGCGGCGCTCGTCGATGCCGCTGGCCACGATGACCTCGCTCATCCGGCGACCGGTGCCGAGCTCGATGCCCTTCATCAACGAGACGACCGGTGCCCCGTCCGGCAGGTGCGTCCCCCAGGCGTCGAGGTTGTCCTGCAGGCTCTGGCTGGGGACCGCGAGGACGACCAGGTCGGCGCCGTCCGCCGCCTCCCGCGGGTCGGCGGTGGCGGTGACGACGGGCCCGAGCTCCACGTCCGGGAGGTAGTCGGGGTTGCGGTGCTCCTCGCGCACCTGCCGGGCCACCTCGGGGCGGCGCGCCCAGAGGGTCACCCGCTCGGCGCCGGCGTCCGCCAGGACCTGGGCGAAGGCCGTGCCCCAGCTCCCGGCACCGAAGATGGCGGCCCGCGTCACCGGCCCCCCTCCCGGTGCTCGTGCGGGCGCTCAGGCGGCGTCTCGCCCCGCAGCGTCGCCAGCTGCGCGGTGATCGCGGCCATGATGCGCGTGGTCGCCTCGGTGTGCGCCCGGGGGTCCTCCGGCCGGTCCTGCAGGTCCGACAGGTCCACCGGCGGCCCGGCCAGCACCTGCTGCACGGGGCGGGCCAGGAGGTTGCCCGGGCGCCGGGCGTAGCGGCCCAGGAGGTGCTGGGCACCCCACTGCGCGACCGGCACGACGGGCGCCCCCGAGGTGAGGGCCAGGCGGCCGACCCCGGCTTGGCGCGCATGGGCCACAGGTCCGGGTCCCGGGTCAGCGTGCCCTCCGGCATGATCGCGATGCAGCGGCCCTCCTGGAGCGCCTCGCGGGCGGCGACGAGCGCGTCGCGGGCCCGGGAGC
This sequence comes from Serinicoccus chungangensis, assembly GCF_006337125.1. Taxonomy (GTDB): domain Bacteria; phylum Actinomycetota; class Actinomycetes; order Actinomycetales; family Dermatophilaceae; genus Ornithinicoccus; species Ornithinicoccus chungangensis. The sequence goes on from NZ_CP040887.1 coordinate 2,128,333, forward strand.
TGGCGCGGTAGACCGGCACCTGCTCGAGGTGGGTGAGGGCGCGGCCGAGCAGCGGCACCTCGAACAGCGAGGACTTGGCCAGGTAGAACGGCGGGTGCCCGTGGTCCACGAGGTAGTGCGCGAGGGTGATGGGGTCCACCTCGGAGTAGTGGTTGCCGGCCACGATGAAGCCGCCGTCGGCGGGGAGGTGCTCGCCGCCGGCCCAGTCCCGCCGGGTCGCGACCTGCAGCAGCGGCCGCACGGTGGTGATGACGGCGTGGTAGGACCAGGGCAGGTCGTGGTGGCTGGGCTGGCGTCTCACGACGGTCATCTTTGCATCCGGCACCGGTGGTGGCGAGGATGCACCGGTGAGCCCGATCCCCCGCGTCTCCCGGCCCGCGACCCGGTGGCGGCTGGTGGTCCCCGTCCAGCGGGCCGAGCGGGCCAAGACCCGGCTGGTGGCGCCCGAGGGCGTGGGCAAGGTCGCGCTGGCCCGCGCCATCGCCGCCGACACGCTGGACGCGGTATGCCGTGCCCTCACCCCGGGTGACGTCGTCGTCGTGACCTCCGACCGGGCCGGCGCGGCGCTGGCGGCCGGGCTCGGCGCGCGGGTCGTCGACGACCCCGGGGCGGGCTCAACGCCGCGGTCGCCGCCGGCCTGGAGGCGGCGGAGAGGTCGAGGACAGGTGGCCTCGGCGTCCTGCTCGGCGACCTGCCCTGCCTGCAGCCCGCGGACCTGGTGACGGCGCTGGAGGCCTGTGCCCGGCACGAGCGCGCCGTCGTGCCGGACGCCGACGGCACGGGGACCGTGCTGCTCACGTCGGTCGGCGGGGTGCCCGAGCCGCGCTTCGGCGCGGGCAGCGCGGCCCGGCACGCCGCGACGGCCGCGCTCCTCGAGCTGGACCTGCCCCGCCTGCGCCGCGACGTCGACACGACCGCGGACCTGGGTGACGCCGTACGCCTGGGCATCGGGCCGCGGACGACGGCCGCGCTCGGGGCCGAGGGATCCCCCCGGCCCCCGGCCTAGAGTGGGCGGCATGCAGGCGAGCGTGCACACCTACGACCTGGACGCGCGCACGGGCGAGGTGCTCCTCGACACCGGCCGCGTCCTGCCCTTCCCCGCCGCTGCCGTCGAGGGCAGCGGGCTGCGTCATCTGCGGGTCGGCCAGCGGGTGAGCATCGAGGTGGCCGACGGCGCGGACCCCGAGACCGCGGGCGCCACCGTCTCCCGCGTGTGGATCGTCGGCATCGGCGAGGGCGAGACCATCAGGTGAGAAGGCCAGGCCGGCCGGCCCCGGGGCTCAGCCCTTGCCCTTGCCCTTGCCGCCCTTCTTGTCCTTGTCCTTCTTGCCCTTCTTCTTCTTCCCCTTGCCGCCCTGGGTCGTGGTCTTCGAGGACGCCTTCTTCGCCTTCGTGGCGACCTGGTCGTTCTTCACCCGGGCCAGCTCGGCCTTCTTGGCCGAGATCATCCCGGCGGTGATGTCCTCGCCTCCGGCGAAGACCACGCCGGCGCCGCCCGGCGCCGACGGTCCGGTCTCGGACTCGACGGGAGCCGCATCGCTGGGTGCCTCCTTGCGCACGCTCGAGGGGGTACCCGAGGTGGCCCGCTTCTGCGCGCGTCCCCCCTGCGCGGACGACCGGATTGCCCGCCCGCCCCGCGCGTCCGCCCCCGCCGGGCGACGCACGCTGGCCGGTGCCCCCGAGCGGCCGGTCCCGGCGTCGGCCACGGCGCCCCGGATCCCGGCGGAGCCCTCCGCCGGCAGCCCCGCGGGGTCGGCGACGACCTCCTTGAAGTAGGTCCCAGGTCGGAACCGCGGGCTCGTGGTGCGTGCGATGGGAACGCGGTCGCCGGTCCGCGGGTTGCGCCCGGTCCGTGCGGCCCGCTGCACCCGCTCGAACGTGCCGAAACCGGTGATCGCCACCGAGCCCCCGGAGGCGACCTCGCGCAGCACGACGTCGACCAGCGCCTCCACGGCCGCCGTGGCGGCGGCCCGGCCGCCCAGCCGTGGCGCGAGGGCCTCGATCAGGTCTGCCTTGTTCATGCCGCACCCTCTCCACCGTGCCGAGCGTGAGGCCGCAGGTCAGACGCCTGCGCCACGCGCTCCCCACGCTACCGCGACGACGCCCCCGACATGCGGAACGGCCCCCACCGCGACTGCGATGAGGGCCGTTCGACACGGGTAGCCCCGACGGGATTCGAACCCGCGCTACCGCCTTGAGAGGGCGGCGTGCTAGGCCGCTACACAACGGGGCCGTGTCCGACGCTGACTGCGCCGAGCGGAGAGCCTACCCGACCGGGTCGACCTCCACGAAATCGAGAGCGGCGTCTCGATGTCGCGCTGGGGTACCAGGACTCGAACCTAGAACAACTGAACCAGAATCAGCCGTGTTGCCAATTACACCATACCCCAAGGGGTATCTCCGTCCCGTGACCGGGCGGCGAACCGAGGGATCACTCTACCGTGCCCCTGTCGTCGACCCAAATCCCCGGGCTGCCCGAGGCGTCGCGGCTCAGAGCGAGGCCCGCAGCCGCCGCAGCCGGTCCAGGGTCTCCTCCCGGCCGAGGATCTCCATCGACTCGAACAGCGGCGGGCTGATGCGCTGCCCCGAGACGGCGGTCCGCAGCGGCCCGAAGGCGAAGCGGGGCTTGAGGCCCAACCCGTCGACCAGCGCCTCGCGCAGCGCCGCCTCGATCCGGTCGTGGGTCCACTCCACACCGCCGCCGAGCGGCTCCGGGGCCGCGCCGGAGATCGGCTCGAGCGCCGCCACGGCCGCGTCCAGCACCGCGGGAGCGTCGTCCTTGAGCTGCCCACGGGCGTCCTCGGCGATCTCGAGGTCGGCGCCGCGGACGAAGAACGGGCGCACCATCGGGACGGCCTCGGAGAGCACCTGGATGCGGGTCTGGATGAGGTCGGCGACCGCCTCCAGCCGGGCGAGCTCACCCATGTCGCTCTGCTCGCCCAGGACACCGGCCTCGCGCAGGACGGGCAGCAGCCGGGAGGTGAACTCCGGCAGGGACAGCCGGCGCAGGTGGTCGCCGTTGATGGACTCGGCCTTCTTCTGGTCCCACCGCGCCGGGTTGGGGTTGACGTCGGCGACGTCGAAGGCCTGCACGAGGTGCTCGGGGTCGAAGATGTCGCGGTCCGGGCCGATGGACCAGCCCAGCAGCGCGAGGTAGTTGATCATCCCCTCCCGCACGAAGCCCCGCTCGCGGTGCAGGAAGAGGTCGGACTGCGGGTCCCGCTTGGACAGCTTCTTGCTGCCCTCCCCCAGCACGAGCGGCAGGTGGGCGAAGGTCGGGACCCGCTGCGCGACCCCGATCTCGATGAGCGCGCGGTAGAGCGCGATCTGCCGCGGCGTCGAGGACAGCAGGTCCTCACCGCGGATGACGTGGGTGATCCGCATGAGGGCGTCGTCGACCGGGTTGACCAGCGTGTAGAGCGGCTGGCCGTTGCCGCGGACGATGACGAAGTCGGGCACCGATCCCGCCCCGAAGGTCACCTCGCCACGGACCAGGTCGGTGAAGGCGAGGTCCTCGTCAGGCATCCGCAGCCGCAGCACCGGCTCGCGGCCCTCGTCGCGGTAGGCCTGCTTCTGCTCCGCGGTGAGGTCCCGGTCGTGGTTGTCGTAGCCGAGCTTGGGGTCGCGGCCCGCGGCCCGGTGCCGCGCCTCGACCTCCTCGGGGGTGCTGAACGACTCGTAGGCCAGGCCTGCCTCGAGCAGCCTGCGCGCCACGTCGGCGTGCAGGTCGGCGCGCTCGCTCTGCCGGTAGGGACCGTAGGGTCCACCGACGCCGGGGCCCTCGTCGTAGTCCAGCCCGAGCCACGCCAGCGCGTCCACGATCTGCTGCATCGACTCCTGCGAGTCGCGGGAGGCGTCGGTGTCCTCGATCCGGAAGACGAGCGTGCCGCCGTGGTGGCGGGCGTAGGCCCAGTTGAAGAGCGCGGTGCGCGCCAGTCCGACGTGCGGCGTCCCGGTCGGGCTGGGGCAGAAGCGCACGCGGACGTCGGGGCCGGTGACGTCGTCGTGCTCGGTGGCGGAGACAGGTGCGGAGTGCGTCGTCATGATGGGCGCCAGCCTACTTCGCGCGCGACCCGGTGGACGCCCCTCGGCCGGGCGTCGGCCGACCACCGCGGGGTATGCCTCAGCGCCCCATCAGCGCGGTCGTCACCGACTCCTGCATCCAGGAGAGGAAGTCGTAGTAGGCCATCTTCTGCGCCAGCGCCGGGTCCAGGTCGGTCTCCCCCGCCAGGGCCGCCTCGAGCTCGTGGTGCAGGCGCTCGGAGTCCTCGTCGGTGCGCAGCCCGAGCCGCTCCCCGAGGATGAGCCGCGCGTCGGTGAGGGCGATCGCGAGGGCCCGCCCCTGGTCGAGGTCGAGCTCCAGGCGCGGGGGTGATGCGCCCTCGAGGGCGGCGATGGCCGTGGCGAGGGTGCTGGCCTTGCGCTGACGCAGCCCGTGCTCGGTGAGGCGCCGGAACTCGGCCGCTTGCTCGTCGTCGTCGCGGGAGGCCGGCGGCAGCAGCCGGCGCAGCGCCGGGTCGCTCGGCTCGGTGGGGTCCACCTCGTCCCCCAGCCCGGCGACGAGGTCGAGGAAGGGGTCGCCGGTCTCCGGGCGCTCCGGGGCCACGAAGTCCCGGGTCAGCCTCAGGACGTGGACGACGACGGCGATCTCGTCGGCGTCGAAGGAGGCGACCAGCCGCTCACCCCGGCGGCGGAACGCGCGCGCCATCCCTCAGTCGTCCTTCTGGAAGGTGGCCCACAGGCCGTAGCCGTGCATGGCCTCGGTGTCGGCCTCCATCTTCTCCCGCGTACCGGTCGAGACGACCGCGCGGCCGACGGTGTGCACGTCCATCATGAGCTTCTCCGCCTTGCTGCGGCTGTAGCCGAAGTGGGTCTGGAACACCCAGGTGACGTAGCTCATGAGGTTGACCGGGTCGTTCCACACCAGGGTCACCCACGGGCTGGCGGACTCCGGGCGGTCCAGGACGGCGACGCCCCCCTGCTCCTGCGGGGTGGTCGTCGGGCCGTCCGGCGGGGCCGGTGGGCTGGGGGTGTCGATCGGCACGCCCCCACCATAGGGTGCGGGGGTGAGCCCGAGCACCGCCCTGCTGACCGACCACTACGAGCTGACGATGATCCAGGCCGCGCTCGCCAGCGGTCACGCCGAGCGGCGCTGCGTCTTCGAGGCGTTCGCCCGGCGGCTCCCCGAGGGGCGGCGCTACGGCGTCGTCGCCGGCACCGGCCGAGCGCTGGAGGCGCTGCGCGACTTCCGCTTCGGCGAGGAGGAGATCGCCTTCCTCGCCGACCGGCAGGTCGTCGACCGCCGCACCCTGGACTGGCTCGCCGACTTCCGCTTCCGCGGCGACGTCTGGGGGTATGCCGAGGGCGAGGTCTACTTCCCCGGGTCGCCCTTGCTCGTGGTCGAGTCCGGCTTCGCCGAGGGGGTGGTGCTGGAGACGCTCTTCCTGTCGGTCCTCAACCACGACTCGGCCGTCGCGTCGGCGGCGTCCCGGATGACGGCGGTGGCGCACGGCCGCCCGTGCATCGAGATGGGCAGCCGGCGCACGCACGAGGAGTCGGCGGTCGCGGCGGCGCGCGCGGCATACCTCGCGGGGTTCGCCTCCACCTCCAACCTCGAGGCGGGCCGGCGGCACGGCATCCCGACGATGGGGACGGCCGCCCACTCCTACACGCTGCTGCACGACGACGAGCGCCAGGCCTTCGCCAACCAGCTCGCGAGCCTGGGGCTGTCCACCACCCTGCTGGTCGACACCTACGACGTGACCGGCGCCGTCGAGCTGGCGGTCGAGCTGGCCGGGAGCGAGCTCGGCGGGGTGCGGCTGGACTCCGGCGACCTGGTGAGCCAGGCCTTCGAGGTGCGCAGCCAGCTCGACCGGCTCGGCGCGCCGGACACCCGCATCGTCGTGACCTCCGACCTGGACGAGCACGCCATCGCCGCGCTGCAGGCGGCGCCCGTGGACGCCTACGGCGTGGGCACGAAGGTGGTGACCGGCTCGGGCCACCCGGCCGCGGGGATGGTCTACAAGCTGGTCAGCCGGGAGAGCGGCGCCGGGCGGATGGAGGGCGTGGCCAAGGCGAGCAAGGACAAGGCGAGCGTGGGCGGGCGCAAGTACGCGTTGCGCCGCCGGTCCCCCGCCGGCGAGGCCACGGAGGAGATCATCGGCATCAACGAGCGTCCGCAGGACGACGGCGACGACCGTGCCCTGATGGTGCCGCTCGTCGAGCACGGGGAGGTGGTCGCCCGCACCGACGTCGAGGCCGCCCGGGAGCACCACGAGCGGGCCCGCGCCGAGCTGCCGCAGCGGGCGCTGCGGCTCTCCCTCGGCGACCCGGCGCTGGCGACGACGTACCTCGACGACTGGAGCTGAGCACCGTCTCCTCAGGTGGGCGCCGGTCCCCCGTCCGTGCTGGCTGCCACCACGACGCCGGCGTCGCGCATCTCCTTGAGCGCCGCGTCCGTCGTCCTGGGGGCCACGCCGGCGCAGAGGTCGAGCAGCAGCCGGGTCTCCAGGCCTTCCGAGCGGGCGTCCAGCGCCGTCGCCCGGACGCAGTGGTCGGTCGCGATCCCGCAGACGTCCACGGTGGTGATCCGCCGCTCGCGCAGCCAGTCGGCCAGGGCGACCCGGCGGCCGTGGACCTCGGTGCTGCCCTCGAACCCGGAGTAGGCGGCCTCGTGCTCACCCTTGCGGAAGACCGCCTGCACGTGCTCCAGCGCGCCGGCGAGCTCGGGCCGGAAGTCGGCGCCTTCGGTGCCGACCTCGCAGTGCACCGGCCACGAGGTGACGAAGTCGGGCTCCCCGTCGGTGGCCCAGTGCTCCCCCGGGTCGACGTGCCAGTCCGCGGTGGCGACGACCGTGGCGTAGTCCTGCGCGTGTGCGGTCGCGTAGGCGCTCACCCCCTCGGCCACGGCGACACCACCGGTCACCGGCAGCGACCCGCCCTCGCAGAAGTCGTGCTGGACGTCGACGATGATCAGGGCTCGGCTCATACCCTCGATCGTGCCACCTGCCGCCGACCGCCGCAGGGGCGCGGCCCCGAGCGGGTCGCGCCTGACGGCCGGGGCCCGCCTAGAGGGGCGGCTCAGCGCCTCTTGACCACGTTGGTCCCGGCGGCCTTGTCGTGCAGCGCCTGGTTGTTCGCGTCCCACAGCGGCCAGAGGACGTTGATGATGGTGAACAGGCCGAGGAAGCCGAGCGCGGGCGACAGGCTGCTCACCAGGTTGGGGCCCTGGTAGACCGCGGAGCGCAGCAGCACCGCGCGCCACGTGGGGAGGCCGGGCTCGTCGCGCAGCCGGACGCGGAGCCCGGTGACGAGCTTGCCGACGGTGCCGCCGAAGAACTTCACCATGAGCACCTCGTAGGCGAGGCCGAGGACCGCGGTCACGAGCCCGAGCTGGAGGATCCAGTCCTCCAGGACCACGGGCATGGCGCCCGTGGGGTCGGGATCCATGACGTAGTCCTCCATCGCGCCGCGCACCTCCGGGCTCATCGTGGCCACGACGAGCACGGTGCTGACGACGAGGGCGAGCAGGCCGTCGATCAGGCGGGCGCCCACCCGGTGCCACCAGCCGGCGAGCGGCTGGCCGTCGGGGGTCGTCGGGCCGGGCTGCGGCTGGTAGCCACCCGGCACCGGCCCTCCCTGCCACTGGCCCTGGTAGGGGTTCTGCCCGGTCTGGCCGGCGTAGGGGTTGGGCTGCTGGCCTCCCTGCTGGCCCCAGCCCTGCTGGCCGTAGCCGCCCTGACCCTGCTGACCCCAGCCCTGCTGGCCGTAGCCGCCCTGACCCTGCTGACCCCAGCCCTGCTGACCCTGGCCGCTCTGGCCCTGCTGACCCCAGCCCTGCTGACCCTGGCCGTAGCCGCCCTGGCCCTGCTGGCCCCCCTGCTGCGTGGCGTCGCCCGCCTCGGGCGCCCGCCACTGCTGCCCGGCCTCGGCGAGGTTGGGCTTCTGCTTGGGTGCCGTGTGGTGGGTCCACTGCACGCCGTCCCAGTAGCGGAGGTTCTGCGCGTCCTCGGGGTCGTCGTACCACCCTGCCTGCTGACTCATGGGGCCAGACTATCCGCGCGAGCGATCTGCTCCGCATACCTGTGCACGCCACATGCACCCCACCTGCACCTGTGCGCGGTCGTGCAGCCGGTGCATGCCGTAGAACCTCCGTACCGGCTGCATATCCGCGCACAGGTCCGGGGCAGGCGTCGCACATCTCACCACCTGTGGACAACTCCCCGTCCACGAGACCGGGATCGGCCACAGTGGGTCACCATGGAGCACGTCCAGGCCCGCCTGTCCGCCCAGCACCACGTCGCGAGCGGTGACGACCTGCGGGCCCTCGGCCTCAGCCGCACCCAGGTCCGCAGGCTCATCACCGACGGCGTGCTGGTGCGGATCCGCAAGGACTGCTTCGTGTCGGGCGAGGTATGGCGTGGGGCGGCCCCGTGGCAGCGGCACGACCTGCGGGCGCGCGCGGTCGCGACGAAGCTGTGCGGACCGGGCCGCCCCTACGTGCTCAGCCACCACAGCGGGCTCGGGGTCCGCCGGATCGGGACCTACGGGGTCGACGACAAGGTGCACCTCACGCGGACCGACGGCCAGCGGGGGCGTAGTGACGGCGTCGTGCACGTCCACCCACCGGTCAGCCCCCGCTGGGTGATCGTCCCTGAGGACCCGGCGAGCCGGGAACCGCCCGTCGTCGACCCTGCCCTGGCCTGTCTGCAGGTCGCCGGGTCCATGGGCCTCGTGGCCGGGCTGGTCAGCGCGGACATCGCGCTGCGGGAGAAGGCGACGACCATCGAGCAGCTGCAGCAAGCGGGCCGAGAGGGGTCCTTCGGGCACGGAGCCCCCGCCGTCCGCACCGTGGTCGAGCACGCCACCGGACTGAGCGGGTCGGCCGGCGAGACCCGGGCTCGCTGGATCATGCTCGAAGCCGGGTTGCCGGTCCCGGAGCTCCAGGCGACGATCTGCGACGAGTACGGCGAGCTGGTCGGCTTCGTGGACTTCCTGCTGCGGGAGGCCTGGACGGTGGTCGAGTTCGACGGCGCGCTGAAGTACGGCTCCTCCCTCGACCTGATGGCCGAGAAGTGGCGCGAGGACCGTCTCCGCGCGCTCGGCTACGAGGTGGTACGCATCACCTGGGGCGAGCTGGACCACCCGGAGCGCGTCGTCGCCAAGGTGCGTGCGGCGATGGCCCGTGGGGTCGCTCGGCACGCGTTCCCTGCCTGAGACTCAGCCCTGCAGCGTTTGTCCTCATGCCCGGCCTGTGCACGTCCTGCGCAGCCTGTGCGTGCGGTAGAACCTGCGCACCGACTGCATATCCGTGCACAGGCACGTAAGGGGCGGATGTGGCGTGCACAGGTCATGGTCCGACCGCGCGTCCGGTGCGTCCTGACCGCGCGTCCGGTGCGGGTATGCCGTCAGCGTCGGCCGACGAACCAGCGGCGGATCGTCTCGATGCGCTCGAGCACCTGCTCGGACGTGGCGGTCGCGAGCTCGGGACCGCCGCAGGTGCGGCGCAGCTCGGCGTGCACGACGGCGTGCGGCTGGCCCTTCTTCTGGGCGTAGGCGGAGACCAGCTTGTTGAGCTCCTTGCGGTGCTCGGCGAGCGCCCGGTGGGCGGAGACGGCCTGGGCCCGCGCCTGACCGCCGTCACGTCCCACCTGCTTCTTCTGGCGCTCCCGCAGCAGGGTCGCGACCTGGTCCGGCTCGAGCAGCCCGGGCAGGCCCAGGTAGTCGTCTTCGTCCTCCGACCCGGGCACCCCGCCCAGGCCGAACTGCTCGGCGTCGAAGAGGACGTGGTCGAACTCCGCGTCCGACCCGATCGCCTCGTAGCTGCCGGTGAGGTCGTCCGAGGCGCCCTCGGCGGCCTGCGCCTGCTCCAGCAGCCCGTCCTCCTCGGACCACAGCTGCTCCTCCCCGGTGTCCTTCCGGTTGAGCGCGTGGTCGCGCTCCAGCTCCATCGATCCGGCGTGCCCGAGCAGCAGCGGCACGTTGGGCAGGAAGACCGAGGCGGTCTCCCCACGCCGCCGGGCCCGGACGAAGCGGCCCACCGCCTGCGCGAAGAACAGCGGCGTCGACGTCGACGTGGCGTAGACCCCCACCGCCAGCCGCGGCACGTCCACCCCCTCGGACACCATGCGGACGGCGACCATCCAGCGGGAGTCGCCCTCGGCGTACTCCTCGATCCGGGCCGACGCCCCCGCGTCGTCGGAGAGCACCACGGTCGCCGCCTCACCGGTGATCTCCCGCAGCTGCTTGGCGTAGGCGCGGGCCGAGCGCTGGTCGGAGGCGATGACCAGGCCGCCGGCGTCCTCCACGTGCCGACGCACCTCGCTGAGCCGCTTGTCGGCCGCCCGCAGCACCGCCGGGACCCAGTCGCCGGCCGGGTCCAGGGCGGTGCGCCACGCCTGCTTGGTGACGTCCTGCGTCAGCGGCTCCCCCAGCCGCGCCTCGAGCTCGTCCCCCACCTTGGTCCGCCATCGCATCGTGCCGCCGTAGGACAGGAAGAGCACCGGCCGCACGACGCCGTCGCGCAGCGCGTCGGCGTAGCCGTAGGTGTAGTCGGCCGAGGAGCGCAGGATCCCCTCGGCGTCCATCTCGTAGCGGACGAACGGGATGGCCGCGGTGTCGGACCGGAAGGGCGTCCCGGTGAGGGACAGCCGCCGGGTCGCCGGCTCGAAGGCGTCGCGCACGGCCTCCCCCCAGGACAGCGCGTCACCGCCGTGGTGGACCTCGTCGAGGATCACCAGGGTGCGCGCCGCCTCGGTGCGTGCGCGGTGCAGCAGCGGCTTGCTGGCGACACCGGCATACGTCACGGCGACCCCGTCGAAGTCCTGGCTGTGCCGCCCCTGGGCGTTGGCGAAGCGCGGGTCGATGCGGATGCCGACCTTGGCGGCCGCCTCGGCCCACTGGGTCTTGAGGTGCTCGGTCGGTGCCACGACCGTGATGCGCTGCACCTCACCCCGGTCGAGCAGCTCCGTGGCGACGCGCAGGGCGAAGGTCGTCTTGCCCGCCCCGGGGGTCGCCACGGCGAGGAAGTCGCGCGGGCGCTCGGACAGGTAGGTCTGCAGCGCGGTCGCCTGCCAGGCGCGCAGCTTGCCCGCCGTGCCCCAGGCGGCGCGCTCGGGATAGGCGGGGGGCAGGTGGGAAGCGGCTGAAGTGGACATCGACTCGTCAGGATAGGTCGTTTCCGGATCCGACTCACCCGGCCCTCCCGGTGCCCGCACGGGGCCGCACGCCGTGGTATGCCGTGCCTGCCGGCTGCCGACACGCGCACCGGGGCGCGCCTAGACTGGGGCGCATGAGCGTCCGCATGTCCGACCAGCCCCTCGACGCGCCCGAGGCACCGAGCCAGCCGTCCACGCAGACCGCCGTGCTGGAGCGCGAGGACACCCGGGTCCAGCCCGACCTCTCCGAGCCGGGCGACCACGAGCGCTTCTCGCACTACGTGCGCAAGGAGAAGATCATGGAGTCGGCGCTCAGCGGCGACCCGGTCATCGCCCTGTGCGGCAAGGTGTGGGTGCCGGGTCGGGACCCGCAGCGCTTCCCCGTGTGCCCGCAGTGCAAGGAGATCTACGAAGGGCTGCGCGAGCCGCAGGACGGCGGCGGCTCCGGCGGGGGTCCCGGCGGCGGCGAGGGCTGAGCCCACCCCCCGGCGACGGCGAGGGCTGAGCCCACCCCGGACGGCGCCGGGTGTCAGTTGCGCTCGGGGTGCTCGGTCCAGGTCGTGAGGAAGGACGCCGCCGAGCGCTGGCGCAGCAGCACGTCACGCCAGAGGCCGGTGGTGTCCGCGCGGAAGGCGTCGCGCGGCTCCCGGGGCACGACCTCCCACGCCCCGTGCCGGATCTCGGAGTCGAGCTGGCCGGCCGACCACCCGCTGTAGCCCACGAAGATCCGGAAGGCGCCGAGCTCGGGCACGACCAGCGGCGCGGGGGCGTCGAGGTCGACCAGCCCGATGCCGCCGAAGAGCAGCTGGGTGCCGAGCGGGGGGTCCTCCGGCAGGTGGCCGGGCACGCTCACCAGCCCCATGGCCGTGTCCCGGCCCACCGGGCCGCCGCGGAAGAGCACCCCCGGGTCGGTCACGAAGGGCTGCCACTCCGGCAGGACCGCGTCGACGCCGGCCTCCATCGGCTGGTTGAGGACGAGCCCGTGGGCGCCGTCCTCGTCGTGGTGCAGGACCAGCACGACGGACCCGGCGAAGGGGTCACCGGTGAGCGGGGTGGCCACGAGCAGCTGGCCGGTGACCTCGCCCCGATCCCGGCGCTGCGGGCTCACGACCGGCCCCTCGTCGGCGTCGAGGTTGCGCCCATGTCCCCATCATGACCCCACCGGCGCCGGGTCGTCGCGGCGACCCAGACCCCGAGCGCCACGCCCAGCAGGTCCGTGGCGGCGTCGAGCGGGTCCGCCTGGCGACCGGGTGCGAGCACCTGCTGCAGCGGCTCGCTCACGAGGGCGTGGAGCACCAGGACGGGCACGAGCCAGCGCGCCCGCAGCCACCACGCGAGGGCGGCCGGCACGGCGAAGGCGACCAGGTGGCCGACCTTGTCCAGACCGGGCACCCCGTCCGGCCCGGGCATCTGCGGCGCGTAGAGGCCGTAGGCCTGGACGAGCAGCGACACGAGCAGCGCGAACCACCCGAGCACCACCACGAGGTCCAGGCCGGGCGGTCGCCCGGGAGGGCCGCCGGTCAGCTCGTCTCCTCGCGCCGCGCCCGCGCGGCCGCCTCGACCGCCTGGGCGACCGCCTTGGTGGCCTTGGGGTTGAAGACGCTGGGGATGATGTAGGTCGGGTTGAGCTCGTCGGCGGTGACGACGTCGGCGAGCGCCGAGGCCGCGGCCAGGAGCATCTGGTCGTCGATGTGGTCGCTCGCGGCGTCCAGCAGGCCGCGGAAGACCCCCGGGAAGACGAGCACGTTGTTGATCTGGTTGGCGAAGTCGCTGCGCCCGGTCGCGACGACGGTGGCGTGCTTGCCGGCCTCGACCGGGTCGACCTCGGGGACCGGGTTGGCCATGGCGAAGACGACCGCGTCGTCGTTCATCCGGGCGATGTCGTCGCCGGTGAGGATGTTGCCCGCCGAGACACCGATGAAGACGTCCGCCCCGACGAGGGCCTCCTGCAGCGTCCCGGTCGCGAGGCCGCGGTTGGTCTGGCTGGCGATCCACGCGAGGTTGCCGTTGTCGCCGCGCATGACGTCAGGACGCCGCGGGTGGATCACCCCGTCGACGTCGGCCACGAGGACGTCGGTGGCCCCGGCCTGCAGCAGCAGGCGGATGATCGCGGACCCGGCGGCCCCCGCCCCGGACATGACGATCTTGACCGACCCGAGCTCCTTGTCCACCACCCGCAGGGAGTTCTTCAGCGCGGCGAGCGCCACGATCGCCGTCCCGTGCTGGTCGTCGTGGAAGACGGGGATGTCCAGCTCCCGCCGCAGCCGGGCCTCGATCTCGAAGCAGCGGGGCGCCGAGATGTCCTCGAGGTTGATCCCGGCGAAACCGGGGGCGATGGCCTTGACCACGCGCACGATCTCGTCGCTGTCGTGCGCGTCGAGGCAGATGGGGAAGGCGTCGATGTCGGCGAACCGCTTGAAGAGCGCCGCCTTGCCCTCCATCACCGGCATCGCCGCGAGCGGCCCGATGTCCCCGAGGCCGAGGACGGCCGACCCGTCGGTCACGACCGCGACGGTGTTGCGCTTGATGGTGAGGCTGCGCGCGTCCTCCGGGTTCTCGGCGATGGCCTGGCAGATCTTGGCGACGCCGGGGGTGTAGACGAGCGACAGGTCGTCGCGGTTGCGGATCGGCAGCTTGGACTTCACCTCGAGCTTGCCCCCCAGGTGCGCGAGGAAGGTGCGGTCGCTGACCCGGCCGATCTCGACCCCGTCGACCTCGCTGATGGCCTCGACGACCTCGGCGGCGTGGTCGGTGCCGTAGGTCGCGATCGTGAGGTCGGCCTGCAGCCGCTCGGTGCCGGAGTCGCTGATGTCGACCGCGGTGACCATGCCGCCGACGTCCGCCACCGCGGTGGTGATCTCGGAGACGGCGGTGACGCGGGCCGGCAGCTCGAGGCGGACGGTGATGGAGTTCGACACAGAGGGGACGGGGCTCATGGCCCCATTGTGGCGCGTCCGGCCGCGCGAGGAGTATGCAGCCCGCCCCGGCGCGCCGTGCCCGCCGCCCTGGCGGGGCTCACCACTCGACGACGACGTCGCACCAGGTGCGCAGGAGCTCCTCGTCGTGGGAGGCGACCAGCACCCCGCACCCGGTGGCGTGCTGGTGCTCGTGCACGGCCCGTGCGACCGCACGCGCGGTGGCGGCGTCGACCATCGACGTCGGCTCGTCCAGCAGGAGGAAGTCCGCCCCCAGGGCCAGGGCCCGGGCCAGCACGACCCGCTGCAGCTGGCCGCCGGACACCTCGTCCGGTCGGCGGCTGGCCAGCTCCGGGGCCAGACCCACCTGGTCCAGCATCCGGGCGACGGTGGTGTCGTCGCCGGCCCGCCCCGCCAGCCGGGACGGCTCGAGCAGGCTGCGGCCGAGGGTCCAGCGGGGGTCGACCCCCTGCCGCGGGTCCTGCGGCACGAACGCGATGCGCCGGCGCAGGGCGGCGGGCACGGCATACCGGTGCCGTGGACCGGGCGCCCGTCCACCCGCACCTGGCCGGCGGAGGGGCGGTGCAGCAGCGCGAGGGTGCGCAGCAGCGTCGTCTTGCCGGCTCCGGAGGGCGCCATGAGGCCCGTGGTGCGGTCCGGGCGGACCCGCAGCGTCACCCCGCTGCGCACCAGCGTGCCCCGGCCGCGCCGCAGGGTGAGGTCCACGGCGGCGAGGCCGGGTCCCTCCTCGTCGCCCGGTCCTCCCCCGTCGCCCGGTCCTACCCCGGACGCGGAGGGCACCGCGGCGGCCGTCGACGGGCGCTGCGCCGTGGTGGCGTGCGGGGCCAGGCGGTGGGTGGCCCGGCGGGCCCGGTCGATCACCTCACCGACCGGCACGTCCGCGCCACGGGACCGCCCGCCGTCGATCTCGACCACGGCGTCCGCGGCCTCCTCGGCGAGCCTGAGGTCGTGGGTGACGACGAGCACCGCCCGGCCCTCGTCGTGCGCCAGCGCCGTCAGCCCGGCCGCCGCCGCCCGCGCGCGGGGCCGGTCCAGACCGGTGGTGGGCTCGTCGGCCAGGACGAGCCCGGGGTCGCCGAGCAGGGCCAGCGCGTTGGACACCCGCTGCGCCTGCCCGCCGGAGAGCTGGGAGGGCAGCCGCCGCCACCACTGCGGCTCCACGTCGTGCCGTCGCATCGCCGACCGCACCGAGGACGGCACCGCCGTGGCCGGCACGTGGACCCGCGCCTTCTCGGTGAGGTGGTGGCCGACGGTGAGCACGGGGGTCATGGCGCCCACGGGAGCCTGCGGCAGCCACGCCGCGACGCGGCCACGCACCCGCTCGCGCACGGGCGCGCCGGGGTCGACGAGGTCGACGGCACCGGCGTCGTCGTCCTCCCACCACCCGTGGCCGCGGACGAGGGAACCGATGGGCAGCAGACCCAGCAGGGCGGCCAGGAGCGTCGTCTTGCCCGCGCCGCTGGGGCCCAGGAGCACCACGAGGCGTCCGCGCGGCACCCGCAGGTCCACCTGCTCCAGCACCGTGCTGTGACCTCCGCGCCCGTCGGGCAGGGCCACCCCGAGGCCGTCCACCCGGAGCCCTCCCCGCGGCCCGGTCCCGTCTGCCGTCGTGCTCATGCGCGCCCCCGGGACGCCGGGCGCAGCCGCTCGCCGAGCGCGAAGACGACCAGGCTCAGCCCCACGAGCAGCAGGCCGGGCAGCACCGCCGGCCACCAGTGCCCTGCGAGGACGGCCGTGCGCGACTGCTCGATGATGGTGCCGAGCGAGGCTTGGTCGTCGGGCAGCCCCAGCCCGAGGAAGCTCAGCGCCGACTCGTGCATGATCGCGTGCGGCACCATGAGCACGGTCGCGAGCACCACCCGGCCCATGACGTGCGCCAGCAGGTGCCGGGAGAGCACCCACCAGCGCCCGGCGCCGGCCCCGACCGCGGCCTCGACGAAGCCCACGCCCTGCAGGGCGAGCAGCTCGGCCCGCACCAGGCGCGCGGTGGTCGTCCAGTGGGTCAGGGCGACGCTGAGGATCACGCTCCCGAGCGAGGGCCCGAGCAGGGCGACGATGACGATGCCCAGCACCAG
Source organism: Serinicoccus chungangensis (assembly GCF_006337125.1). Classification (GTDB taxonomy): domain Bacteria; phylum Actinomycetota; class Actinomycetes; order Actinomycetales; family Dermatophilaceae; genus Ornithinicoccus; species Ornithinicoccus chungangensis. The sequence continues at coordinate 2,144,500 of NZ_CP040887.1, forward strand.
GTGCGGCAGGGCGTTGACGGCGTCGACGAGACGCATCAGGAGGCCGTCGACGACGCCACCGCCGGCGCGGGAGGCCAGCGAGCCGGCGAGCCCGCCCACGACCACTCCGACGACGCTGGAGACGAGCGCCGCCACCAGCCCGACCAGGAGCGACACCCGGGCACCCGCGAGGCTGCGGGCCAGCAGGTCGCGACCCGCCTGGTCGGTCCCGAAGGGGTGCTCGACCGAGGGCGGTAGGAAGGCCTGCGTGAAGTCCGCCCGCTGGTCGGCCGCGCCCGCGCCCAGCAGCAGGACGACCACGACCACGCCGGCCAGGACGGCCCACCAGGGTCCGGACCCGCCCCTCGGCGCCGCGCGCCGGTTCCCGGACCAGGGCCTCGAGCGGGCCCCGGCGACCTCGCGCCACCCCTCAGCCGTCATGACGGCCCACCCTCGGGTCGACGACGCGGTAGGCGATGTCCGCGGCGAGGTTGCCGAGCACCACCAGCACGGTCGTGAGGACGGTGAGGGCGGCGAGCAGCGGGAAGTCCAGGCGCAGCGCGGAGTCCACGGTCGCGCTCGCGACCCCCGGCCAGGAGAACACCGTCTCGACGAGCACGGCGCCGGTGATGAGCTCGGGCACCCGCACGCCGAGGACGGTCACCAGGGGCAGCAGCGCGGGCCGGACGGCGTGCTGGCGCAGCAGCCGCGACGTCGGTATGCCGCGGGCCCAGGCCGCGCGCACCGGCACCCCCGCCAGGGCGTCGCGAGTGGCGTCGCGGACGACCAGACCGAACCACGGCAGCTGGGACAGCGCCAGCACCAGGACCGGCAGGACGGCGTGGTGCAGCACGTCCAGCGGCTGCACCGTGCCCGAGCCCGGCGAGGTCGCCCCACCGGTCGGGAGCCACCCGAGCCACACGGCGAAGACCCACACGGCGACCAGACCCAGCCAGAACGGGGGTGCCGCCTGGAGCGCGAGCAGCCCCCCGCCCACCATCCGGTCCGCCCACGACCCGGGCCGGGTCCCGGCCACCCCTCCGACGACCAGGCCCCCGAGCACGGCCAGCACCAGCGCGGCGGACATGAGCCCGAGGGTCCACGGCAGCCGCTGCGCGATGACGGTGACGACGGGCGAGCGCTGGCTGGAGGACGCGCCGAGGTCCCCCTGCAGGGCGTTGCCCCACCAGGAGGCCCACTGCTGCACCGCCCCGCTGTCGGCGGCCCGGTCCCGCATCGCCTCGAGGGTCGGCCCGTCCATCGTCAGGGCCCGCTCCCCCAGCGTGGCGAGGACCGGGTCGAAGGGCGTGCTCTGCGCGAGGGCGAACATCACGAGGGTGACGCCTGCCACGAGGACGGGGAGCAGCAGCAGCCGTCGGACGAGGAGCCCGGTCAGCGGTGAGCGGGCGGGGCGGAGCCGGTCCTGCAGCCTCACCCGCCGGCGATCGTCCACGACGGGAGGTTCCACCAGGGTCCGCCCTGGAGACCGTGCTCGTGCGGCTCGACGAGCGGCACGTCATACCCCGCCCAGGTGTCCGCCTCGATGACGTAGTCGTGCTCGACGTAGGCCAGGAAGACCCAGGGCAGGTCCTGTGCGAGCTGCTCCTGGACCGTGGCGTAGGCCTCGACCCGCGCCGTCTCCTCCTGCGCGGCCCGGCCGGCCTCGAGGGCCGCGTCCATCTCCGGCGAGTCGTAGCCCCCGGGGTTGTCGAAGCCCTGGAAGGCCCGCGTGGAGTGGAAGAGGGGGTAGGTCGACAGGTCGGCGTTGTAGGGGTTGCCGCTGCCGTAGACGAGGGCGTCCTCGGCCATCCGCGGCTCGATGGCCTCCCAGCTCAGCCCCTCCGGCTCGACCTCGATGCCCAGCTCGGCAGCCTGGGCCTGGACCTCGAGCGCGACGTTCTGGCGCAGCGTGTCGCCGGCCGGGTACATGAGCGTGAAGGCGGCCCGCTGCCCGTCCCGGGCGCGGACCCCGTCGCCACCCTCGACCCAGCCGGCCTCCTCGAGCCCCTGCTCGGCGGTACCGGGGTCCGCCTCGACCTCGAGGACGTCGGAGTACTCGGCCGCCTCGGGCGGGATCGGTCCGTAGGCCGGGCGGCCGGCGCCGGCCAGGGCGCCGTCGACGACCGCCTGGCGGTCCAGCCCGGTGTGCAGGGCCGAGCGGATGGCGGGGTCGCCGGTCACCTCCCCCGCCTCGGGCAGGACGAGCGCCCGGAAGTCGGCGGTGTCGCGGCGGACCACGTCGTAGGCCTCGTCGTCCTCGAAGCGGCCGAGCGCCTGCGTGGGCAGGAGCGCGGCGTCCACCTCGCCGGAGGCGAGCCGGGCGGCGCGGGCCGCGTCGTCCTCGACGAAGAGGAAGGTGGCCCGGGTGACCTCGGGCTGCTCGCCCCAGTAGCCGGGGTCGGCCGCCAGCACCAGCCGCTCCCCCGCACGGTAGCCCTCGACCTGGTAGGGGCCGGTGCCCACGACGTCCTGCGGGGAGGTGGCGTCCACCTGGTCCGCCGGCAGGATGCCGAGGGTGGTGGTGGTGACGAACGCGGACTGGGGGTGCGCCAGGGTGAAGCGGACGGTGCGCTCGTCCACGGCCTCGACCGACTCCAGCGCGGTCAGGTCGGCGGCCACCGGTGAGCCGTTCTCCGGGTCCAGGGCCGCCTCGTAGGTCGCCACCACGTCCTCGGCCCGCAGCTCCTGCCCGTCGTGGAAGCTCACGCCCTCGCTGAGCGTGAAGGTGTAGGTGAGGCCGTCGTCCCCCACCTGCGGGAGCTCCTGGGCCAGGACGGGCTCCGGGCGCAGGTCGGCGCCGAGCCGCACCAGCCCCTCGACGATCTTGCCGTCACCCCAGCGGGCGTAGCCCAGCACCGGGTTGAAGCTGTCCGGCTCGCCACCGGTCGCGACGACGACCTCGGTCGCCGCGGAGGACGTGGCGGCGCCTCCCTCCCCGCCCCCGGGCGAGGTCGCGGTGGGGTCGGTGCAGCCCGCCAGCACCACGCCCGCGAGGACGACGGACGCGAGGGGGGCGGCATACCTGTTGCGAAACGTTCGCATGACGCGACCGTAGCAGGAGCGCCGGGGCATGGAAGAAGGCGAGCGGTGCCTGTGTTGGAACCCGCATGAGCACCGTAGATCTGACCGCAGACACCTTCGAGCAGACCGTCACGGACAACGACATCGTCCTGGTCGACTGGTGGGCCGAGTGGTGTGGCCCGTGCAAGATGTTCGCCCCCAACTACGAGAAGGCCTCCGAGAAGTACGACGACGTCGTCTTCGGGAAGGTCGACACCGAGGACCAGCAGGCGCTGGCCCAGGGTGCGGGCATCAGCTCGATCCCGACCATCATGGCCTTCAAGGAGGGCGTGCTCGTCTTCCGCCAGGCCGGCGCCCTCCCGGCGCGCGACCTCGAGTCCGTGGTCGACCAGGTGCGCGAGCTGGACATGGACGAGGTGCGGGCCAAGCTGGCCGCGGCCGAGCAGGAGCAGTCCGCCCAGCAGTCCTGAGCGCGCTTCGCCTCAGGCCCGTCGTGCCCCCCGCCGCCGGGTGACGAACCGCATCACGCCGTAGATGATGGCGGCGTTGATCGCGGCGCCGACCACCACACCGACGGAGCCCGAGACGGCGCCGTCGACCTCCATGGCCGAGTCCATGAGCCCGGTGACGGCGGCCGACCAGGGCAGGGTGAGGATCACCGCGAACACCCCGGACAGGGCGTCGTCCCCGAGCAGGATGAAGAGCAGCCCGACGAGCACCAGGGCCAGGTAGACTGGCGTGGCGATCATCGGGGCGCGTGACCACGACACCGTTTCCATGGGACCTCTTCCTCGAGGACGGCTCTGCGGGGAAAGTCTGCCACGGCTGGCGTCCTCGCGGGTATAGACGGCGCTGGTGCGACGGTGCCAGACTCCCCCCAGGTGGTGGGGCTCCATCCGGGTGGTCCCGTGAGCAAGAGGGCGTGCCATGGCGACGCTGACCGTGTGGAAGTTCGACGACCCGCAGCGGGCCGAGCAGATCCGGGGCCAGGTGATCGAGCTGCAGAAGAAGCAGCTCATCACGGTGCACGACGCGGTCGTGGTCTCGTGGCCCGAGGACAAGAAGAAGCCTCGGACCCAGCAGGCGTTCTCCCCCATGGGCGCCGGGGCGTCGGGCGGCGCGTTCTGGGGCCTGCTCTTCGGCATCATCTTCTTCGTCCCGTTGTTCGGGATGGCGTTCGGCGCCGCCATGGGCGCGCTCTCCGGGTCGATGCGGGACTTCGGCATCAGCGACGAGTTCATCAACTCCGTGCGGGAGAAGGTCACCCCCGGGACCTCCGCCCTGTTCCTCATGTCCAGCGACGGCGTGCGCGACCGCATCGCCGAGGAGCTGGGTGACCACCAGGGCGAGCTGATCGCCACCAACCTCAGCGTCGAGGACGAGGCGGCCGTGCGCGACATCTTCGGCTCGGAGGAGTCGGCCGCCGCCGACGGCGACGAGCGCTGACCTCGGCTCCCTGCCGGAGACAGGTCACCGACATGAGCACGACGACGAGCCCCCCCGACGACACGTCCGTCGGGGGGGCTTCGGCCTACCTCGACTCCGCGGACGGCCGCTCCTTCCGGGTCCGCGGATCCTGGACACCGCCGCGGTCGGCGACTTCCTGCACCTGCAGAGCGGTGGCTCGAGGCTGCTGGGTCAGGTCGAGCGGCTGGAGGCCGTCGGCCAGGACGAGCACGTGGCCTCGGGCACGCTCGTGACGGTCGACGGCGTCCCCCCGGCCCCCGTGCCGACGCCGGTCGAGGTGACCCGCGCCTCCGACGAGGAGGTCGCCGCCGTCGTCTCCGGGCGGACCGCCGGCTCCACGTGGGCCGGCTGCAGTCCATGCCGGAGGTCCCCCTCGGCCTGGTGGCGCGCAAGCTGAACCGGCATACCTTCTGGTGCGGGCAGAGCGGCTCCGGCAAGACCTACGCGCTCGGGGTGCTGCTCCGGCACCGCCCATGCGGTGAGCGGCGGTATGGCCCCGCAACCAGCAGGCGCGGGCGCAGCAGGCTGCCCAGCAGCAGGAGTACGCCGACTACCAGCAGCAGCTGCAGATGAACGCGGCGGCACAGGCGGCGGCCGCTCAGCAGGCGGCGCCGACCCCTCCCCCGACCGCACAGTTCACCGACCTCATCGGTGAGCTCCAGAAGCTCGCCGCCCTCCAGCAGGCCGGCGTCCTCACGGACGCGGAGTTCGCGGCCGCGAAGGCCAAGCTGCTGTCCTGACACCCCGTCCGCAGCATGCCTGCCCCCGTGACGCCGCGGCGACGCAGCACTGCTGCGCCGGGGCCCCGGGTCCTGCGGACCCCGCAGGTGCGTCGGGGCGTCGCTGATGGATGACGTGCGAGGTCGTTCTCGGCCGAGGCCTCGTCCCGCCGCGTCGCGCTATGTCGACCGTTTCGGGTGGCTGCTCACCCTGACCGCCACCACCACCGTGCTGCTGTTCTTCGTCGACCTGGAGAGCGCACCGTCGGGGTCACGGCACTGGTCGACCATCGCGGCCACGGCGGTGGTCTCCGCCACGCTCTCCCTCGCGATGCGGGCCTCCGGGGCCAGCCAGCGGTGGCAGCGCCTCGTCGACGCCGTTCTCGTCGTGGGGTTCGGCGCCAGGGTTGCTCTGGAGCTGCTGCCACCCCGACCGACGTCTCCGCCTCGACCGCTCCCGCCGCCCTGGTCCTGCTGGCAGCCATCGCACCCGTCGTGGTCATCCGCAGGCTGCTGCACCACCGTCAGGTCGTCCGAGCCACCCTGCTGGGCGCCATCTCGGCCTACCTGCTCATCGCGCTGGCCTTCTTCTACGCCTTCCTCGCCGCCGAGCACTACCATCAGCCACCGCTCTTCGGCGACCCCCAGCCCACCACGTCCTTCATGTACTTCAGCCTCACCAGTATCACCACTCTCGGCTACGGCGACCTTGCTGCACGCACCGAGATCGGCCGCCTGCTGGCCACCACCGAGGCCGTGCTGGGCCAGGTCTACCTCGTCACCGTGGTCGCGATGGTCGTCTCCCTCCTGGCCCAGACCTGGTCCGACCGTCCCCACGACGAGGCCTAACCCCGGGCGACCTCAGACCTCGAGGGCCCGTCGGGCGAGCGCGAGCCGGTCCGGCACGAGGGTGAACCAGGCCCACTGCCCGCGCCGGTCGCGGGTGAGCAGCCCGGCCTCGACGAGGACCTTGAGGTGGTGGCTCACGGTGGGCTGGCTGATGCCGAGGGGGGCAGGCAGGTCGCAGGCGCAGATCTCCTGGCCGGGTGAGCAGCGCACGATGCCGAGGATCTGCAGACGGACGGGGTCCGCGACGGCCTTGAGCAGGCGGGCCACGAGCTCGGCGTCCTCGCGCGTCATCGGGGAGTCGCCCTCGGTCGCGCAGCACCGGTCCACCGCCTGGGCCAGCTGGGCACGGCCGTCGGGTGCTGGTGCACTCATCACCCCTCCATATTGACACATGTCGATATCCGGTGCCACGATGCATACATCGACATCTATCGATATGGCCTCCAGGAAGGATGCACCATGAGCCGCGTGCAGCTCGCGCTCGACGTCGTCGACCTCGACGCGTCCGTCGACTTCTACTCCACCCTCTTCGGCGTCGGGCCGCACAAGCGGCGTCCCGGCTACGCGAACTTCGCGATCAGCGAGCCCCCGCTCAAGCTCGTGCTCATCCAGACCGACGAGGCCACCCGCGGGACCGGCGCGAAGGGGGCCCTCAACCACCTCGGCGTCGAGGTCGACAGCGTCGACGAGGTGGAGGGGGCACGCACCCGCCTGACCGACAGCGGTCTGGCCACCTTCGACGAGAGCGACACCACCTGCTGCTACGCGCTGCAGGACAAGGTGTGGGTCCACGACCCTGCCGGGGCACCCTGGGAGGTCTACGTCGTCAAGGACGAGAACCCCGCGGACGCCCGGCCGGCCACGGCCTCCATCCCGGTCCTGGAGCCCTCCGCGGCGTGCTGCACGCCCGCAGGTGGCCACGGGTGACGGCCGTCCAGGACGCGCCGGAGCAGGTGACCGGCAGACTCTCCCCCCTCGACCGTCTCCTGCCCGTCTGGATCGGCGTGGCGATGATCCTGGGTCTGGCCCTGGGCCGCACGGTCCCGGGCCTGGGTGTGGCGCTCGATGCGGTGCGGCTGCACGGCATCTCGCTCCCCATCGCCATCGGGCTGCTCGTCATGATGTACCCGCCGCTGGCGAAGGTCCGCTACGAACGCCTGAGGGCGGTGACCTCGGACCGGCGTCTCATGGCCGGGTCACTGGTCCTCAACTGGGTCCTCGGCCCTGCCCTGATGTTCGCGCTCGCGTGGGTCTTCCTTCCCGACCTGCCCGAGTACCGCACTGGCCTCATCATCGTCGGGCTCGCCAGGTGCATCGCCATGGTCATCATCTGGAACGACCTGGCATGCGGTGACCGGGAGGCCGCGGCCCTGCTGGTCGCCCTCAACTCGCTGTTCCAGATCATCGCCTTCGCCGGCCTCGGATGGTTCTACCTGACCGTCCTGCCCGGGTGGCTCGGCCTCGAGCAGAGCGCCCTGGACGTCTCCTTCGTCCAGATCGCCGTCTCCGTGCTGGTGTTCCTCGGCGTCCCGCTGCTCGCCGGCTACCTCTCTCGCACCATCGGCGAGCGGACGAGGGGCCGAGCCTGGTACGAGGGCGTGTTCCTGCCCCGCGTCTCCCCGTTCGCCCTGCTCGGGCTGCTCTTCACCATCGTGCTGCTCTTCGCGCTGCAGGGCGAGCGCATCACGAGCCAGCCCCTGGACGTCGCCCGGATCGCGCTGCCGCTGCTGGCCTACTTCACCATCATGTGGGGTGGCGGCTACGCCCTCGGGACCGCGCTCGGGCTGAGCTACGAGCGCACCACCACCTTGGCGTTCACCGCCGCGGGCAACAACTTCGAGCTCGCCATCGCCGTGGCCATCGCCACGTTCGGGGTGACCTCGGGCCAAGCGCTCGCCGGTGTCGTCGGCCCCCTCATCGAGGTCCCCGTCCTCGTCGCCCTCGTCTACGTGTCTCTGGCCCTCAGGCGGCGGTCCGGCGCCGCCAGCCCCGCAGCCGCCCAGGAGACGTCATGCCCGCATCCCGACCCGATGTCTCCACCGCCATCGTCGACGACCTGACCTACTCCTACGAGGGCGTCTACTCCCGGGAGTCGGTCCAGCTCGCGGTGGACCAGGCCCGGCAGCGGCTCGAAGCGGTGTCGACCATCCACACGTACCTGCCCGTGCTCGTCGCCAAGGATGCCCGCGAGCGGCTGAGCGCGGCGGCCCAGGCGGAGGGTCGCGTCACCAAGAAGGTGCCCGAGCTGCTCTTCGTGTGTGTGCACAACGCCGGACGCTCCCAGATGGCCGCCGCGCTGGCCGAGCACCTGTCCGACGGGCGGGTGCACGTGCGCTCGGCGGGCTCGCGGCCGTCCCGAGAGCTCAAACCCCGTCGTCGTCCAGGCCCTGGCCGAGAGAAGGGATCTCGCTGACCGAGGCCTACCCCAAGCCTCTGACCGACTCGGTGACGCGCGCCGCCGACGTCATCGTCACCATGGGCTGCGGTGACGCCTGCCCGGTCTACCCAGGTCGTCGCTACGAGGACTGGACCGTGCTGGACCCCGAAGGCGCGGACCTCGACGTCGTGCGCGACATCCGGGACGACATCCAGGCCCGTGTCACCGCACTCCTGCGCGACGTGCTCGACTGAGCCACGTCACACCCCCGACCCACCTCCGAGGAGGAACCGTGAGCAGCAACCCCCCGCCCTCCGTCCTGTTCGTCTGCGTGCACAACGCCGGCCGCTCCCAGATGGCGCAGGCGTGGCTGGCCCACCTCGCCGGCGACGCCGTGGAGGTGCGGTCCGCCGGGTCCGCACCGGCTGACGCGGTCAATCCCGCCGCGGTCGAGGCCATGCGCGAGGTCGGCATCGACATGAGCCAGGCGCGTCCCGCGGTCCTCACCACCGAGTCCGTGCAGCTCTCCGACGTCGTCATCACCATGGGCTGCGGCGACGCCTGCCCCATCTTCCCCGGCAAGCGCTACGAGGACTGGCCCCTGGACGACCCCGCCGGCCAGGGCATCGAGGCCGTGCGTCCCATCCGCGACGCCATCCGCCAGCGGGTCGTCGACCTCCTGACCTCGTTGGACGTGCCACTCCCGGCGGACCGCGCACGGGCCACCCCAGGGGCCTAGGGACCGAGCAACCCGTCCCGAGCCACCCTCTCGTACCCTGGAGGTGCAGCCTCGCCCCGCCTCAGCGCACGGACGCCCTGCACGCTCTCCGTCCAGGACCCGGGGAGTCTGCCTGCGCCTGCTGGCCCTGGCCGGCCTCCTGGTGGCGCTCGTCCTCATGCACGGTGTCGACGTGCGGCACCACCCACCGGAGCTGCTGGAGGTCGCGAGCCCGTCGGAGATCGTCGAGATGGAGGCCCTCCTCCAGGACGCCTCCGACTGAGCCCGACCGTATGCGGCCACCTCGGGAGGGTCCCGAGGTGGCCGCATACCGGCGGTCACCGGGCTTGCACCTGGTTGGAGCGGCCCGACTGCGGCCCGGCACCGATCGCGTTGATGGCTTGCACGGTGAACCGGTAGTTCCCTGCGGCGAGGGTCATGGCCAACGACCGCGTGGTGGCGGGCTGGACCGCGGACGTCGTCGTCGAGAGCACCGACCCGTCAGCCGCCATCCGCAGAGCCCGGACCCGGTAGCCCGTGATGGGCGACCCTCCGTTGTTGGTCGGGGGTGTCCACGCTGCCGTCGCGGTGACAGCCCCACCCGCGGCGCCGGCGGTGGCCGTGCCGATGACGGGCGCGGTCGGCACCGTCGCCGGCCTGACGACGTTGGACGCCGCCGAGAAGGGACCGACCCCGATCGCGTTGACCGCCCGCACCCGGAAGGTGTATGCGGTGCCGTTGGTCAGACCGGTGATGGTCGTGCTGGTTGCGGTGGCGGCGACTCCCGTCACCGTCCGGACGACCGTCGTGCCCGTCCGGACCTGCACGCGGTACTCGGTGACCGGCGAGCCACCGTTGCTGGCCGGGGGCGTCCACCGGACCACCGCCGAGGCGTTGCCCGCCGTGGCTGTACCGATGACGGGTGCCGCAGGCACCGCTGCCGGCGTGACCGCGTTGGACGCCGCCGAGAGCGGACCCACGCCGACCGCGTTCACGGCCCGCACCCGGAAGGTGTATGCCGTGCCGTTGGTCAGCCCGGCGATCGTCGCGCTGCTCGCCGGGGCGGTGACGACGTCGGTCCGGACCACCGTGGTGCCGGTACGCACCTGCACCCGGTACTGGGTGATCGGCGAGCCGCCGTCGGAGGGAGCGGTCCAGGTGACCGTGGCGGAGGCGTTGCCCGCCGTGGCCGTCCCGATGACCGGCGCCTCCGGCGCCGTGGCCTGGGTCGGGGTGGCGATGGTCCTGTCGGAGAACCGGAGCTGCTCGATGTTGCGAAGCGTGTCGGTGCCGTCCGTGCCCACGTTGTCCACCACGGTGGTCACCCCGTCGGCGGTCGTGATGGTGTAGTCGGCCCGTGGCCCGGTGAACAGGGCCGTGTCCGTCGCGGCGGTTCCGGTCCTCACCGTGCGCACGATGTCGACCGTGCCGGGGTTGACCCGTCCGGCCAGGGTGTCCGCCCGCAGCGTGGTGAGCCCGTCGTGCAGCCGGGTGTCGGTCGTGTCGGCGGTGGCGGGGTCGGGGGCGCGCAGCTGGACGTCCAGCCAGGCGTCCCCGTCGATGAGGTCGTCGCCGCCACGGCCCTCGATGAGGTCCGCGCCCGCTCCGCCGAGCAGGATGTTGCCGCCGGTGAAGCTGGTGCCGTCACCGGGCAGGATGCTGGCCAGGCCGGCGATCCGGTCGACCCCGGCAGCGGTGAGCTCGTGGCCGACCATGTCGTTGTCCACACGGTCGTCACCCCGCAGGACGTCGTTCTTGTCCCAGCCGGACAGCGCCTCGACCAGGTCGAAGCGGTCACGGTTGGTCTCCACCGACGGGGGCAGCAGGACGCTGATCGCCATGTCGGAGTCGGCCGCCACCGGGTCGAGCTTGTGGGTGACGAAGTCGAACCCCAGCATGCCCTCGGCGCGCTGGATGCCCGGGCCGGCGAGCATGATGTCGTCACCGCCCTCGGCGTCGTAGTCCTGCTCACCGCCGTAGCCGATGATGACGTCGTGGCCGGCCTCGTTCGGGTCGTCCTGGAACGGGGCACCGTTGTCGCCCTGCAGCAGGCTGAACGGACCCAGTCCGCCCTCGATCCAGTCGTCCCCGTCGTCACCGAACACGGTGTCCTCACCGTCACCGGCGAAGACGAGGTCGTCACCGGGGCCGGCGAAGCTCTCGGTGGCGTCGTTGCCACCGATGATCATGTCGTCGCCACGCCCGCCCTGGTTGAGGTCGCCGCCGAAGCCCTGACCCGAGGACAGGGTGTCGTTGCCGTCGCCGCCCTTGAGGACGTCGTCCCCGAACAGGTCGGTGAGGATGTCGTCGCCGAGACCGCCGATCAGGTGGTCCGCACCGTCGCCACCCTCCATCCTGTCGTTGCCGTCGTTGCCACGGATCGTGTCGTCACCCTCGCTGGAGCGGATGAGGTTGTTGCCCGCGGAGCCGTTGAACACCACGTGGGCCGCCCCGCCGTAGCGGATGGTCCCGTTGGCCTCACGGACCAGCAGTCGAGACTCGTCGTAGTCGGGGGTCGCCGGGTCGTCGAGGATCGGTCCGGTGGTCCCGAGAGCAGCGACGTCGAAGACGAGGTCGGGCCGGGAGAACGCGTCGGCCGGGAGGCCCTCGACGTCGGTGTTGCGCTGGATCAGCTCGGCGAAGGAGTTGCCCTCGAGCTGGGTCAGCAGGTTGAGGCCCGCGGTGCGGGACAGGTAGTAGAACCGGTCGCCGTCCTGCAGCGCCTCCGTCTGGCCCTCGAAGACGTAGTTGAACGTCGGGCCGAGCAGACCGCCGAAGACCATCTGCTTCTCCGCCAGGCCGCCGACCCACAGGTCGATCCTGTCGACACCGGTCGTGGTCACGCCGGACTCGGGAAGGGTCCACTGGTCGTGCACGACGGTCGGTTCACCCGTGGTCTCGTCGGGCACCGTGTGCGGCGCGCTGTTGATGAACGCGGCACGGTCTGCAGGCACGCTCTCCTCGGCGATGTCATCCGCGGTCCCGATCTCACCGTCCAGGCCCCGGACCCCGTACAGCAGTGCGTATGCTGCAGCCCGCTTGTCGTCGAGGGTGGTCGCGGCGGTGATGCTGGGGTGCGTGCCGTAGGCGGCGATGAAGTTGGGCAGGGACTCGGCATGCTTCAGCGAGAAGCCGAGGTCCGCCCAGCTGGTGTAGGGCACGAGCGCGGGGTTGTCCGACTCTGCGTAGAACGCGCGCCGGGCCTCGTTGAGGGAAGGGGTGCCGGTGTCCCGGGCCCGGGCCATGTTGAGCGTCGCCAGGTCCAGCGGCAGCCCCAGCAGGTCGTTGCGCAGGGCCTCGGTCACGAACTCGTCGAGCTCGTTGCCGGTCTGTCTGGTCATGCCGCGGACGATGTCGCCCGCTGCCTGCTCGGGCGTCCGACCGTCGGCCATGAAGGACGGCGGGTTGAGGAAGGCGTTCAGCAGGCTGATGTCGTCCTCGGCCCCGGTCGCGCTGACCCGGTCCACGGACTCGTTGAGCATCGAGTGGCCGAACCGGTAGACCGCGTGCGCGAACTCAGCCTTGATGGCGGGGTTGATCGTGGTGTGGTATCCCGTCCCGCCCTCGCCGAAGGGGTTGACCCCCGGCTGAACCTTGCGGATGAACTCCTCGAAGGCCAGGTGCTGGTACTCCATCTCGGTGACGAACCGGGACGCCTGGAAGAGGCGCTCCCCGTAGTCCCACCCCGCCGGCCGGGTGGTCGTGCGCCAGTCGGCGCGCTCGGCGTCGGTGAACAGAGCCGGGTCGTCGAGCATCGCGTCGATCTCCGCGGCCAGCCGGTTGTGCTCGGAGTGGAAGACGTGGTGCACCGCGGTCAGGCCGATGTTCTCGTTGACCCGGCCGTCACCGGCGATGAAGTGGGCACCGAGCATCTCGTCGTCGTAGGTGCCGGGTAGCCCGTCGTCCCCGGTGCCGGGGTCGTCATCCGCGGTCAGGTTCGCCGCGGGGGTGGCGTGGTGCGCGATGTCGTCGAGGAAGGCGTGTCCGCTGGAGGTCGCGCCGGCGGTGGTGACGGGCGTGTCGGGGTCTCCCTCGACCAGTCCGCCAGGTGCCGAGGGCACGACGAGCTGCGGATAGCCGTTCGGTCCACGCAGGAACCTGCCGTAGGGGTCGGTCCGCAGGAGGGGGACGCTCAGGACGTCCAGGTCCGACAGCTCGATGCCCAGGACGGTGCGCGCCTGCTCGCGGACGTCGGTCCAGGTGGCCATGCCACCGCCAGGACCGGTGATCAGTCCCCCGGTCGCCACCGGCCCGTCGGGCGTCGCCCGGTACTCCCTCAGGAAGACCTGGTGCGACGGGTGGGAGGAGTAGGTCTGGCTCTGGTCCACGAACGGGCTGGTCTGGTTGACCGCCTCGTGATCTCCTCCGTGGGTGGCGCGGGTCAGCGCCATGAAGTTGGTGGGCGAGCCCGGGGTGAACTGCGGGTCGTCGGGCTGGAGCGGGATGAGCACGACCCCGTTGCCGCCCTTGTTGACGAGGTCGAGGCCGTGGTCGAAGAACTGGCCGAACAGCGTGAACCAGGAGTTGTACGGCGCGGAGAGGCCGGTGTCCGGGGCGACGTTGGGGATGAACAGCGGGTCGCCGGCGGCCTGGCCCTCGGGGACCCCTCCGGCCGCCTTGACGGCCGCCGGGTTCGTCCCGGTCTGGTCGACCACGAGGTTGCTGATCAGGCGCGGTTGGCTGTCCCGCACGGTCCCGGAGGTCTGCGCGTAGGTCGTGCCGTTCTCGGCGGCGCGCAGCTTCTTGGGAACCATCCGTGGGAACGGCTGGTCCGCCGTGCCGAAGGTGCGCTTCTCGGGCAGCTCGATGTTGTTGCAGCTGCCGTCGACGGTGCGCAGCCCCCAGGGGAGGGTGACCCCGACGCCGCCGGCCGGGATCTGGTCCGGGCCGCTGCCCAGGAGGGTGCCGCACGGGTTGCTCGCGGTGAGCGTGGCCGCGTGCTGCTCGGAGATCTTGATCTGCTTCAGGATGAAGCGGAGGTCGGAGGCGTTGAGGTTGAATCCCTGGCCGACCGGGGCTGCGACCGACCGCGGAGCGAGGACGGTTCCTTGCAGCACTGACGACACCAGTGCGGCGGCGAGGAGCACGGCCCACAGCCGGTACCTCCCGCGCGCGACCACATCACGGTGCTGACGCTTCTGGATGACGGACATCGGTGCCTCCACGGTGAGGGTGATCCGGGGCGCAGCGCCCCGCGACGTCACTGTCCGCCCGCATCCTTGCGTCAACCTTGCGCACCGCGTCGACGGGGTCTCGGTGCCACCAGCACGAAGCCCCCAGATCCGCCTCTTCGTGCGGATCCTGGGGGCTGAGGTGCGACTAGCCGCACAGCGTGAGACACGTAGGTGGAGGTGGCGGGAAACTCCTCGCTAACGCCCTGACCAGCATGGATGCTCATGGCCACTCCCCCGTGTCAGCCCTGTGTCAGTTTTGATCGGCGGATTCGGCACCTTTCCCACGAGACAGGTCCTTCACAGCTGACGGAGGCGATCGGCCAAGGGACCGAGCTGGTTGTCGACGATGTCGAGGATCAATTCGGCGTCGACACGGAAGTACTCGTGCACGACGACGTTGCGCAGTCCCGCGATCGCTCCCCATGGGACCTCCGGCGCCCGATCGCGCGTCTCGCTGGGAAGCACCCGCACCGCCTCCCCGATCACGGCCAAGTTGCGCAGCACCGCGTCGTAGGCCATCTCCTGGAGCTCGCCGGACGCAAGATGCTTGGTGTAGCCCTGGCATCGTTCGACCGCACGCAGGATGTCGGCGAAGCGTTCCTGCTCGGATCGCGTCACACCGGCACCGCATCGCTGAGCGCGGTATTCGACACCTCAGCGCGCAGAAGGGTCGGCGTCACCACATCGACGCGGTGGCCGAAGACGTCGCTGAGCTCCTCGCCCATGCCCGCCACGCGCAGGAGGGGGTTCCCTAAGTCCGGCAGCAGATCCACGAGAAGGTCGACGTCGCTGTCCGCCGTCGCGTCGCCTCTGGCCACCGAGCCGAACAATCTTGGATTGGTCGCACCGTAGCGCTCAAGGATCTGCTGAAGAGCGTCACGATGAGCAATGACGACCGCACGGAGGGCGGTGCTCTCAGACGTGACGGTGCTCATGTGTCAAGGGTAGAGGGCCAGCATCGTGACGCCTAGGACCAGGAACCCACTGAGTGAGCGATACGGGCCAGTCAGCATCGCCGCTGACGATCCGTGGCCCCTTCGAGGCCGCTGTGGAACAGGAGGCAAATGCCCACGACCACCTCGACGGTTCCCACGAGTCCGACGCGAAGAGTCCTTCGGGACTGCTGCATGAACGGGTGACGCCCGTGCCAGCCAGCCGTGTGGGTGACGAGTTTCCCGCACGCGGCAAATCCGGATGCCGGCTCTCGAGTTGGCCGGGCTTAGGTCTCAGAGCGGCTTGACCATGAAGAGGCAGGGATTCGCTTCACCCCACAGGTCGGTCTCCTCAAGCGGGAGAAACCCGGCCTGCTCGTAGAAGTGACGGGTGCGCGCGTACCCGGGGTCCGGATGTGAGCCGCCCAACGTCTTCACCTCGAGCAGCTGAACACCGCGTTCCCGCGCGTCCTGTTCGACGGCCTGGACCATGGCGGTTCCGACACCCTGACCGTGATGGTCGCGGTCGACAACCATGAGGTGGAGCTCAGCCACGTGCGGGAAGTGACGATCGACCAAAGTGAGCCCGATGACGTTCCCGCCGTCATCGCGGACCGTCCACGTCTCCTTGGTACGAGCCGCTTCGATGTAGTCAGCGTTCGCCTCCGGGAGACCGAACCACTCAGGCACCCTCGCCAGAAGTCGCTCCGCCGCTTCCGGCACCTGCGAGTCCGGACGACAGATCCATCCCATGGCCTAAGCCTGCCAGAGCGCATCTGCGACGACACACGATTAACGGCTCGCGCACGAGTGTTCCGGGGAACACCTCCGGTCAGTCGGGAGCGACCGACCGGCGGCATGAGCGAGCATGGCTGCTGTCGGCAGCAGAATGGGGTCATGACCATGACCTTGCTCGAGGGTGAACCCGCTGCGGGGCCTTGGCGGGCCCTCGACACTGCCGAGCTGGTCGATCACGTTTTACAGGTGGCCGGGCAGCCGCTGGGTCGGCCGCAGATCGTTGCCGTGGACGGCAGGGGAGCCTCAGGTAAGTCGACGCTGGCTGCTGAGCTGAAGCGTGCCGTCGCCCGTTCTGCGGTCGTCCACACGGATGACCTGGCCTGGCATGAGCCGTTCTTCGCCTGGGGGCATATGCTGCGCGAGGAGATTCTGGTGACACTGCACCGTGGGGAGGGTGTGCGGTTTCAGCCGCCGGCGTGGGGGCTGCATGGACGCGAAGGCGTGATCGAGGTTGCCGCGGAGGTGGACTTGGTCGTCATCGAGGGCGTCGGCGCAAGCCAACGCGAGTTCGAGCACTTCGTTGATGCCTCGATCTGGGTGCAGTCGGACTTTCAGGAGGCCGAGCGGCGGGGGATCGCTCGCGACATGGCCCAGGGTGTGAACGGGGATCGCGAGCAGACGATCGCGTTCTGGCACGAGTGGATGGCACATGAAGTGCGGTTTCTTGCCGAGCAACGTCCGTGGGAGCGGGCCTGCCTGGTGGTTGCCGGTTCCCCAACCATCGACCTCGATGAGGGGCAGTTCGCCGTAGCGCCTGCACCTTCGAACAACCCGTGGCTCTGATGGTAGGTGCCCCCGCATCTGCCAACGCGGCATGTCCGGACGCTTCAGCGCGCTCGGCGCGGCGCGCCTGTGCTCTCCTGCCGTGTACGGCCGCTCTCGCCTGGCGGTGCTTTGAGAGTCCATCGAGGGCTTGGTATGTGAGGGCCAAGCCACCTCGCACGGTAGGTCTGCTTGATGGCGCATCAGCGAACTCGTGGCCCGAAGCACAGGCAGATCGTGTAGTCGGCATCTCCTCTTGCTGGAGCGGCTTGCCCTATGATCCTCGGCATGAACGAGGAGTATCGGCATCCCAATCTTGTGTCGACTTCGGTAGGTGGTGCGCTAGGGGTCACTGCGTCTCTGCCATTCCTAGGGGAGCCGGCTGTCGCACAGTACGTTCAGGCCACAGTGACGCCTGCGGTTGCCGAGGCAGTCGAACGTCTATTGGTAGGTCCGCTGATCGACAAACTACGCAAGCGAAACGTTACTGCCCTCATCGGCGTTGCGGCCGATATGACCAGCGAGAGCGTCGAGGATTTCGCCGCTCAGATAAATGCTAGCCCCGTGGGTGCTAGATGCTTCGTGGAGGCTGCCCGGGCAGCCGAAATGACCGACTCCGCCGAGAAGTTAAAGGCCCTTGGGGCTTCGCTCTCCGCGCTTATGAAGGATCCTGCGCAGGTAGATGGCGAGATTTGGTTCATTCGCCAGGTCGCCAGAATTGAGACTTACCACATGCGAATACTGGGCAGTTGGATATTGACATCGGCTGAATGGGAAAAATTGAAGGCGCTGAACGGGGGCGGCTTTGGCAACAGGCAACTACTGGTGTGGTCGTCTTATGAGTTACGCTCAAGATCGAGGCTAGACTTGGCTAACGAGTTGGCCAACGAGCTCGCCCGAATCGGGTTCCTCGAAAGAGTAGACCCACAAAGAATGAATAGCGTCGTAACCGGGTTTGACTACTCCTCTATCCCGCAGGCTGCCCTCGGCGTTCGGGAGACGCATGACGCGTACGTCATGTCAAGCCTGGGATCTAAACTGCTTGACCGTGCCGGGGGATCGGCTATGTGGCAGGGCGGAGGGCGGATTATACGAGCCTAAGCTGTAGGTGGTCACTGGCAGGCGGCCTAAATCACACCACTTTCTGCAACACCTCCAGTGGGCCGCCTCGATCTGCACGGCTAAACAGACCGGCTCGTGCCGCCTCTCTCGTCTGCGTCGTTGCGGGTCGGTTATGCGGCAAGAGCGGATGCATGCCTGTGTTGCGGTGCCCGACCGGTTCACGCTTATTTAAATGGGGATACCTAGCGCAACGCCGCCGGCAGCGAGTGCGTTTGCTGTGACAGCTATGGCGACTTCGCTCGCGAAGTGGGACGCCCGCTCACGCCACGTCTGGGCAGCGCCGGTGTCGCCCCGCATCTCAACCTCGGCTGCCAGCAACAGAAGGGTGCCAGTGAACTGGGAAAACGCGGCGAGCGCAGCCGCATCGTCCCCTCGGTTTAGGGCGTCTTTAACGTCGTCGAGGGTCCCCAGAAGGTACCGCGACACATGTGCGCTGAAGCGCTCCTCGTTCTCAACGAACGAACGCGCCTGCTCTAGGATGCTTCGAACGACGTCTCTCTGAGGGTCAGGCATCTGACCTCGGTACGCCTCCGCCGTCTCGATCAGGGTAGCAAGACTTCGCAACAGCCGTATATTCCCATTGCTGATACCC
Source organism: Serinicoccus chungangensis (assembly GCF_006337125.1). GTDB lineage: Bacteria > Actinomycetota > Actinomycetes > Actinomycetales > Dermatophilaceae > Ornithinicoccus > Ornithinicoccus chungangensis. The sequence continues at coordinate 2,163,010 of NZ_CP040887.1, forward strand.
GCCTGCCCGTTGGGTTGTGAGCTCCAGGCCGCGTCGAATGAGAATAGCGCGGCCTGCCATTCTGGCAACGCCTCCCGATAATGATCGACGTCGAGCCCCCTCTTTGACAGTCGCTCGATCCACGCGCGGGTTTGCGAGTAGAGGGAGATGGCGCGGTCGTGTTCTTCGTGGACGGTTGAACCACTCTTCTTGGCCTGCTCTCTCCTCACGCCCATCGGGCCGCTCGGCTTGGCCGACCGCCACGACTCAAGAAGCTCTGCCAGATCCCTCGCTGGGTTCCCCATGGGTCCAATGTACCGGGGCGACTCCCCTGAGCTAGTGAGGCAGGCAGCCACGAGGCGTTCTAGTCGGAGGGGAGGGGCCTCTCCGCCGTCGACAGCATGGACCGCTGAAGTAGGCGGGCTGTCTCGTGTTAAACGGCGTTGCGCGCGGCATGTGCGGAGGTTCCATACGAGCACTGCCACCCCGTGGGAACATCTGAGCATGCCGTGAATACCCTCCCGAAAGAATGAAGTGGAGCAAGGCGATCCCCGCCTCAATCCGTACGGGCGGCCCGACTCACTAGCCACGACGGCGAGGACGCCATGCTCTTTGTCCGCGTAGAGACGTGGTGGACGTCGACCGGCGGGCACCTGGAGTGGCGGCGGTGGTCGGAGCCGTACGAGGTCCAACACGGGTACTGCTGTTCGGCGACGGCGAGTTCACCGATTGGCTTATGGCTCGTGATGAGCTGCGGCGTGGTCTTGCTGACTGGTCCCGAGGTCGTTTGCGCTACGTCGTGAAAGTCTCGACGCGGAGTGGCTCGACGATTAGGCGTCTCGGCACGCGCGTGACCACCTGTTCGGGCTGGACCCGCTGTAAGGCGCGCACGCTTCGTCCAATCCTTCGCCGACACCGGCTACCCCCGCCTCTGACTCACCCCCGCGCGGCCCCACGATCTTTGCGGCATGTCAGTGCGTCTGCCGGCTGTTCCCTTCAGCAGTCCCTTTAGCCCCTAGCTGCTGCTTGGACATCAGCCCTGCAACGGAGCCCACAAGAAACGCGCAGCCAAGGATGAGAAGGGCCGAATGGCCGTCCAGCAAGTAGGTGACAACGCTCGCCACCGTCGCCATGACCATGGCGACGATCATCACCGTGCTCGCACGCAAGCGCCTCTACCTCCCCGTCGTGGAGATGAACCTATCGTCTGAAAGCCTTATGGTGGGTGCTCCAGGACACCCGGGTACAGCTCTACAGGATGGTCGAGTCGTCGCGTGACGCCTCCATCCTGAGGGGGTTGCAGGGAGGCTGGCGCGCCTCAGCTCGAGGGTTCCTCCAGGTTGTGCCCTACCTGCTTGGCGCGGCGCGACTTTCGCTCACGCCCGTCGACAACGATCATCGTGCCGCCTTGAACGAGCAAGCAGGCTGCCATGAGCCACACCCGCCAGTCGGCATCACCCCTAGCGATTCGGGGCCACTGGAGGGAGCTGGCGAACAGGAGTACAACCGCAAGAATGAGCCCGAACGTCCCGACCAATGGACGCGTCGAGTCCTTCGTCGCGGGTGTGCGGTCCGGTGCCACGGGGGTGACGCTACCAACGCGATGGGTTCCGCGGCCGTCACATCGGTGCCCGCCCTGCTGGCTCATTCGCTGGTCGGGCGGGCCGAATAGTCGTGGATGAAGTAGCAGGTCGCCGAGTCAGACTGGGCCAGGTCCCTCCCGAGAGAGACGTACCGTGGGGTGCCCTCGGCATCGAGGGCGACACGTCGGGCGACGCCGCCGCGGTTGACCTCCTCCACGATGTCCTCCAACGTCATCGCCGAGTCCACGACCAATTCGCTCATCGTGCTCTCGCCGAACCGGTCCCCGAGCGGCTCGATGGCGTTGACCTCGCCACCGGAGACGTCGATCTCGAAGGTGCCCAGGAACGCCCGTTCCCCGCACATGCTCGTCACCTGGAAGGTGTACGTGTCGGGGGCCGCCCAGTCGATGCGCCCGGCAGGTTCGACGGTCGGCAGGTGCCACCGGGCGGGCCCGGGCGTGCAGGCGGCGGTGCCGGCGGCCTCGGCGCCGTCCAGACAGGCAGCATCGACCAAGTCCCTACCCAGCGCGTCCGGCCCGAGCCGCACCTCAAGAGGGACCGTGTCGTTACCGGGACAGTCAGCGGCGCCGGACCGGGCCTCCACCGGGGTGCTGATGACGACCCTGTCGGGCTCTACCTCGATCACCGGGTCGAGAACGGGGCCGGTGACACCGCCTGCACACCCCAACCGGGTGACCAAAAGACTGACCACGGCGCCATCCTCTGTCACTTCTGGTGCGCTGCCGATCTGCCACGTCGCCGCGTCCCCCTCACGGGCTAGGCCTTCCGCTGCTCCGGGGGCGGTGGCCGAGCCGGTTGCGCAGCCCGACAAGCTCAGCGACAGGACTACGACCACGACACCCCACAGGGAGCGCCGCACCCGATCACCCCGTCCAGCAACCCCGCCATGGTCCATGGCCACCTCCAGTCGTCGATGCACTTCGGACTCCCCCCTCCCGGACGGGGTTCCCACACACGACCCAAGGCCTATCACCCGGGAAGATGCCGACCCGAAACGCCACCCGCACACAGGACCGCGCTTCACACGCGCCACCACGGGCAACCAGCGGCAAATGAGTGTGGTGGCACCTGAGCGATGGGACTGCTTGTCTACACTCCCCGCCGCGACTCGTGACCGCTGAAATCGGTCAACGGGCGTGGTCAGTTGTCGGCGTTGTGTTGCTCGAGTAGCGGCCTAACGATCTCTAGGTCGACTGGCGGGATCCGACGGTCTGCATCGATGTAGGTGCCATCTGAAGCTTCTGTGAGAACGGCCACTGGATAGTACGTGTCTCCGCTCTTGGCCAGAAAGAGGAGGGCTTGCAGATGCGGCGTGACTCGAGGTCCGCAGGGGTCGGTTCCGGGCCGGGCCTCCGCTGCCACGACGTGGACCTTGTCCTCGAGTGGCGAGTCCAACGCGTCGGTGATGGCGATGTCCCATCCGCTTGCCCCCGGTGGCGCCCCCGCGGCTGTGCTTTTGGCCTCCCCCAACTCCGAGACTCCCTGAATTGCAACATCGGTGTCGGCGAGGGCGGCCTCAACTGTGCCGTAGCTCGGGTAGGACGCGGCACAGTCTCCGATCAATTCTGTGGCCGCCGCGGTGCCCGAGGCGTTGGAGGCAGGATTCTCGGGAGGTGCTTGACCGCCGCATGCAGACAGAAGAACTACGGTTGCGGTGAAGGCCAGGGCCACGCCCACGCTGGTGTGCCTCACATCGGTACTCCGTTCCTTGGGGCCTGAGCGAGCGGCGATTGGCAGCACAGTCTTCTGACTCAAGTTTGCAACGATAGGTTGCACCGCATACTCACACTGCGCGGAGTCCGTAGGGCCTCCAGCCGCTCGCACCCAGAGCGGCAATGGCGTGCGACCACACTCCTGGCGGCAGAAGAGTGCACCACCCGGTGACAACACGCTCGCCGCCGGTCGCGCCTGGACCCAGGATGAGGTAGAGGAGCAGCTAGATTCTGGCCTCATGTCCTACACCGTCGCGCGGCGCAAGCCCACCGTCGAGGAGCACCGTCGATTGTCTGAGTCCGTCGGCTGGGCCGACGCCTTCTGGTGGGAGGCGATGCCCGCGTCCTTGGCCGGCTCTACCTGCGGTGTGGTGGTCCATCAGGACGGCGGTGAGCTCGTGGGGATGGGGCGGGTGGTGGGAGACGGTGCCTTCTACTTCTACATCCAGGACGTGGTGGTGCATCCGGACTATCAAGGCTGCGGGGTAGGACGGACCATCGTGGACGAGCTCGTGGACCAGATCAGGCAGCAGGCGCCGGGCCACTGTTTTGTCGGCCTCTTTGCCACACCGGCCGCAGAGACGCTCTATCGGAAGCTGGGGTGGGGAGAGCAGGAGATGCTCGGTATGTGGAAGGTCGTCAGGGACTGACGTGTGGGCGAATGCGCGTCGACCGTCGGGATGACGGTCAGTCAAAGCACCAGCCGTCCTCGGCGCGGCAGATGCGCGCCTCTGGCGGCCTTTCACAGTGGCCTCAATCTGCGCTCGACCCCGTGGGGGGACACACCCGTGTGGTGGCCTGCCAGTCGCAGGGACGCGTCGCCCCACTACCCGGACGCGCAGCCGGGCGGTGTTGCTTGCTGGCGCTGCATACGCTTGTACCCGTGTCGTCGATTTCTGTGCTGTCGCTCCACGGTGTTCGGGTACTCGGTCACGCCACAGCCCGGCAGGTCGGGGAACTGTACGGGCTTGACCCGGGGGACGTTCAGGAGAACCTTCTGGATGCCGAGGCGCGCGGTTTGGCCCGTCGCCCCGCCTATACCGACGGCAGCGGCTGGTCGATGACGGACCTGGGGCGGCGGCAGGGCGAGCAGATGTTGAGCGATGACCTCGATGCTCACGGCACACGGCAGAACGTGGTGGATGGGCACGGGCGCTTTCTGCCACTGAATGAACGTCTCGGCCCACTCATGACGCGCTGGCAGCTCAGGCCTACAGACGATGATCCGCTCGTGCTCAACGACCACTTGGATGCCGGATACGACCGGGCGATTCTTCGCGAGCTGGACCGTCTCGTGGCCGAGCTGGGGAACGTTATGGCGGTGCTTGCCGCCGAGGTGCCCCGGTTCGGGGTTCACCAACCGCGCATGGACGCAGCCCTGGCACAAGCCTGGGATGGAGACCACCGATGGGTCGACTCACCAGAGGTGGCTGCGGTGAATCTTGTCTGGATACAGCTGCACGAGGACTTCCTGGCCACCCTCGGCATCACGAGGGGGACAGAGTTCTAAGGGCACGAGCGAGCCGTCAAGACGAAGCAATCAGACTGCGCAGGTCGCGGCAAAGTCGGACGAGCGTAGCCGTCCTCCACGCGGCAGAAGCGTACTTCCAGGGCGGGCATCGCCGTGGAGCATGGCGTTCAGGTCGCTGTGGCTTCTTCACGATACGTATCTGCTTGCCGGATCGTTAAGTAGCGAGTAGGTTCTTCTGATGGAGCCGCTACCAGACACGCGAAACGGGGACTCGAGGTCGCCATCTGGGGCCGCCGGCCGAGATCGGCACACCGGAGTGGGCGAGGCGGGTCCGGTGGCGCTGTGGGCGGTGCTGCTCGGTATGTTCATCGTCGCGTATCTGCGCCTCGGTCTACAGATGTGGACTGGGATCCGCGGGCTGCTCGTCGTGGTGGGCTTGATCGTGCTGGGGCTGTCCCTCAACCTGGCCCGAGCCCGTTCCAGGACCACCCGACCGCGGCACTACAACCTGATTGAGGGGATCGCCGTGCTGGGCGCCGTGGTCGGAGCCAGTCTCGTCTCCTCCGTGCTAGGTGCCCCTGGAGGGGCCCAGGTCTCCTGGGGCGTGGCCGTGGCAGCAGCTTCCTTCCTCGTCGCGCCGTTGCTGGGGTGCGCAGCGTGGCTAGGGGTGCGGGCCCGGTGAGCCTGGGAGCGGCCATGAGCCGGCTGGACGACGTCGTCCATTCACCGGTGCGGTTCACCATCATGGCTGCACTGTCCACGGTCGACGACGCGACCTACCAGATCCTCAAGCAAGAACTCGACGTCAGCTACGCGCTGCTGTCCAAGCATGCCGGAATCCTGGAGGACCACGGATACCTGAGGGTGCACAAGTCGTTCCTGGCCAAGAAGCCGCAGACGGTCTTTGCCCTCACCCCCCAGGGACGCCAAGCCTTCAACCACCACGTGCAAGCCCTCGATGAGATTCGCCACGGCCTCTGACCCGCATGGTCCACCCATCTTCACCACGTCGACGAGCGACCAGCGGCCTGGTCGGACGCTACGCGTTCACAGCGGCAGAACAGTGCTTCGCAGCCTCTTGCGGCTTGGTCGGCCAGCTAGTGCTCTGCGGCAAACCTCTTCAGTTCCTCAATGCCGAGCTCCTCATCTGAGTTCACCAGGAGTTCCTGCACATCCGCGGCGAACGGAAGTTGCAGGGGAGAAGAGCTGGCCGCGGCGTCGGGGTACAGCGAAACGCCAGGGTGCAACGAGGTGAGGAGGCCTGCCACCTGTATGTCCGACCGGTCGCACTGTTGGGCGCCACGGAACCTCGCCACGTCACTCGCAGCGACCAGCACCGTGCGTGCTTCTTTACTGAAGGGCCGCATATATCTCCTCGACATTCAGTGGTGGCGTCCTTCCCCAACTCGTAGTGACGATCCTGTCACGATTGACGCTCTGAGCGCGGCAGATCCGTGCGCCTGGTTGCTCCTGCGAGCGTCGGCGCCGACAGCTGGGGATCTTGCGGCATGCGGTGTAGCTGGGGGTCGGGGTCGACCGGAGATGCAATGTCCGCCGCTGGGTGGTTGCCTGTGTGCCAATCCGGCAGAAAGGCTTCGACCGACGTGGACATCAACCTGCTCCTGGCATTATTTGCTGGGGCGCTCTTGACCTTTGCCGCTTTCTCGACGGTGCTGCAGCGGGCCAGCCTGCCCGGTCCGCTGCTATGCCTGTGCTTCGGAGCAATGATCGGCCCGCACGCCCTGGACCTCATGCGGATCGAGGACTTCGGGGTGCCGACCGGGACCTTGCTCGAGCATGCGGCCAGGATCACCCTGGCGGTGGGGCTGGCCGGCGTCGCGCTGCGCCTGCCGCACGGCTACTGGCGGGCCAACGCCCGCTGGATCGTCACCATCATCGGGCTAGGAATGCTTCTCATGCTCGTCCTGGCCACGGGTGTGGCGTGGTGGGGTCTCGGAGTGCCGTTCCTGGTGGCACTGCTGGTGGGCGCGATCGTGACGCCGACGGACCCGGTGGTCACGACCCCCATCGTGACCGGGTCGCTGGCTGAGGAGAAGGTGCCCGAGAAGGTGCGGCACAACCTCTCGGCCGAGAGCGGGATCAACGACGGCCTGGGCTACCTCTTCGTCATGCTGCCCGTCCTGCTGATCACCAAGCCCGACCAGGCGTGGCAGGAACTGCTGACCAAGGTCCTGCTGCGGGAGGTGGTGGGCGCGGCAGTGGTCGGTGCCGTCGCCGGCCTCGCCCTGGGAAAGTTGTTCGTCCTGGTCCGAGACCACGGGCTGATGGAGGAAAGCTCCTACCTGGCGTTCATCGTTCCGCTGTCTCTCGTGCTGCTGGGCGGTGGCAAGCTGCTGGGCACCGACGCACTCCTCGCCGTGTTCGTCGGTGCCGCCGTGTTCGGTCAGGTCATCCCCCAACGTGAGGAGGCAGAGGAGGACAAGGTGCACGACGCCGTCGCCCGCCTCTTCCTGCTGCCGATCTTCATCCTGTTGGGCCTGGCACTACCCATCGACGAGTGGGCCGGACTGGGCTGGCCGGCGGTCGCCATCCTCACGGGAACCGTCCTGCTCCGGCGCCTGGCAACGATCTGGGCACTATGGCCTCTGCTCAAGAGCGTGCATGACCGTAGCGAGACAGTCTTCCTCAGCTGGTTCGCCCCCATCGGCGTCTCGGCACTGTTCTACGCCACCCTGGCCGAACGGCACACCGGCAACCACGACATCTTCCTCTACGCCACCCTGGCGATCACCATCTCGGTCCTGCTCCACGGCCTCACCTCCGCGCCCTTCAGCGCCTGGCTGCACGCTCACGAACCAGAACGACGCGAAAAGCAAGAAGAACCAGCCGGATGACATGCCGATCGGTCAACGTACAACGTGGCTCTCCATGTAGGCCACGCCAATGCCACCTGATGCGGCAGTTGTGTGCGTAGTCGTCTGTAATACACTTGGCGTGTGAGCGAAGCGTTCGACCTGGAAGCGCTCGATGACATCGAGCCCTTCGAGATCGACCAGCAAGCCGCTCACCTGTTCAAGCATCCGCACCTGGGGATGGGCGACGTGATCGATGCGTGGAGCAGCGACCCGCTGTTCTACCCGGCCAGGCCGCCCGCTCACTGGTTGATGCTCGCGGAAGTCAGTGCTCGAGTACTCATCGTGCCGCTGGCTCCATCTCGGTCGGGCGATCCGAGCAAGTGCCGACCGATCGGCTGCTACGAGGCGTCTTCGGGCCTCGCCGCTACGTACCGGAGGGACCGTGATGAGCACTGACAACAGCCGGCCGATGACGCCGGAGCAGGAGTACGAGTTCTACGCCGACCCGCGTAACCAGGAGCCCCAGGGGCCTGCGCGTCGTCGCAAGCGCCCATTGAGCGCACCCGTGCCGGTGCGCTTCCCAGCGGATCTGCTCGAGGAAGTCAAGCGCGCTGCGGAAGCCGACGACCGTTCAGTCTCCGCCTGGATCCGTCGGGCTGTCGAGCACGAACTGTCTCGCCCCGCCTGACCGGGTGAGCCCAGCACGCGGCCAGCGGCAGAGGCGTGCGTCATCGATGGACGCTAGATCGGGGCAGCGATCGCGAGCCCCCCGGTTAGGAGCAACGCCACCCCGGTGAGTGCGCATACCCTGCCCGCGCCAGTAGTGCTCATGTCGTCCCCGTCTGCCGTGGGGCGGTCGGTGCCGTAGATGACGGCGAGGCCGAGCGCGAGAACGATGGGGAGCAGTATGTAGAGAAGGCTCTGGTAAAGCCACGCGTACGGTACGAAGTGCACTGCTCCGGCGAGGGAGAAGAGGAGCGGAACCAAGGTGTAGCGGCCTCGCACCGTCAGCACGATCAGCAGCGGCAGGACGAGTAGTTGAGAAACAGAAATCAGGATCCCTAGCTGGGTGATGAGCTCGCCACCCGGTCTTGTCTCGAACATCCCTAGCCAGGCCGAGATGCCGAGTGCGACGGGTAGGGCGACCATCCCCTGAAACAAGGTGGCCGTTACCGCCCACTTGGGCTCGGTGGCGCGCCACAGTGCGGCGCAAGCCAGCCAGGTCGTGCCGTACGCGAGGAGGAAGACCGCCCCGCTGTAGTTGCTTCGCGCGAGATCGACCAGGGCTTCTTCGAGGCCAGACATGGACATGAGTATTGCCGAACGGACGACGCAGACGTCCTGAGCGCGGCAGAAGCGTGCGTCAGGCGGCTGCGTGATCTGGGGCCTGACGGTCCTTACGTAGCCATCTAAATAGGTGGAGCAGCGACTGATGGATCGCAACTCCGACAGCGGTGTTCAAGGCAGCGAGGCCAGCTGCTCCGAGGAACTCAGTGGGTGACTCGATGATGTTGTCGAACCACAGAAGCAGCGGCCAGCCCAGGGTCCCGACCACGAGGCAGATCTTCCACCAGCGGCCCAGGACCAACCCGAACAACAGCATCGTGGGAATCATCGGCCCCTCCTCAGATCCTCACCGTACGCCTTGAGACCCGGTCATGGCCATGTTGCCACCAGCGGCAAAGTCGGACGAGCGTAGCCGTCCTCCCCCGCGGCAAAGTCGGACGAGCGCAGCCGTCCTCCCCGCGGCAGTACAGGGTGGTTCGTTTCCATGATGTGAGCGGTCGCCAGTGCGAGACGGCGGAGTCTTTGATATGGCCCCCAGGCGCGCTGGCGGGTTCAGCCTTATGGCGCGACTATTGGTTTGGTGAAGGCGGGTAGGGCGTTATCAACGTCGTCGGCAACGGCGCGCGAGACGCAACCCCGGCGTCAGAAGCGGGGTCGATCTGGCGCATTGATGCCGTACCTGGCCTTGGCTTGCTCCCTGATGTGTTGCTCGGCGGCGCCTTTGCCGAACTTGCCTGGCCCGAATAGGTGGACGAGAGCCACAAGAATGACCAGCAGGAGCAGTCCCAGTGGTAGGTAGTCCTTCGCGGTGATGGCCCACGCAATCAGGGCGAGTGCTGCGAAACCGTACGCCAGGGCAGCGGTTCTGGTCATCATCTTTTTCTCCTCACTCGTGGTCGCTACTGTAGTTGGGCGGCATGGTCGCGATTGTCTGCACTGACTCGGCATGGCCGCCGCGCGTGTCGGAGTTGTCTCCTTCTGGCCCGTGCCTCACGAAGAGTTAGGGCGGGGTGATTCCGCCCTCGAGGAGGATCCTGGCGGGCCGTTCCTGGCTTTCGGGCTGAATGAGGATACGCGGGCCGCTGTCCAGAAGGTGTTGCCAGGCGGATGGCTCTTGCCAGGGGAGGTTGGGGCAGTTCTGCTCGGTCTGCGCGTCGTCGATGCCGGCCGTCGCGTCGACCTCCTCGGTGCTCCACGCGCCGGTGATCGTGACGTTCCCGTCAATGAGGTCACCCGGGGCGTGCAGTTCCTGGCGGCACAGGTCCACCGTCCAGGTGGTGCCGTCGTAACGCAAGACTGGCCCGTCCTGCACAGGTGCGACGCCACGTTGGTCGAGGAGGTACCAGGTGCCCTGAACCACTTCGGCGGTGCCCGGGATCAGGCCTTGCTGCGGGTTGACGAGGGACAGGTCCTCGAGCTGCTCCGGTGGAATGCTGGTGAGGGTCAGGACCGTTGGGCCGGTCTCCTTCGGCAGGCCGGCGGAGGGGATGATGAGCTCCTCCACCACGGTCCCGGTGACGAGGAGCTGCCCGTCGGCCCAGGCCAGTCTCGGTAGCGAGGCCGCCCGGGCGTTATCGCTGGAGATGGAGACGTCGGGCAGATTCAGCAGCAGGTCACCTGGGTGGATCGCTGCTGTCGGCTGACAGTCGGTGCCCTGCTGCCGGGTCGGCAGGCTCATCCCGGCCTGAAGAAGACCAGCAGAAAGGGTGGCATCGGTGTAGGTCTGCACCGAGCAGCCGTCGGAGACGACGACCGCGTGGTCGGCGGTGACGCTCACCGGGCCGCCAAGATCCAGCATCCCCGGATTGGTAGCGCTGGCCAGGCCGTGCGAGGTGTCGACGGTGAAGTCCACCGGCTCGAGTTCGACACCAGCAAGCTCCTGCCAGCCGCTCACGGGTCCGTCCGGTCCCGGCTCACCCTGAAGCACGTCGAAGACGATCCGGTAGTCCTGGCCGTCGGCAACCGGAGCGCTGGTGATCGCAGCGTCATCAGCTGGCGGGGGTGCGCTCACCTCCCCGCCGCCCAGCGACCACGCCGTGGCGATCGCTGCCGCGCTGGCCGCCGCACCGGCACCTGTAAGGGACCAGACGCGCGTTCGGGAACGGCGGCGTCCGCCGGCCCACGCCACGAACGTCAGGTCCTCCGCGGGAGCGCCCACGGCCCCTCGCCGCAACAGGTCCTTGATCTCGTCGTAGTCGTGCTCAGACATCCGTGCTCACCTCGCTCAACAGTTCTCGCATGCGCGCCAGACCGTTGCTGGTCTGGCTCTTGACGGTGCCCTCGCTGATCCCCATCGTCTGGGCCGTCGTCGCCACGTCCAGGTCCTCGAAGTAGCGCAGCACCACCACCGCCCGGGTACGGGGCGGCAGCTGCTGCAGCACCTGTCGTACCGCGATCGAGTCCGCCCACGACCGGCCGTCGACATCGACCTGCTCGGGCGGATCTTGCGTGGCCAGCTCCGCACCGTGCCGGCGCCACCGGTCGACGTGCACCGTGTACAGGACACGACGGGTGTACGCCAATGGCATTCCGTCGCGGACCTTCGACCACCGGGCCGCGGTCCGGGTCAGCGCCTCCTGCACCAGGTCGCGGGCCACCTCACGGTCACCGCACAGTAGGAACGCCGCCCGCTGCAACGTCAGCTGGTGCGCGCCCACGAAAGCGGCGAAGTCGTCCTCAACCTCGATCACTGGACTCATGGGCACCTCCTCTCACCCTGTCCCAACGGCAAAATCGCCACATCGGTTGGGTGGTCACCGGAAGAATCTCGGTTTGGGGACGTTCGCCTGACGACGAAACGCCCAGGGCAGACACCTGAGGCCACCGACCGGACGCCCCAATCGCCCCTGCACAGACGGGCGAGACCCAACGCAACGACAGCGGCAGAAGAGGACGTCTCGGCCCCGCCCGCGTGGGCCCGTCTTGCAGTGATGTCCTGGAGCTACTCACCCTCGTGAGGGTCAACGCTTCGATGCCAATCGTCATGCGCCTGCAAATAGTCGAGCGCGACCATGGCGCCGCACCTGGTGCATACGTGCGCGCTCATCCTGACGACCCGCACCCAGTACGGCAGGTCTCGCTTGAACAATCCCATGGGCACAGCATGCCTGCTCCCGGGTTGACTCCGCGCAGGCGGATGACGAACCGCGGAGGTGACCAAGTGACCAGAGGCATGAGCGTGTGGGTCGACAGGGCATGCCGCTAGCATGGTCGGGTAACTCAGGCCGGAGAGGCTTGGGGAGGTTTTGGAGCCTCGGCGGTTACGCAAGTAGGCGGAATGGTGCTGGCTCTGATCGACTGCTTTAGTTAGGAGACTCGGTGTTCGACTATTCTCGGCGTACAAAATTCTATGCCGCAGCAATTCTAATCGCCGCTGGGTGCGCATTGATACTGGCCGGCGCTGTCTTCCAGGTAGGCGGATCGAGCAATATGATCAACATGTCCCTGGTGTTGGGGTCAACCATCTTCCTAGTCCCCGGCGGAGGCTTTCTGATGGCAGGGATATTAGCGAACAGAGATCAGTTTCCAAGTAAGTGATCTGTCGAGTTCCGCGAAACTACGACCCCATCCCTATGGGTGCGCGCACAACGGCCCGCGTGGCTCAAGGCCTCGCGAGCCGTCCTGTATTCGGCGTGTCCGGCCCGCGCAGGAGGGGCGCTCCAAGCATCCGACTCTCGGCATGACAGTGATGTATCGACCGAGTCCTTCCGCACTCTCGTGGTGGATACGGTCAGCGTGACGGACCACGAGGTTGCCGTGAAGTGCTGTCATGGAGTCGTTGGCGCTCTGCCAGTCGTTGACCGGACCGGAGCCTGTCGCTGGCCGCGTCTGCGGTGGCGGTAGAGGACACGGGTGACGGTTCTGCCAGCCGGTGCATGAGCCGAGACTGGTGCCTGGCTGCCTGGGGTTCTTTGGTCTGCGGCCCCGTCGGGTCGGCCTCGCTGGGTGGGATGTCGTGGGCAGCTCGCCAGACGGCGAGGTCGCCGATCAGCCGGTCGTCAATGTCCGGGGGCAGGGTCCGTTGCCAGGGCACCCGGGGGGAAGCGCCGGCCTGCTGGGCTTCGTCGGCGACCCGCTGCTGCAGGTCGCCGAGGTGCTGGCTAAGCCGGTCCAGATAGCTATCCGTCTCTCTGTCTTGCCGAAGGGCGGGCGGGACGGCGGGCAGCCAGGGCAGGGGCGCGTCCCGGTACGACGGTGGGGTGGTGCCGGCGATACGCCACGCGAGGACGGCGGCGGGGTCGTCAGCCTCACTGAAGGATCGCTCGCCGTCGTACCAGGTCGCGTCCCGCAGGACGGTCTGTGGTGGGGTGCCGTCTACCCAGCGCAGCGCGAGCTGCCCGCGCAGGTGGGGGTATGCCGGTTGGTCGGTGAGGCCGGGCATCCACCGTTCCAGCGCACCGTCCAGGGCCGTCATGTGCTCGCGGCCGAGGTGTTGCTGGGCCAGAACCGGGAGGGCGTCCTGGTAGGCCAGCACCGCTTGGCGCAGCAGCTGTGCAGCGTCGCCTCGTTCGGTGGTCGTGGCCGAGTGGGCGCGGCCATCGCGGGCGAGGATGTCGGTGAGGATCTGCCGCGGCTCCACGGCCACGTCCTGGACCTCCAGCCCGACACCGTCGCCGCTCATGGTGGGCCCATTCAGGTATAGGTCGTTGGACTGTCGCCCACGAGAGACGGCAACGTACAGGGCCTGTCGGGTCTCGGTGCCGGTGAGAACGGTGTGGGTGGTGTCGACGGTCGCGCCCTGGGCGCCGTGGATGGTGCTGGCGTACCCCAGCTGGACTTGCTCGGCCACATACCCGGCCGGAAAAACGAAGTTAGCGGGCTTCCTCGCTCCGTCGTCGTGGTGGCGTTGGACGCTGACGCCCCCATCGGGGTGGACGGCGGTGACCCGCCACCGGTCCCCGTTCTTGACCCACGACCCGTCCGCGGCGCGCTGGCTGCGGTCGTTGCGGCGCGTGACCACGGTGTCACCGGCACTGGCACGGGTGCCGTCGCCCAGGGTCACCTCGCGCCCTGACGGCTCCGCGGTGCTGTCGAGGCGGTCTTGGCGGGCGCGGTGGTTCAGCTCGCGCACGGTGTCCCGGGTCGCGGCCAGCAGCAGGCTAGACAGCCCGGCCTGCTGGTCGGCCTTCCAGGCCGCGTACGCGGCGTCGGCCACGTCCGCGGTGTCGTCGGTGTGGACCCGGTCGCGGTCGAGGTAGTGGTCCAGGGCGGCGGGGTCGCCGTCGCGGATCGCGAGGGTGGCTGCTCCTTCAGCGGGGTCGGTGAACCGGTGCAGCTCGGTCAGCATGGCGGTGGTGCCGTGCGCGTGCCCCTGCTCGGCCAGGTCCCGGAGCACCCCACCGGCCGCGACCGCGGCCAGCTGCTGATCATCCCCCACCAGGCGCACACTGGCGCCGGCGTCTATGACGTGCCGGACCACGGCCGCCAGGTCGCGGGTGCCGGCCATCCCGGCCTCGTCGATGACCACCAGCGTCCCCGGCCCCACCGCACCACCCATGGTGGGCGGTGAATCCTTGCCGGCTGAGGCACCTGCCGTGACGTGGTCGTGGAGGTGCTTGGCGAGGGTGTCGGCGGGGATGCCAGTGGCCCGGCCGAGCTCGTCGGCGGCGACCGCGGTCGGCGCCAGACCCAGCACGGTGCCGCCGGAGGCTTCCCACGCGCGTGCTAGTACACGTAGCGCCGCGGTCTTGCCCGCCCCCGCCGGTGCCAAAGCGACCTGCACCCGGCACCCGCTCGTGGCCAGGCTGCGGACCATCGCGGCCTGAGACCGGTCCAAGCCCGGACGCTCTGTGTTCGCGGCAGCCAGGGCGGTCTCGACCGCATGGGGGTCGACCTGGCGGCCGTCGCGGCGCAGCGCGAGGGACAACATCTCGTCCTCCGCGGCCAGGATCGCTTTGGAGGTGTAGGCCTGGCTGCCGTGCACGATGTGGGCGGACTGCCCGTCCGGGCGGCGCAGCACCCCCGGCTCGCCCAGCTCTGGTGGCACCCCGACCGGCACCGAGAAGCCGTGCAGGACCCACCGCTCGACCTCACGGGCGTGCTCCTCGAGCGTGTCCAGGGGGACCTGGGCGGCGCGGAGCTGGCGCTGGGTCTCGGCGCGCACATGCCACACCTGCCACGTCGCCCGCGACCCCTCCAGCACCGACACCACCCGCGACGCGAGGATCTGCGGACGCACCGCCCTGCTGCGCTCCGACGGTGTGCGCCCCCAGGGCGCCCCCACCCACCGACCTGCGGCGATACCCGGATTTGGGCCATCTTCCTGGGTGCGCCCCCGGCTCTCCGGTGGGCGCCCCCGCCCCGCCCCCAGTGCGCCCTCGACCATCCCCTCCGGGTTGCGCCCCTGCCGGGCGAGCACGGCGGTGGCCTGCGCCCACCAGGCCCGGCGTTGTTCGGCCTCGGAGCGGGGTTCGTGCTTGCCCGGGCGGGTCTCCAGGTTCGCCTGCTGCGCCAACGCCAACGACTCCACCGCCGTCGGCGCCCGGCCGTGAGCATCCCGGAACGCGGTGGCCAGGTCGCGCTGCCGGGCCTCGATCGCCTCCCGCCGCGACGACCACGCAGACAGCAACACGGGGTCGATGCCGTCGATCTCCCGCACCGCACGTCTCCCCTGCGGTGAGGGACGCTCGACGAAGGCCACCCCGAGTCGCTGCATCAGGCCGGCTTCGAGGTGGGTGTTGTAGTGCTCGGAGGCCATGACCTTGGCCTTGAACAGCATCCGCCCGTCCAACGTCAACCACCGTCCGCCCTCCTCCGCCAGCGACTGCACCTTGTTCGAGACCACGACGTGGGTGTGCAGGTCCGGGTCCCCGGTGCGCGAGTCGCGGTGGTCGAACGCCGCCGCCACCAACCCGACCACGGGCACCTGACGAATCCCGCCCTTGCCCACCCGCGTGAACGCGACCTCCTTCTCCAGCATGGCCAGCGTCGAGCGGACCGCATCCCGGTGGGCGGCCTCCACCTGCTGGGCGACCTCCGGACTAGCGAGGGCCCAGAGGGTCGAGACCGACTTCACCGGCGAGAACGTCAGGTCGAACCCCGCCACCGGCACCTGCGCCGGCCGCGACGCCCGCGCGACGAACCTCGTCAGCTCGTCCTCGTCCACCGGTGCCCGACCGAGCTGTTCCAAGAAGACGTCCCGGGCGACTCGGGTGCGGATCCGCGCCCGCTCGTCCGCCGGGATCGGAGCGTTCCACGCCAGACCCCTGGCGGTGTTGTGCTCGCTGAACGCACGAGCGGTGACCTGCCGCAAGGTCGTCTCCTCGAACGTCGGGAACGCCCGCCCCAACCCGCCCCACCCGTTCGCTGCCGCGTGGGGTTCACCGGAGCGCGGGTGGCGGCCCTGCCCAAACAGCAACCGCATCTGCTCCTCGGTCACCACGTCCCCGGGCTGCAGGTCGAGCCCGGCCAGGCCGGCCCCGAGCCACCGCCCCGGCGCCTCGCCCTTCTCCTCGTAGTACGACGCCAACCCGGCCTGCCGGCGCTCCGTCGCATCGTGCTGGGCGACCTGGCCCGTCAGGTAGGTGTACCCACTCCCCGCGGCCAGCTTGTGCAACGTCATCACACTTACCAAAAGCCACCATTCCCGCCGCGGGCGTTCACCAATTCCGAGACGGACACCACCGAGTGCACCAGGTGTGTTCCTCGATCTTCGCTCTGCCGGGGGTGCTCATCAAGCGTGACCAGCGCGGCGCCATGAAGGGGACCGGAGCTGCTCAAGTCGAACGCTCGCGCGTGATCTGCCGAGGTGCTCCATGGCTACTGCGTCTTGAGGTTCGGGCTACTTCACGCAGAGGTGGATGTCTGGGTTAGACGCTGGATTGGTCGTCGAGCCGATGGGCTGATGGACTAATTGTTGGGCTCCATCGTTTGGCGCCGACGGGCCAGCCGAGTCTTGTCCGGCCGCGCGGAACCCTTCAAGTCAGGCTGCAAGCCGATGGCCGTCGAGACGCGTCACTAATGGAGAACGCCTGCCCCCGGTCATGGGGTGCGGAGGATGCGGACGGGGTCTCGGGTGGCGGCGTAGAGGGCGGGGGGTATGGCGGCGGTGGTGGCGGCGATGAGGGCGAGGGTGGCCGTGCCGGTGGTGAAGTCGGCTGGGGGGATGGTGTCCTGGCCGAGGCGGGCGGCCAGGGCCAGGCCTGCCGCGACGCCGAGGGCGGCGCCGAGGATGGCGGGGGCGAGGGTGCGGCCGATGACGAGGGTGATGATGGTGGCCCGGGTGGCGCCCAGGGCGCGGCGGCGGCCGAGGTCCTTGCGGCGGACGAGGACGTCGGCCAGGACGACGATCGCCACGAGCAGGGCGCCGCCGCCGAGCACCCCGAGCAGTAGGGTCGCGCCGAACGCGGCGAGGTCACCGGTGACCTGGGCCTGCAGGTCGGCCAACGAGACGGGGGAGGTGATGGTGACCGCGTCCGGGGTGGGCGGCTCGACCAGCGCCAGGACACTGGCTTGAGTGGTCTGCGCGGCCGCGGCGTCGGTCAGCACCACCTGCAGGGTGTCTACCGGTTGGTCGGCGGGCGCGACGTACAGCACCCCCGCGGCGTAGTCACCGAACGGGTCCCGGGGGGTGAACGTCCCGACGACCGACCAGTCGTCGACCTCGCTGGTCGAGGCCAACGCGACCCACCCGAACGGGTCGGCCATCCCGAGCTGTGTCATCGCGGTGTCGGTGACGATAGCCTCCCCCGGGCCTGGCCACCGCCCGGCCTGCAGGTCGGCGACCGCGGCCAGGTCACCGTGCACACCCCACGCGGGCACCCGGGTCCCGCCTTGCCCGATGACTCCGTTGACGACATCGACCGGGATCAGGGTCCCCACCCCACGCTCGACCGTCGACAGGGTGCTCGCCTGGTCCACCACCGTCGGCGGCAGCAGACCCTCACCGCGGGCGTCCGCGACGGCCAGGACCCGCGACCCGGCCTCGTCCAACCGGTCGGTGAGCTGTTGCTCCGCGGCGGCGGTGCGGCCCACGGTCGCGATCGTCGCTGCGCACATCACCGCGACCAGCAACCCGACCAGTGCCGAGGGGACCTTGGACGCCCACGCCGTCGCGGCCGCCTCCCGCACCACCAGCACCCACCTCACAGCGCCAGCACCTCATCCGCGTGGTCCAGCACGAACGGGTCGTGCGTGGCGATGACCACCGTGCGTCCCTCGGAAGTCCCCCTGTCGGGTCCTGAGCCTGCCTCGTTGGCAGCGTTCTCTGCGGCCTGGTCGGCGCCGCCGGCGGCTGCGGACAACGCGGCCAGCACCCCGGCGGCGTTGTCCCGGTCCAGGTTGCCGGTCGGCTCGTCAGCCAGCACGACGACCGGGTCGGTCACCAGTGCCCGGCACACCGCGACCCGTTGCGCCTGGCCACCGCTGATCTCTCCCGGCCGGTGTCCCGCCCGCGCCTTAACCCCCATCTGCTCGAGCAACTCTGACCCGCTGGCCCGGGCATCGCGCAGCCGCCACCCGGCATACAGCGCCGGCTCGATGACCGAGTCCAGCACGGTCCGGGTCGGGTCCAACGCCGCGTCCTGGAACACGAACCCGATGCGGTGCGCCCGCACCCGTGCCCGCGCCGCGTCCGGCGCGGCCGAGACCGCCTCGCCCTCCAGCAGCACCCGCCCCTGCGACGGGGTCAACATCAGGCCCAGCACGTACAGCAACGTCGACTTGCCCCGCCCCGACGGTCCCGTCACGGCCGTCACCACCCCTGGGGTGAACACGTGGGACAACCCCCCGAACAGCTCCTCAGCACCTTTCGCGTACGCGAACGACACACCCTCCAGGGCCAGCACGGCTCACCCTCCCCCGGTCTCATCGCCACCATCACGTGGTACCTGCGCTGGGTCCCCGGCCACCAGCACCCGCAACCCCTCCTCGAGCCCTGCACCTTCGACGACCGCGATTCCCTGCCCCGAGCCGGCCACCACCACCTCAACCTGCCCGTCCTCGGTCACCACGAACGCGCTGCCATCCGCGCGGGTCCGTACCGCTGCCGCCGGGACGCTCAACCCCTCCACCCGGGGCACCACCACGACCTCAGAGCGCACCGTCACCTGCTCATCCCCCGGCAGCGCCCCGCAGTCTTCTCCGCAGACCGGCCCACCGCCCGGAGCGGTCAGCTCGAACACCGTCGACCCCGACTCGTCCACACTCGACCCGGCGATCACCCCCGTCCACTGCTGGTCCTGAAAGCTCATCTCCACCGTCGCCTCGGCCGGGATCAACCGGGCCTGCTCGGCGGTCACCACCAGCACGAAGTCCCGCTCCCCCGTCGGCGCCAGCACCGCATCCTCACCGCCCGACACCTGTGCCCCCACCCTGATCGCCTCACCGACCGTGACCGTGGCCGGCAGCTCCGGCACCGCGACCAGTTCCCCCAGACCCACCACCCCAGACTCCGGCAGTCCCTGCTCCTCCTGCCACGCCTCTACCGCATCCTCAGTCGCCTGACCGAAGTCACCATCGGCCTCACCGTCCAGATGCCCCCCGGCGATGAGCAGCTCCTGCAACGCGACCACGTCCTCACCGCGCACACCCCGGGACAGCTCCCGCCAGAACGGTTCTCCCGCCTGCACGACCCGCACCGGTGTCCGCCCCACCGTGTACACCACACCACCGGAATCCACCCGGCCCGGCGACGTCGAGGTCACCACCCCCGACAACCCGTTCACCGCCACCACCCCCACCGGTTGGCGCACCGTGGTCGACAGCGGCAGCGACCGCCCCACCGACCCCTGGACTACCTCACCCCACACCACCTCACCGGCCGGCGAGCTCGACTCGCCCACCGAGCTGTCCGGCAACGTCGCCCGCGACGCCCACCACCCCGCGCCACCCACCAGCACACACAGCACGACCACCAGGACCACACCCCATGCGCGCCGACCGATGCCCCCATTCCTCACCATCCACGGATCCTCTCACCTCTGGCTTACTCCGAGCGGCTCCAACACGAGCAACGGCCCCACCGAAGCCGTCAACAGACGCCTTGGGCACCTCCGCGGCCTCGCCCTCAAATGTCGCAACCTCGCCCACGAGGTTACAAGCGCTCCCCGTGGCTGGCCGGTTCAGACCACGGCTATGTCTTGCTTTGTCGTAAGCACTCTGGCGGTGTTCACGAGGCTGTCTATGCGGCTGACTGGAGCGGTCCCACGTTTTCCCCTGGATCTCCTTGCGCGAACCCGCTAGCTCGTTCAAGGGTGACCTCTTTGAGACGTCGAACCGCTCCCGCAGCAAGAGCGACTTGCCGCGCTGATCCACTACAAGGAGTCAACTGGAGTCGAGGTGCGAAGTGGCGGCAGACTGGCCTGGTAGCCGTAAGAGCCTACTACTCTTGGTCATAGAACGGAACGGTCATTCATCTCCACGTCACGTCGCAGGTGCCTGTCTGTCAATCATTATGCGCACACGTCGTCCCACCGCCCCGACTAACCTGACTGACTCGAAGCTTGGTCGAGGAGGCGACGGCGTAGCCAGTCTTACCCACACGCCGGGCGCCTCCACTGAGCAAGGCAGATAAGACGCGCCAAGATCAATGAACCCGCCACGAAATTAAACCAGCGTATTAACGGCAGCAATGGCTAGATTCGAACGTGCGCGAGATCCACCTAGTTCTCGAACACTTGCTCCAGAGGCGGCTGAGGGCACGTCTCCAACGCTTCCATTACGCCATCCTGTCCAAGACCGGTATACGGATCCCACGGCGGCGATCCACCTCCACCAAGGCTGGCCAAGTACGTTTCAACGTACACCTCAGAGCTTGGAGGTTCGGTGGTGTCAAAACCATTCTCACGTAGGCAGTCGACGACTCCCAACTGCAGCTCGTAGTATTCTGAAAGCTCCCCTCGTGTTGGCGGCGGCGG
This sequence comes from Serinicoccus chungangensis, assembly GCF_006337125.1. Lineage (GTDB taxonomy): Bacteria > Actinomycetota > Actinomycetes > Actinomycetales > Dermatophilaceae > Ornithinicoccus > Ornithinicoccus chungangensis. Next base: position 2,183,734 of record NZ_CP040887.1, read on the forward strand.
CATTGGCGGATGCCCCCCAACGACTCCATCACACGTTTCGAACGCGCTTTGAGCTGCGTTAGCAATTTGGTCTGTATCTCTCCCAGCGGGCTCAATACCGTCTCCCGTTTCCATTACTCGCATCGGCACGCCCTGTTCGGTCATGCACTTCGCCATATCGGTGTAGTAAATGCGAAGACTGCCCGCGAACTCTGCGTAAGCATGCTCGTTGGAGAGATTCTCATCTTGCTGCGTGCAACCCCCGAGTGCAAGCGCAATTACAACCGCTGAGAACCGAAGAGCGCGCCTTTTTTCAAGCATCTTCTCGGCACTGGCAGACGCGCGGTCTGATCCAACCCTCAGACACTGCGGCAAGTTCCATAGGTGTTCGTTTCGTTGACAAGAGAATAATACTGTTCGTTCACCTCAACTTTCCAGGTACCACCAGGTCCATAATACCCTCTGGTCGTCCAGCCGGTAGAGGAATAGAAACGGTAGGTTCCCCCAGGAGACTTGTGCCCGATCTGGCCATAGGTGTTGCCTATAGAATACGGAACGCGAGGACTGCAGTAACTTGCGGTGGTTGTGCCGTGCTCGCTCTTGCTCAAAGTATCCGCTTGGGCAGGTGTCGCCAAGACGGATAGACCCAACAGTAATGCAGCTGCGGACGTAGCAGTCGCGGCGGTTCGAGTGAATCGGTTGTTTCTAATCATGTGCTATTGAAGACACGATAGGCTTGCGACGTCAAGGAGTCGCCGGTTGATTTGACCGAATCTTTACCGGCTCTTCACAGATGAGGGTGTAGAGGGGGCGGGCGCGTCGGTCCGGGGGCGGTAGGTGTCGAGGTCTTTCGATGATGGAGGTTCCTAATCTCGATGCGGCCAGCGGACCGGTCGGCGTTGCGGTAGGCGGTAATCATCCGTCGGTAGACGCCCCAGGTGACCTCGACCTGCACGTGCTGCTCGTTCGCGAACAGTTTGTCGAGGCGCTGCTGCTGGCGGTCGACAAGCAGTTCGGCGCCGGCGTGCAGCGTCCGCCCCGCGGAGTACAGCGGGTCGCCCTTGCGGCCGCGGTGACCGTGCAGGTCCTGCTGGACCCGGCGACGGCCCTCATTCCAGGCCCCGCCGGCCAGGCGGACCACGTGGAAGGGATCCATCAACGACACCGCGCCGGGTAGCTCTTCGGTGGTGGCGGTCTCAAGCCCGGCGAAGCCGTCCATCGCGACGACTTCGATGCCGTCGCGCCAAGCCTGGTCTCGTTCGGCGAGCCAGTCGCCGAACACCTTCTTGGAGCGTCCGTCGAGCATCGCGAGCAGCCGGGAGGGGCCGGTGCCGTCGCGGACCGGGGCGAGGACGATCATCACGTTGGCGTACTTGTCTGTGCCGCCACACTTGCTCGTCAACCCGACGGCGCGGTGGTGGTCTCCGAGGCTGGCGTGCACGAGGCAAGGAACGCAGGGACGATCGCGATCCCGGTGATCTTGACCACCAAGCGTGACCCGGCGGCGGTCCCCACACCACCTGTAGGAATCTTCCGCCAGCTCATTCACCGATCCTGTCACAGACCAGCACTGGCCTCGTGTCGATTATCCGAGGGGTTCATTCTGCGGGCACCGTTCCTCCACCTCGGACCACTCGACGTCACTTGACGCGATCTGGTCGTAAACCTGGGCCCCGGGAACCCAGCCCATACCCTGTCCGGCCAGGAAGGTCTCCAACGACGGGGGCGTGCTGACCGTGAAACCGAACTCCGCCACGCACGGCACGTACTCCTCGACGAGATACTCGTAGTGGGCTGTGAGGGAATCTTCCACGGGCACGTTGGCGTATTCTGGGGCTACCGGATACTGCGCATCACAGATGTACTGATCAAGGTTGAGAGCGTCCTGCTGCTCGACCGGGACCTCGCGGATGGTGATGCCGCCGTCCTCGATGTCCACGGGCCAGCCTCGCTCCTGCAGACACTCACCAATCAGCCGCAGCCCGTCACCCCCGGGTATCGTTTCGCGGACCACCTCCACAGGAGGGGGGTCTTCGATCCCGTACATCACCGCCAGCTCGGCCAAGAACTCCTCCCGCGTCGAGCCGCCCACCGTCGTGGCGACCTCGTCGTTACCAGCCTCAGATGGTAGGTCGACATTCACGCTAGGACTATCGGGGGTGCACGCTCCAAGAAGGACGAGAAGGGCCGTCCCAGCACTCATGGATAGAGCCGACGCCAGTTTCGATCTTCCTAGAGACCGGGAAATGGTCGTTGGTGTTGATGTCCCCATAGTTTCCGACGATACCCCGGCCAGTGCTCATATGCTTCGACGGAGTGGCGCTGGCCTAGAGCGCGCGGCCAGGCCACTGCGACACGGGCACGTTTTGACCGCCCGCGACTGAGTCGCAGTCATTGTCGCTCAGGTTGCTCTCGACGGTCCGCGGGTGGGCACCAGCACGTGTTTCACTTGCGGGGCGATGCCACACCTGCGGGCAGGCTGATGTCGCGGCTGAGCCGATCGGTGAGGGCCCGGTCGCGCTCGGCGGTGGCGTGCTGGTAGCGCAGGGCGACGGTGACGTCGGTGTGGCCACCGCGGTGGAGCAGCTCGGCGAGGGTGGCGCCCTGCTCGGCGTACTTGCTCAGGCCGGTGTGCCGCAGGTTGTGAAAGCGGAACCCGGGCCGACCGGCTGCTTCACGGGCCGCTCGCCACGCCTTGTCGAGGGCAGTCTGCGAGACCCGGGCGCCGCGGGACCCTGCCAGGACCGGCGCGGTGTGGCCGGCGGGGGTGTAGGTGTCGAGGTGTTCGCGCAGGGCGGGCAGCAGCGCCGCTGGGAGTGCCACCGATCGGACGCTGTCCGCCTTGGGAGGTGTCAGGGCGTTGGCCTTGACGTTCCACTGCCGGCGGACGTGGAGGACGGCTCGCTGCGGGTTGTCCAGGTGCTCGAGGTCGCGGCGCTGCAGCCCGAGCAGCTCCCCGATCCGCAGAGCGCACCATGCGGCCAGGGGGAGGGCGATCTGCAGATGCGGGGGCATAGCCTCGGTCATGGCTCGCACCTGCTCCGGTGAGGCGACGTCCCCGTCGTCGTCCTCGGGGCGGACCCGGCGGTGCTTGGCCGCGGCTGGAAAGTCGAAGCGCTCCAGTCCCCCGGCTCTCGCCTTGACCGCCGCGTTGAGCATCGAGCGCAGGACGATCACCGTGTTGGGTGCGACGCCGTTGACCCGGGCCCCGGGGTGGCGTCGCGACGGTCGGCGGGCCAGCGCAGCCAGGTGCTCGGTGACCTGTTCGGTCGTCAGGTCGACGAGCCTGACCTCACCCAGCTCGGGCAGCACGTGGTTCTTGAGCACCGAGCGGTAGGAGACCACCGTGGCCGGGGAGCGGCGGGGGTCCGCCTCGAGAGCCGCCAGCCACGTCTGCGCCCACTCCCCCAGTGTCAGGGCCTCCGTCTGGACCCGTACCGCCTGTGACTGCTGCTCCGCGCGACGCTGGGCCGGGGGCACGAACGTGCCTCGGGCCGCGTCGGCCTTGGCGATGTGCAAGGCCGCCTTGGCATCCGTGAGGGTCTCGAACATGCCGAGGGAGTGGGTGCGACCCTCGACGTCGACCCGCACGCGGTAACGGCCGCGGTACTGCGTGATGCCCCGTGGAAGCCTCGAGCTCGTCGCCACGTGGATGCTCCTCCCGACAGGGGAAGCGTACCGCTAAGTTACCGATGTTTGTGCAGAACAACGAACCCAACCCTTGTGACAGCTGTGTGACAGTTTTTTGGGCGTTTCGTGTCTCGACATGGCCATCTGCGTCCCCCAGCACAAAGCCCCCAGATCCGCGTCCTTATGCGGAATCTGGGGGCTGAGGTGCGACAAGCCGCACAGCGTGAGACACGTGGGTGGAGGTGGCGGGAATCGAACCCGCGTCCGTTACCGGGAAATCAGGGCTTCTCCGGGTGCAGTGCGCTGTGGATTTTCTCGGCCCCAGGGCTCGCGCGCACACGTTCCCTGACAGGCCCAGTCGAGTAGAAGTCCCACGTGATCCCTCGACATGATCACGCAGCAAGTCACCTAGCTGATGCCAGGCACTGAGTCGGTGACGCGCTCAGGCTGACAGACTTCGGGCTCGCTCAGGCGGCGAGGGCGAAGTCGCTGCGCTTGGAATTGGCAGCTATTGGTTTCGCAAGGGGCGTTGACGAGATGACCTTGCATCCTCGACCCGCTTCCCCTGAAGTGCCGTGCAACGTCGAAACCGATCACCCCCATGGGGGTGTCTCACGCTGTGCAGTTGTCAACCAACCCGGGCACGCCCGGGCGACCCGATCGAGTCTACGCGGTCCAACGGCCCGACCACCACGGAGATTCCCGATCCACGTGAGAGGCTGCCGTGCATGAGCTTCCCGGGAGCACCGGTCGATGAAGGACACCGCCAGGCGCTGCGACCGCTGGCCGTGGTCGTCGCGGCCATGGCGGGCGGGCTCGTCATGCTCGCCGTGGTCCTGGTGCTCGTCGGGGCCCGCCTGGAGACCCCCGACACCTGGCAGCTGGTCGTGGTGGGTCTGGCGACGCTGGGCTCCTGGGGACTGGCCCTGGCCGCCCCGCTCCCCCGGCCGAGCGGTCCACCCACCCCCGCTCAGGTGCAGACGTCCGTGGTGCTGCGCGCCGCGATCCTGGAGGCGCCTGCGATGATCGGGCTCGTCCTGGCCTTCGTCAGCCAGCCCCTCAACCTGCTGGTCTACCTGCTTCCCGCGCTCTTCTCCCTGGGCGGGCTGTGGCTGTTCGCCCGCCCGTCCGTGGTGGCCCGTCGCCTCAGCCGTGCTTCTTGAGGTGCGCTGACATCGCCCGCTCCGCCTCGCGCCGGTCCTGACGCTCGCGCAGGGTCTGGCGCTTGTCGTGCAGCTTCTTCCCCTTGGCGAGGGCGATCTCGACCTTGGCCCGCCCGTCGACGAAGTAGAGCGAGAGCGGCACGATGGTGTGCCCGGCCTGCTCGGCCTTGGCCACCAGCTTGTCGATCTGCTCGCGGTGCAGCAGGAGCTTGCGCCGCCGTCGCGCCGCGTGGTTGGTCCACGTCCCCTGGGTGTACTCCGGGATGTGCACCCCCTCCAGCCACAGCTCACCCTGGTACTGCGTGGCGTACCCGTCGACGAGGCTGGCCCGCCCCATCCGCAACGACTTCACCTCGGTGCCGGTCAGCACGAGGCCGGCCTCGACGGTGTCCTCGATGAGGTACTCGTGTCGGGCCTTCTTGTTGCTGGCGATCAGCTTGCGTCCGGTCTCCTTGGGCATGGCCGGTCAAGTGTAGGCGACCGGAGCCCGGCGTTCACCAGGGTTCTCGGCCGGACCGGGCTCAGAGCCAGGTGCGCGGGTTGACCGGGGTGCCGTTCTCCCGGGTCTCGAAGTGCAGGTGGCAGCCCGTGGACGCCCCGGTGCTGCCGACATACCCCAGGAGTTGACCGCGGCTCACCGCCTGACCGGCCGAGACCACCGCGGCGCTCTGCATGTGCAGGTAGCTCGTCGTGAGGTTCACCCCGCGCAGGACGCCGTGGTCGATGATGACCATGTTCCCCCCGCCGGCGTCGAAGCCGGAGCTGTAGACCACGCCGTCGGCGGCTGCGGTCACCGGGGTCCCGCAGCCCGGCCCGAAGTCGATCCCGGCGTGCAGCCGCCAGGTCTGGAAGACCGGGTGGAAGCGGTTGCCGAACTCGCTGGTGATCGGCCCCGCGGACGGGGCCGACAGGATGCCGCTGGACGCCGCCGCGGCCGCCTGACGCTCCTCCTCCGCCTGACGCGAGGCCCGCTCCTCCGCGGCCTGGCGCTCGGCCGCCTCCCGGGCTGCTGCTTCCTGCGCCGCCTGGGCGGCCGCGGCCGCCTCCGCCTCGGCCGCCTCGGCCCGGCGTGCCGCCTCGGCGGCAGCAGCCTCGTCGCGCAGCCGCTGCGCCTCGGCCTCGGCCTCGCGCTGGCGCTGGGCCTCCCGCTCGGCGGCGCGTTGACGCGCGGCCTCCTCCTCCGCCGCCCGCTTCGCCGCAGCCTCCGCGGCCGCCTGCCGACGAGCCTCCTCCTCGGCCTTGCGTCGAGCCTCCTCCTCGGCCTTGCGCCGGGCCTCCTCGATGCGCTCCAGCTCGGCCTGCTCCTGCTGCTCGAGCCCGTCCTTGGTCCTCGCGAGCTCGGCCAGCTCGTCCTCGAGGGCCTCCGAACGCTCCTGCTCGGCCGCCAACGACTCCTCGACCTTGGCCTTCTCGGTCTCCAGGTCGGCCTTGGCCTGCTCCTGCTCGGCCTCCCGCTGCTCGAGCGCGGCCTTGGCGGCGTCCGCCGTGGCGCGCGCCTGCTCCTTGGCGACGACGTTGGCCTCGGCCTTGGCGAGCAGGTAGGCGATGTCGGAGCGCACCCCGGCCAGCCGGTCCTGCTCGGCGACCTGCTCGGCCTCCTGCGTCGCCAGCTGCCGGATCTGCTGGTCCTGGACCCGCAGCACCGTCCGTGCCATCGACATCTGGTCCACGGCGTCCGCCTCGCCGGACAGGAGGTCCAGGGTGGTCGCGAGCGAGCCCATACCGCCCTGCTTGTAGCTCTGCCGCGCGATCGCCCCGACCGTCGCCGACGTGTCCGCCCGGTCGTCCGCGACCTGCTCCAGCGAGTCCTCGATCTGCGCCTCGTTCTCCCGCGCCAGGGCCAGCTCGCCCTCGATCCGGGCCGTCTCGGCCTCCGCGTCGGCGAGGTCGAGCTCGGCCTCCTCCAGCACGATGCGTGCCTCGTCGACCTGGGCGGTGATCTCCTGCAGCCGCTGGTCGGCAGCGACCAGCTCGGCGCTGGTGTGCTCCAGCTCCTCGCCGAGCTCGTGCACCTGCTCGGCCGAGCTCTCCCGGTCGGCGCTCGCGCGCTGCCGCTCGTCCTCGACGCTGCTCAGCCGGTCACGGATGTCGTCCAGCTCGCCGGAGGCCAGCGCGGGGGTGGCCACGCCGATCGCGCCGACGAGGGCCAGGGCCAAGGCTCGGCGCACGCGCGGCCGGTATGCCGCCACGCGCCGGGCCGGCGTCGCGCCGTCTCGCCCGGGGCCGGGTCGGGGGGTTCTCACCATGGTGTCTTCTCCTTCTCAGACCCTGACGTGGCGCCGCAGCGCGGTCCAGGCGGTCACGACGGCGAGCAGCACTGCCCCACCGACGAGGAACGGGGTGATCAGCCACAGGTCGCGCTCGCCGACCAGGCTGACGAGGCCGCTCTCCCCCGCGAGCAGCTCGGACAGGAAACCGCTGATCCCGAAGCGCACGGTCGCCCAGAGCAGGGCCACCGCCAGCGCGGCGCCGAGCAGGGCGGCCACGACGGTCTCGAGGATGAACGGCAGCCGGATGGAGAAGGCCGAGGCCCCCACCATCCGTTGGATCGCGGTCTCCTTGCGGCGGGTCCAGGCGGTGAGCCGGATCGTCGTGGAGATGAGCAGGACCGCGCACACGACCATCGCCACCGCGAGCGCGAGCGCGCCCCAGCTGAGGGCGCCGAGGAAGGCGAAGAGCCGGTCGACGACCTCGCGCTGGTCCTCGACGCTGTCGACGCCGGGTGCCTGCTCGAAGGCGGCGCGGATGACGTCGTACTGCGACGGGTCGGACAGGTTGACCCGGAACGAGGCCGGGATGGACTCCTGGGGCACCGACTCCAGCGCCGAGGAGTTGCGGAACTGCTCGGTGAACCGCTCGTACGCCTCCGCGTTCGACTCGTAGAAGTACTCGGTGACCAGCGGCTCGAGGCCCTGCAGGTCGCTCTCGATCTGGTCCCGCTGCTCCGGCGTCACCGCACCGGCCGTGCAGCCGGGGGCGTCCGTGGAGTCCGGGGTGCACAGGAAGATCGAGACCTGGACCCGGTCGTACCACTCACCCTTGGCGGTGCTGACCTGGGCCTGGGCGAGCAGGCCGACACCGAGGAAGAAGAGCGAGACCATCGTCACCAGCACGACGGAGACGAACATGGAGAAGTTGCGGCGCAGCCCGTTGCCGACCTCGCCGAGGAGGAAGCCGGGCCTCACGGGAGCGCCACCTGGCGGTAGCCGCCCTCGGCCTGGTCGCGGACGACCTGGCCGTCCTGCAGCTGGACGACCCGCTTGCGGAAGTGGTCGACGATCGTCGTGTCGTGGGTGGCCATGAGCACGGTCGTCCCGGCCCGGTTGATCCGGTCCAGGATGGCGACGATCTCCTCGCTGGTGTCCGGGTCCAGGTTGCCGGTGGGTTCGTCGGCGAGCAGGATCGGCGGCTTGTTGACCATCGCCCGGGCGATGGCGACCCGCTGCTGCTCGCCGCCGGAGAGCTCGTGCGGCAGCCTCCTGCCCTTGCCCTGCAGCCCCACGAGGTCGAGGGTCTCCGGCACCCGCTGGCGGATCTCGTGCCGGCTCGCGCCGAGGACCTGCAGCACGTAGGCGACGTTCTGGTGGACGGTCTTGCCCGAGAGCAGGCGGAAGTCCTGGAAGACGGTGCCGATCTGACGGCGCAGCAGGTGCACCCTGCGGGGGGCCAGCTCGCCGAGGTCGTGGCCGGCGACGAGGACACGCCCCCGGCTGGGCCGCTGCTCCAGGATGACCAGCCGCAGCAGGGAGGACTTGCCCGACCCGGACTCCCCCACGACGAAGCAGAACTCGCCCCGCCGCACGTCCAGGTCGACCTCGTCCAGCGCCCAGGGGTCAGCCTTGGCGTAGCGCAGGCTGACGCGCTCCATGGTGATCATCCGGGCGGGACTCCAGAGGTGTGTGGGACGACTGTGACGTGTGGGTGAGGAGTTTCGACCGCGACACACGGTAGCCGACGGGTGCCTGGGGTCAAGGGCTCCCACGCCGGGCGCACGCCGATCCCGGGGACCGGGCGAACTCTGCGTGACATCTGGGGTGTCGCACGCGGGTCGGGGAGCGTCTGTCGGCCCCACGGGCTACGGTCGTGGAGCCGTCACAGCGGCACACGCCCACCGTCCCTTGCCCATTGGAGTGCACCACATGCAGAACGTCCCCAGGCGCGCCGTGGCCGCCGCGTCGACGGCAGCCCTGGCCGTCACCGGCCTCGTCGCCCTCTCCCCCGCGGTCCAGGCCGCCGGCCCCGGCCTCGTCGTCAACGAGGTCTACGGCGGCGGCGGCAACAGCGGCGCGGTCTACACCCACGACTTCGTCGAGCTCGTCAACTCGACCGACGCCCCGGTCGACCTCGACGGGTATGCCGTCTCCTACTACTCCTCGTCCGGCAACCTGGGCAAAGCGTGCCCGTTGTCCGGCACGGTCGAGCCGGGCGCCTCGTACCTCATCCAGCAGAACCCCGGCTCCGGCGGCACCACCCCGCTGCCCGACCCCGACATCGAGTGTGGCGCCTCCATGTCCGGCTCCAACGGCATCGTCGAGCTCAGCCTCGACGGCGAGGTCGTCGACCTCGTCGGCTACGGCTCGGCCACCCGCTTCGAGGGCAGCGGCGCGGCTCCCGGCCTGTCCAACACGACCTCGGCCAGCCGCAGCGACGCGGTCGACACCGACGACAACGCCGCCGACTTCACCCGGGGCGAGCCGACCCCGACCGGGAGCGGTGGGGGCACAGACCCCGAGCCCGAGCCCGACCCGGAGCCGGTCGACGCGACGATCGCGCAGATCCAGGGCACCGGTGCCACCTCTCCCCTGGAGGGCCAGCCGGTGAACACCAGCGGCGTCGTGACCGCGGCCTACCCGACCGGCGGCTTCAACGGCGTCTACCTGCAGACCGCCGGCTCCGGCGGCGCGGCCAAGGCACCGGGCGACGCCTCGGACGGCGTCTTCCTCTACAGCTCCTGGGCGGCCGACAACCTGGAGATCGGCGACTGCGTCGAGGTCGAGGACGGCGAGGTCGTCGAGTACAACGGCCTCACCGAGATCTCCGGCGGCTTCGTCACCGTCGTGGACAGCTGCGAGGCGGTCGTCCCGACCGTGCTGAGCAGCCTCCCGGCGACGGACGCCGAGAAGGAGGTCTACGAGGGCATGCTCGTGCAGCCCGAGGGGACCTACACCATCACCAACAACTACCAGCTCAACCAGTACGGCCAGCTCGGGCTGGCGGTCGGTGACGAACCGCTCTACCAGGCGACCGACCAGGTGCTCCCCGGCCCGGAGGCCGAGGCCTACGAGGCGGCGAACCAGGAGAAGTACATCACCCTGGACGACGGCTCCAGCTGGGACTACATCCGCAACAGCACGGCCCAGGACTCCCCGCTGCCCTACCTGTCGGCGGAGGAGCCGCACCGCACCGGCTCGCAGGTCACCTTCGAGCAGCCGGTCGTCCTGGACTACCGCTTCCAGTGGAACTACCAGCCGGTGGGCCAGGTGGTCGGCTCGGACAGCCCGGTCGACCCGATCAGCAGCGAGAACGACCGGGAGTACGCCGCGCCCGAGGTGGGTGGCAACATCCAGATCGGCGCGTTCAACGTCCTCAACTACTTCTCCGACCTCGGTCAGGACGAGGAGGGCTGCGACTTCTTCGCCGACCGCTTCGGCAACCCGGTCGCGACGGACTTCTGCGAGGTCCGTGGCGCCTGGTCCGAGCAGGCCTTCGCCGACCAGCAGGCCAAGCTGGTGACCGCCATCAACGGCACCGACGCCGAGGTGCTGGCGCTCATGGAGATCGAGAACTCCGCGGCCCTGTCCTACGTCGACCACCCGCGCGACAAGGCGCTGGCCGACCTCGTGGCCGCGCTCAACGCCGAGGCCGGTGAGCAGCGCTGGGCCTACGCCCCGTCCCCGACGGTCACCCCGCCCAACGAGGACGTCATCCGGACCGCGTTCATCTACGACCCGGACCAGGTCCAGCTCCTGGGCCCGTCGATGATCCAGCTGGACGACGCCTTCGCCAACGCCCGCTACCCGCTGGCCCAGAAGTTCAAGGCCACGGGCACCGGCAAGCCGTTCGTCGCGGTCGCCAACCACTTCAAGTCCAAGGGCTCGGGCGAGGACGACGGCACCGGCCAGGGCAACGCCAACCCCTCGCGCATCGCGCAGGCCGAGGCGCTGACCGCCTGGTCGGAGGAGATGTTCGAGGACGAGGCGATCTTCCTCATGGGCGACTTCAACGCCTACAGCCGGGAGGACCCGGTCCGCATCATCGAGGACGCGGGCTACACCAACCTGGCCCGGGCCGACGAGCCGGACTCGATGACCTACCAGTTCAGTGGCCGCCTGGGCTCCCTGGACCACGTCTTCGCCAACGAGAAGGCGCAGCGCCTGGTCACCGGTGCGGGCGTGTGGGACATCAACGCCGACGAGTCGATCGCGTTCCAGTACAGCCGGCGCAACTACAACGTCGTCGACTTCCACAGCGACGACCAGTTCGCCAGCTCCGACCACGACCCCGTCCTGGTCGGTCTCGACACGGGCAACCGGGGCAAGGGCAAGGGCAAGAACTGACCGGCGCACGCCCCTGACGTGAGCGGGCGGCATACCTCATCGCGAGGTATGCCGCCCGTTCCGCGTGCGGGGACCGCTCAGGCGTCCTGGCGGTCGGCGGAGCGCTTCCACCGGATCCCGGCGTCGATGAAGTCGTCGATGTCGCCGTCGAGCACCGCGGCGGTGGACCCGACCTCGTGTCCGGTGCGCAGGTCCTTGACCATCTGGTAAGGGTGCAGGACGTAGGAGCGCATCTGGTCGCCCCAGGACGCCTTGACGTCGCCGGCCATCTCCTTGCGCGCGGCGTCCTCCTCGGCCTTCTTGAGCAGCAGCAGCCGCGACTGGAGCACCCGGAGCGCGGCGGCGCGGTTCTGGATCTGGCTCTTCTCGTTCTGCATCGAGACGACGGTGCCGGTGGGCAGGTGGGTCATCCGGACGGCGGAGTCGGTGGTGTTGACCGACTGGCCCCCGGGCCCGCTGGAGCGGAAGACGTCGATCTTGAGGTCCGCCTCGGGGATCTCGATGGTGTCGGTGCTCTCGATGAGCGGCACCACCTCGACCGCGGCGAAGCTGGTCTGCCGCCGGCCCTGGTTGTCGAAGGGGCTGATGCGGACCAGGCGGTGGGTGCCGGCCTCGACGGCGAGGGTGCCGAAGGCGTAAGGGACCTTCACCTCGAAGGTCGCCGACTTCAGCCCGGCCTCCTCGGCGTAGGAGGTGTCCAGGACAGCGGTCGGGTAGTCGTGCCGCTCGGCCCACCGCAGGTACATCCGCAGGAGCATCTCGGCGAAGTCAGCGGCGTCCACACCGCCGGCACCGGAGCGGATGGTGACGACGGCCTCGCGGATGTCGTACTCCCCGTTGAGCAGGGTGCGGACCTCCAGCAGCTGGACCGCCTTGCGCAGGCCGGCGAGCTCCTTCTCCGCCTCCTGCATCGTCTCGGCGTCGTTCTCCTCGCGACCGAGCTCGACGAGGGCCTCCAGGTCGTCGATCCGCGCGTCCATGCCGGTGATCTTGTCGTGCTCGGCCTTGGCCCGGGAGAGCTTGGAGGTGAGCTTCTGCGCCCGCTCGACGTCGTCCCACAGGTCGGGCGCGCTCGCCTCGGCCTCGAGGTCGGCGATCTGGGCGCCCAGGCGCTCGAGGTCGGTCACCTCCCGCACGGACGCCATGGTCGTGCGGAGCTGCTTGATCTCGGTCTCGAAGTCGACTGCCACGATCCACCAGCCTACGCCAGCGACGGGCCCGTCCCGGCCGGGTGCCGGAGCGGCGCTACTCCCCCGTCTGACCGTCGGCCAGCTCGCGGAGCACGTCCGCGTGCCCGTTGTGCCGCGCGTACTCCTCGACCATGTGGGCGAGCACCCACCGGACCGACACCTCCGCCTGCCCGCCCCAGGCCGGGTGCGTGGCGCCGAGCGGGTCCGCGCCCTCGACGGCCAGCGCCTCGGCGAGCACGGCCCGGGAGCGCTCGACGGACCGGGCCCAGACCTGGCGCAGCGCGTCCGGGTCGTCCTCGGCGGCGCTGGACCACTCCCAGTCCTCGTCCGCCGACCAGTCGACGGTGTCCCACGGGTCGGGCATCGCCGCGCGGGAGACCACCTGGGTGAACCAGTGGTCCTCCACCCACGCCAGGTGCTTGAGCAGGCCGCCCAGCGTCATGCCGCTGGGGTGGCCGGGCAGGCGCAGGCGCAGCCCGTCGGCCGCCAGGTCGCGCGTCTTCCACTCCAGCGTGGCGCGCTGGTAGTCGAGGAACCCGGCCAGGGTCGCCGCCTCCCCCGCCGCCAGCGGGGGCTCGGGGCGGCCGACGTCGTCGATGGTGATCTCGCTCATGACCGGCACCCTAGGGCCGCTCGCGGACAGGGGGCGACCGCTGTGCGGCCCGAGGTATGCCTGTGCCCGGCTCAGTGGCGCGCCGGCTCCTCCTGGAGGTGCAGGTCGGAGTCCTGGAGCGACTTCGGGACCATCGAGACCGCGGCGAAGGAGATGATCGCCAGCACCGCGATGTAGACGCCGATGCTCCACGACTGGCCGGTGCGCTGCAGCAGCAGCTCGGCGATGAGCGGGGCGAAGGCGCCGCCGACGATCGAGCCCAGGGCATACCCGATGGAGACGCCCGAGTAGCGCACCCGGGCCGGGAACATCTCGGCGTAGAGCGCCGACTGCGGGCCGTAGGACGGTCCGAGACCCAGCGTCAGCACGAGGATCGCGAGGGTGAACAGCGGCAGCGAGGCGGTGTCGAGCAGGAACCACATGGGGATCGCCCAGAGGATGATGATGCCGTAGCCGATCTGGAAGGTCAGGACGCGGCCGATCCGGTCGGAGATGTGGCCGCCGTAGAGCGTGAAGACCAACCAGCCGACACCGCCGATGAGGGAGGCGACGAGGGTCTCGGTGCGCTCCATGCCGAGCGCGTTGACGCCGTAGCCGTTGAAGTAGGCGATGACGAGGTAGCCGGCGGCGTTGTTGGCGGCGAAGATCAGCGCGGCGAGCAGGACGTTCTTGCGGTGGTGGCGGAACAGCTCGCCGAGCGGCGCCGACTCCTTCTGCCGCAGCCGCGCCATCTCGGCGAACACCGGTGACTCCTCGACGGCGCGCCGGATCCAGTAGCCGACACCGATGAGCAGGATCGAGAAGAGGAACGGGATGCGCCAGCCCCAGGTGAGGAACTGCTCGTCGGTCATGAACGTGCTCAGCCCGAACATGAACAGCGTCGCCAGGATCATCCCGATCGGCACCCCGATCTGGGGGTAGGCGCCGAACAGCCCGCGCCGGCCCCGGGGGGCGTGCTCGACGGACATGAGCGCGGCGCCGCCCCACTCACCGCCGGCGGAGAAGCCCTGCAGGAGCCGCATGAGGATGAGCAGGACCGGAGCCGCGACGCCGATCTGGGCGTAGGTCGGGAGCAGGCCGATGATCGCGGTGGCGCCGCCCATGCCCACCAGCGTGAAGACGAGGACGACCTTGCGCCCGAAGCGGTCACCGAGGTGGCCGGCGACGACCGCACCGAGCGGGCGCACCAGGAAGCTGATGCCCAACGAGGCCCAGGCCGCGAGCTGCGCCCCGCCCTCGCCCATGGGGGCGAAGAAGAGCTGCCCGAGGACCAGCGCGGCGGCCTGCGCGTAGATGAAGAAGTCGTACCACTCGATGGTGGTGCCGACCAGGGTGCCGGCCAGCACCTTGCGCTCCTCCCGGCTGCGCTCGGTCTGCCTGCTGCTGACTCCGGTCATCGTCGACCCCTTCCAGACGTGCACGCCCGGAAGCGACCCCCCTGGGTACGGGCCGACGCGGCGGTGCGGTGACCGCATCATAAGCACCGCCGCCCGGCCGCGGCGGCCGGGACGCGTCAGGCGGTGTGCCGCAGCCGCAGACCCGCGGCCACCTGCTCCTGCAGGTAGTCCAGCGCCTCCAGGGCCGACCAGCCCTCGGGGTGCCGCTCGATGAGCGCGGTGGCACCGGCGAGGTCCTGGCCCAGGGTCACGAGGGTGTCCTCGGCATACCCGTCCTTGCGCTCCTGGCCGAGCCCGATGTTGGCCATGAGCCCGTTGCACAGGCACTTGCGCCCGACGGTGTCGGCCTCCTCGCCGCCCTTCTTGAGGTACATGTGGACCGGCTCGGAGGCGCAGCGGTAGCCGACCTCGCCGTCCTCACGCTCGTAGGGCTGGCGCAGGTAGGACAGGTCGCACAGCCGCGGCCGCGCCTCGTAGACCTCGACCTGGCTGGCGGTGCCCTCCAGGGTGGCCACCTTGAAGGGGAACCCGGTCGGGCTGGCGCGGGGGTCGTTGCGCACGGCGAGCTCCCCGGTGCGCAGCCGGCCGAGCAGCTGCTCCCGGGGGGTGTCGGCCAGGCCCGAGTCGTGGGAGAGGGCGAAGAGCGTGCCCACCTGCACCCCGACGGCGCCGGCGGCGAGCGCCTCGGCGACCTTGTCGGGGGTGGAGTAGGCACCGGCCATCCAGAACGGCAGCCCGATCTGGGTCATCTTGGCCAGGTCGGCCTCGTCGCGGGCGCCGTAGACCGGCTCCCCCGCGTCGTCCAGCTGCATCTTGCCCCGCGGGGGCGCGGAGTGCCCACCGGCCGGGGGGCGCTCGACGACGAAGCCGTCGGGGCGGATCTCCGGGTCGCGGTTGAGGTAGTTGGCGAGCTGGTCGACCGAGATGATCGCCAGGAAGTCCGGCTTGCTCACCGACGGCAGGTCCTCGCCGAGCAGGTCGGCCGGGTCCACGGTCACGTGCCGGCGCAGGGACCCCCCGGCGACGTCGGCAGAGATGCTGCCCGGCTCGCCCGCGGCCAGCGAGCGCAGCAGCTGCGGGATCTCCCGGGGGATGCCCGCGCCCATGAGGACGTAGTCGACCCCGGCCAGCATGGCGCCGAGGATGGCCGTGGGGTTGGCCATCTGGATCTTCTCCAGGCAGTTGATGCCGACCGCGCCCTCGGTGGAGTGCTCGGAGAGCCCTTCCTTGGCGAGCCACACCTCGGCGAAGTTGCCGACGACGCCGAGCTCCTGCCCGGCCCGGGCGGTCTCCAGGGTGAGCTTGGGGATGGGCTTGTAGGAGGCGCCCGGCTCCTTGCCACCCTCGATGAAGTACTTGTCCAGCACCCGCTGCGCCATCGCCTGGCTGGGGAAGGCGGCCATCGCCCGGCGGTAGTGACCCCCGGGGTCGCCGTCCTGCAGCACGCGGCTGATGACGGCGTCCATCGCCGTGCCGGAGACCACGCCGAGGTGGCCGGCGCGCGCCACCTGGCGGGCGAGGCGCCAGCCGGACACGGCGACGCCCATGCCGCCCTGGATGATCGTGGGGCGTGGGCGGTCGGTCTGGGTGGGAAGGTCGATGGGTGTAGCGGGGAGTGCGGCCATCCGAGGGGACACCTCTCTGGTCGGGGAGCAACCTACGCCGACGTAGGTTTCGCTTGCGTAGGTTACGGTATCGTAGGTTCCCACCCCTTGTCAGGCTCGACCGGATCGCCGCAGGTCAGGGCGTGGCGGCCGCCGGGCGAACACCCCCCGGGTGGCCCCGTTCGGCCCGGGTGGCCCCGGTCGTCCCGGACGGCCAGCACGCCCTCCCCCACCGCCTGGTCGCACGACCGGTGCTGGGCCGCCAGCCGTCGTGTGCAGTCGTGGCCCCAGGAGGGCCATCGGCGCGCACAGAGCAGGCCACGCGGGCGACACCGCCGCCCAGCGTGTGCAGTCGTGGCCCCTGGAGGGCCACCACCGCGCACGAACCTTCGGCCTCAGCGCCCACGCAGGTGCACGCGGACCCCGGCGTCGGTGACCTCCAGGCGCACGTCCGCGAGCGAGTCGACGGCGAGGTCGGCCTGACCCTCGAGCTCCTCCCGGGTGTGGGTCGTCAGGACGGCGAGGGTCGCCGCACCCGCCGCCCGACCCGACTCCAGACCGGCGACGGCGTCCTCGACGACCAGGCACCGCGCGGGGTCGGCGTCGAGGTGGCGGGCCCCGATCAGGTAGGGCTCCGGGTCCGGCTTGCCGCGGGTGATGTCGTCGGCGGTGACGACGACGGCCGGGGCGCTCAGCCCGGCGGCGTCGATCCGGAGCACGGCGAGCTCGCGCCCGGCGGACGTCACGATGGCCGCGCGCGACCCGACCGCCGCCAACGCGTCCACGGCACCGGGGAGCGCGACGATCCCGTCCAGGTCCTCCAGCTCGCGCCGGTCGATGTCGGCGGTGGCGGCGTCCGCGTCCAGGTGGGGGGCCACCCGCTCGACGATGCCGCGGCTGGTCACCCCGTGGAAGTTGCCGAACCGCGCGAAGTCGACGCCGTGGTCGGCGGCCCAGGAGCGCCACGAGCGCTCGACCGGCCCGGACGAGTCCGTGAGGGTGCCGTCGTTGTCGAAGAGGACCGCGTCGAAGGTCTCCTGGGTGATGTCGCGCATACCGCCATGCTGTCAGGCGACGGCGCACCCCGCCCAGGAGGTATGCCGCCGGCCGCGCCCCCGCTCGTGTGGACGAGCCACCGACCGGCCGGTCGGAGACGCCCGGTCAGGGGTCGATGTCCGAGCGGGCCGTCGAGGTGACCGTGATCGAGACTCCCCCGCCCACGGCTCTCAGCACGGCGGTCACGACAGGGACCTCGGCCTGCCCGGTGACGGTCACGACCGCCGTGCGCCCGTCGGGGGTCCCGGTGCCCGACCCCACGGCCCAGGAGACGACGCGGGTGGGCATGACGCGTCGCTCGAGGTGGGCCGACGCGGCCTCGACGACCGTCGCATCGCTCAGCGGCGGGCCGGAGCCGATGCCGCCCTCGTAGACCTGCGCCTCGGCCAGGGCGTCACTCGCGTCGAGCGCGGCGGCGTCCGCGGCGTCCAGCAGCTGGATGCGGCTCAGCTGCACGGACGTCACGCCCACGACGGCCATGATGATCGTCAGGGTGATCGCCACCATCCCGATGAGCAGGATGCTCATCTGTCCGGCGTCGCGCGCCGGTGCGACCCGCCGAGGTGACCCGCCGAGGGACCGGAGGGCACGACATCTCCGCGGGTCCCGGCCCTCGGCGTGGAGGGCGGTCACGGGGTGCCCGCCCGGAACTCGTCCACCGTCTCCAGGTGGCTGGCGGTCAGCGTGACCGTGGTCGGGAGCCGGTCGCGCATGAAGTCGGGCACGAGCGGCAGCTCGACGCTGACCTGGGAGTCGGCCCGCACGCTCCCGCCGGGTGTGAGGCACCCGCTCTGCCCGCACGAGAGCTGCACCGTGCCCGCCCGCGGCTCGAAGCCGTGCGCGCGGTAGACGAGCCCCGCCGCCACCTGGGCCCGGGCCGACGCCTCGGCGGCGTCCTCCGCGGTCACGAACGCCCGGCCGGCCTCGCGCGCGGCGGCGGTGACGGCATACGCCCCGGCCTGGATCCGTCCGACGGTGCCGACGAGGTAGAACAGCGGGACGACGAGCAGGACCAGCAGGAAGGCGACCTCGACCGTCATCGAGCCACGCTCGGCGCGCACCCTCACTGGTCCTCCGCGTAGGCGTGGCCGACGACCGTCATCGACTCCCCCGGCCCGAGCGGGCCGAAGATCGGCAGCGGCATGGTCGCGCTGACCTCGACGACCGCGACCCCGTCGACGACGGTGCGTCTCGCGGACACCGTCACCCCTGGGCCGCCCCCGGTCAGGCTGGAGGACAGCAGCTCCTGTGCCCGGCGGGCCCCGTCGGCCGGGGAGGCGTCCGCCCGAGCCCCGGCCCTGGCGCCCTCGACGACGTGGGCGGTGGCCGTGTTGTGCAGGTGCAGCCCGAACGCCAGCTGCACGACGGCCAGCATGAGGACGCTGACCAGGCCCGCCAGCATGGCGAACTCGGCGGCGGCCGCTCCCCGCTCGGCAGAGCCGCCGGACATCTCAGGGGCCGGTGACAGCGCTGACCGCGTTGGTGAACAGGCCGGTCAGCAGGGGCTCGGCGACGAGCCACAGGGCGGCGACCAGCCCGGCGGTCATGATGGTGATGAGCACCCACCCGGGCACGTCTCCGCGCTCGGGCTCCTCGCGCCATCGACGTACGCGCTGGCTGAGCACGGCTGACGCGGTGACGAATCGTCGGATCATCGGACTCTCCTCGGTGAGTGGACCTTCACATCGCCAGGCGCAGCATCGTCACGCCTGGGAAGACGGCGAACAGCACCGTCACGGGCAGGATGAGGAAGACGACGGGGACCATCATGCTGATCTCCCGCTTGCCGCCCTCCTCGATGAGCTCCTGGCGGGCCGCCTCGCGCGCGTCCGCGGCTTGCGCCCGGAGCACCTCGCCCAGGGGCGTCCCGCGCTGCAGGGCCACGACGAGGCCGTCGACGAAGCGGATGATCGGCCCGATCCCGGTGCGCCGGCTGAGCCCGTGCAGCGCCTCCGGGAGGCTGGCTCCCGTGCGGGCCTGGGCGAGGCACAGGTCGAGCTCGGCGGCGAGCTCGCCGCGGGACAGCCTGGCCACCCGCTCCAGCGCCTGTGCCGTCCCCTCCCCCGCCGTGACCGACAGCGCCAGGAGCTCGGCGACAGCGGGGAACTCGGCCATGATCTGGCGCTCGCGCCGTGCCGCCGCACGGCTGAGCAGGTGGTCCCGGAGCATGACACCGGCGAGGAAGGCGCAGCCGACCAGCAGCAGGACGACGCCCGGACTCGTGCCCCGGGTGAACCACAGCAGCACCCCGAGCAGCACCGCGACCGCGGCGCACAGGACTCCCCACACCACCTGCTGCACGCGGAACGCCTCGACGTCAGCCGTCCGGCCGGACCGGTGCAACCGGGTCCGCACCGACTCCTCGCCGCCGAGCACGCGGTCCAGGAGACGCGCGGCCCGGGCGGCCACGGGAGCGAGCAGCTCACCGGCCCGCCAGGGACGCGAGTCGTCGAGCACGAGCAGCCGGGACTGACGAGGAGGTCGGTCGAGATAGGGCTCGATCCGGTCGGCCAGCCTGACCCGACGCGCGACCGGGAGGCCGGCCCAGGCCAGCAGGAGCCCGCACGCGAGCACGAGCCCCAGCAGTGCTCCCCACCAGGCCCCGGTCATCGCAGCACCCTGGTCTCCTCGGGCAGACGCCCGATCGCGACCATGACCCGGTAGGCGACCAGGGTCAGCCCTGCTCCGACCGCGAGCACCACTGCCCCGGCGGGTGTCCCGTAGGCCTGCAGCGTGCTCCCGCGCGTGGCCAGGAGGAGGAGCACCGCCCACGGGGCCGCCATGGCCAGCCGTGCCGCGTTGACGGTCCAGGACTGGCGCGCCTCGAGCTCCGCCCGCGCTCGCGCATCGTCCCGCAGGAAGGACGACAGCGTCCGCAGCACCCGCCCGAGGTCGGTGCCCCCGACGTCCCGCGCGATCCGGAGGGCTTCGACGAGACGGTCCGCGACGGGGTCGGCCATGCGGTCCTTGAGCAGGTCCAGGCTCTCCGAGAACCGCCCGGTGGCCCGGTAGTCGTGCGCGAACTCCTCGAAGGCCGGACGGAGCTCCTCTGGCCCCCGTTCGGCGAGCTGGACCAGCGCCTCGGG